>PLXP01000111.1 GCA_003151435.1 Acidobacteriaceae bacterium
CACGCCGCACTGTTTGGTGTCTTTGGGATGTTGGCCTTAGCGGTCCTGGTCTTCTGCTTCAGGGCCATGCAATCCGACACCACGTGGAAGGAGACGGAGAAGTTCGTCCGGGTGTGATTCTGGGGTGCTAATGTGGGCCTCGCGCTCATGATCATCCTGGATCTGTTTCCCGGAGGAGTAATTCAGCTCTGGGATTCCGTCGCCAACGGGTATTGGCACGCGCGCCGCCTGACATTCCTGATGGGCGGCACCTACCACAAGCTGGAATGGCTGCGCATGGTGGGGGATATGGTCTTCCTCTTCGCCGGCGCCCTGCCCATCACCCTCGGTGCGTTGCGCAGTATATGGAAAAGGGATCTCTCTCCTACGCCATAAAGGTTGAGGGAGAGCCCCCTATTCGTCAGTTACGACTTGTGAACTCCCGAACACGCTTCCCGCGCGATGGGCGTGCTGGGTGCCCAGCCAGTGTTGGTGGCAGCATTTCACCCTACCGGGCGGCAAAATTGACTCCCGCCAGAATCTGGAGACCAGCGCAACCAGCAGGACCAGAATAGGAATAACCGCACTACATTCTGCTTGTTACAGGTTCTCTTCAGGATTACTCCTCGAAAGTCTTAGTGCTGTATCTGGAGCGCCCACGCGCAACAGTTCGAGTTCGCATGCGCTTTTGGAGGGCGCTTCTGATACAGCACTAAGACATCCCAGTACTAATCTAGGGTCGACGAGCGACTCGGCGATTTCGCGCCAACTTGATTCCCCTACGGATTATTCAGCCCGCAGCGCCTGCATGGGATCCAATCGCGAGGCTCGCCACGCGGGAATCATACAGGCCAAGGTTGCAACCATCAGCAGCGTAAAGGTAACTGCGACGTATACAGTTGGGTCGAGCGGCCTGGTGTCATACAGCATGGAGCGAATCAGTTGCGTGATTCCAGCACTGGCTGCCGATCCGAGTGCCAACCCAATGATTGCCGGCTTCAATCCGTCAAACAGGATCAGCCGTAGGACCTGATCCCTCTGCGCGCCCAGCGCCATGCGAACCCCAAGCTCTGTGGTCCGCTGCGTCATCAGATAGGAGAGAACACCATACAAACCTACGGAAGCCAGGACCAGCGACAGCACCGCGAAGCTCAGCACCAGGGCGGCACTGAAGCTGGCATTACCTAGCGAATCCCCAATCGCCTGCTGCATCGTTTGCACGTTGGAAACGGGCAGCTCCGAATCGAGACCGGCAATCTGCTTCTGCACCGGAACGGACATTGCCAACGGATCGGAATCGGTACGAATGGCGAGCGTCAGACCGTGGTCAAGACCCCCTTCCAGGATCGGGAAATACATGGTTGGCTCGACTGGCTTACCGACCTGCCAGAGCGTGTCCCCGACGACGCCGACGATCTCATAGTCGGCATCATTGTGCGCGGGCACGTGAATGGTTCTGCCAACCGGATCTTCGCCCGGAAAATATTGCCGGGCAAACTGCTTGCTGATGACGACTTTCCTGGAGCGGTTCAGCCGATCGTCGCTGGCGAAAAAACGTCCGTTCAGCAACGGAATCTGCAATGCGCTGAAATATCCAGGGTCAGCCCGACGTATGAGAGCGTCGGGCAGTAATTCGCCGGGTTTCAGAGGAGGATGTTCTCTAATTGTGAATACGTTATCTCCTCCATTTCCTTCTCCAGGCAGAACTGAACCGAGGGCAACGGCGCGGCCGCCGGGCAGGTCGCGCAGCTTTTCGAGAAGGGTTTCGTAAAAAGCGTTAACCTTCTCTGGACTGCCGTATTTCTGCGCCGGAAGGCTCAAGTCCAGAGTCAGCACATTGCCGGTCACGCATCCCACGTCAGTACTACGCAAACGAACAAAGCTCGTGAGCAATAACCCCGCGCCGATCAACAACACCACAGTGACCGCGATCTCCACGGTCAGCAGTGTCTTGCGCAGCGTGGCGCGGGAAAGGTTCCCGCTTGTGGTCCGCGATGAAGCCTGGAGCGAGGCAAAAACCGCCTTGCCTGTGGACGAGATGGCCGGCAACAGGCCCGCGAGCAGCGCCGCCGAAAAAACCAATGCACAGGCGAATGCCAGCACAACGCTGTCCACGTGAATGCCCACTGCGTTCGGCAAATCCTTCCACGTCCTCGCCATCCAATTCGTGGCCGCCAGCGACAACAACACCCCTCCCCCGCCGCCGGCCAGGCAGATCAACAGGCTCTCCGTCAATTGCCCACGGATGAGCGTCAACCGTTGTGCGCCGAGCGCGCCCCGGATAGCCACTTCTCTTTGCCGCGCCGCCCCACGTGCCACCAGCAGGTTGGCGACGTTCAAGCAGCCGATCAGTAACATGCATGCAACAGCACACATCAAGATCAGCAGCGGTTTCTTCACATCTCGTGCCAGGTCGTCGTTAATGTTCCGTGGCGCCACATCTTCGGCCACCGGCGCATTCAGGTATTGCGAATGCAAGCGGTACTGCACCGCCTCAACCTGGCTCAGGGCGCTGGCCAGGCTCACGTCCGGTCTCAAGCGGGCCACCACTGCGCTGAAGTGATAGTCATGATGCGGCACGATATCCGGCGGCAACCCCGACAAATACGGCACCCAGACCTGTACCTTCGCATCGGGGTAGTTGAACCACTGTGGAAGCACGCCCACCACCGTATAAGGCTTCCCGTCGAGATGGATTTGCCGGCCGACAATCGAAGCGTCCCCCGCGAACCGCCGCTCGAAGAGAGTCCACGTGAGCATGACGGCGCTTCCGTCCAGACGATCTTCGCCCTCGGTAAACGTGCGCCCGATGGCCGCGGGCACCCCCAGCAGCGGAAACAGGTTCCAGCTCCCGCCGCGTGCGCTTACCAGTTCCGGCAAATCTCCACGCTCCCCGGTCAGGTTAAATTGCCAATAGCGCATCGCGGCCATGTCTTCAAAACCGTGCGTCTGCGCGCGCCAGTCGTAGTAGTCGGCCGGAGCAACGGTGTTGTAATTGAACCCTTCCTGGTTGCTGCGAGAATCACGGAAATGCTCGTAGAGCATCACGAGGCGGCCGGGATCGCGAAAGGGAAGCGGCCTGAAAAGGACCGAGCGCACAACCGTGAAGAGCGCGGTAGTGGCGCCGATGCACAAGGCCATCACGGCGATCGCGATCAGCGAAAAGCCTGGCGTTCGCAACAGTGTTCTGGTCGCGTACTTCAAGTCGCGACCGAGCGTGTCCACCAGCGAGACACTGTTTTGCTGCCACAGGGTCTCGCGAACGCTTCGTGGGTTTCCGAGCTTAATTCTCGCCATGCGGCGCGCTTCTTCGGGTTTCATTCCACGCGCAATGTTCTCGGCGGTTTCCTCAGCCAAATAGGCCTCGATTTCCTCTCTTAGCTCTGCGTCCGCCCGGCGGCGGCGAAAGAACCTGAGCCATCTCATCGCGTGCCTCCATCTTCCATAGCTTCTTCGCCCATGACCAGGCCAATGGCGCGGATCATCTGCCGCCAGCGGCTCGTTTCACGCACGAGCTGCTTCCTGCCCGCAGCGGTGAGACGATAAAACTTTGCCTTGCGGTTGTTCTCACTCGCCCCCCAGAAGGAAGAGACCCAACCGCGATCCTCGAGCCGATGCAGTGCCGGATAGAGAGAACCTTGTTCCACCTCCAGCACATCCTCCGAGGTACGCTCGATCACCTTGGCAATCGTGTGTCCGTGCGCGTCTCCCGTGACGAGGGTACGCAAAATCATCATGTCGAGGGTGCCCTTCAGCATCTCTCCGTCCGTCTTGTCTTTTTTGGTCATCGGCATCTCTCCACTAGAAGTTCTATGGAAGACGAGGATACACCACTCGGACATCTATGGGAAGGGTCTCATGCGCCGGAGTTGTCATCTGTTGTCTGCAGGTCGAGGCACTCATTGACAGCCGGTTACGGGCGATTACCGGATTACTCCCCGTAAACGCCCCAGGCTCCGGAGATGGAGAGCGTCAGAAAGTCGGAGGTCGAACAGTGAACTGCCTTTAAAACCAATAACCGTCCCAACCCTCCGAGCGGATGAGATTCGCAAAACTTCAATGTTTCATTCGAACAAAACCGGAACCAACGCGACATTCGAACTATGGAATCATAGATATACGGGATGACCCCCGACTTTCTGACGCTCTCAACTCAATCGGAATCCACCCTCCCAAAACGAGATCAGTTATGCAAAGAAGTCTCGCAGGTGCGTTTCTCATTCGAGAAACGCACCTGCGTAAAGTGCCTTCGTTAGAAACTGAAGTGCACCCCCAACTGCTCGGATCGCGGAAGACTCTGGCTTGTGGATTGCCCGAATTGTCCGCTTGATAGATCGCTGACCGGGTTCGTGAGATTCACACGATTAAAGATGTTGAAGAAATCCGCCCGGACCTCAACTGCGAATCGCTCGATGTGGAACTCCTTTGCGAACTGCGAATTGACATTCGCAAGTCCTGGGCCGATGTAGGTATTCCGGCCTCCATTCCCCTCAAGCCCGAGAGCCGGAATTGGGAATGCCGAAACAGGAGCGATTCCTTTCAGAAAATCGCTCCGCTTCCCAGTTGCTACCGTGCCTGAGGCTGGTTTGTTGGGAACGTCATAATTATACCCATCCGCATTAAAGTCGCCGCTTCCCGGCTTCAGCCCGATTACATTCCCACCCGAATCCAAAATGGGATTGAATGCCGCGCTGGTATACACGGTGAAGGGAATTCCACTTTGGAGAACTATGATGTTGGACATTCTCCATCCCCCCAACACGGCATTGCCCAGACCGCTCTTGAAGAGATTGGGAACCTTCACAATACTGTCGGCTGTGAAGCGTTTTGAAACATCGAAGTCCGCCAGCCCATGCTGAGCGGGAACGTCGAGCGGGTTGAATATGGCCTCTCCATTGGCCGTGCCATTGTCATTGCTGCTCATTTCATCAGTCGCTTTTCCCAAGGTGTAGATTCCCCGGACTTCCCATGAGTGGCTCATCCGTTTGGTCACCATGAAAGAACCGTAGTGACCGTCGGCGGTCCCAATCGTCCTGCCAAAAATGATTGGACCGAAGTTCGAATTCAAACGGGTTTGTTGACCTTTGTTCATGATCAAATCACCTGGGAATCGATTGACGTCGGTCTGGATGAACACGTGGCTGCTGGATGACCCGTTGTAGTCGGCTTCCACTGCGAAGTTCCGACCCAAGTCCTTTTGTATCGAGAGCATCCAAATCTGAGTCCGCGGTTGACTAACCTGCGATTGCTCGCCGGAAGTAAGAACGGGAAGCCCTACGATCCCTCCCGCAGGAGTTGTTTGAAAGGTTACAGCCGGAACGGGGAAGAGGCCCCCATCCGAGCTTCCCAGCGCATAGGTGAATGGGTGTGAGCTGCTCGTCAGGTTGAATGAAGGATTGGCCCAGTTTGGCGGATTGGACCGCGAGGGGAACGACCAGGAACCATCCGCGACGTTGTTGTAGAATAGACCGTAGCCTCCTCTCAGAGCCATTTTTCCGTTCCCAAAGACATCCCATCCAAAACCAAAGCGCGGGCTGACCCCTTGCGGCCGGTTGTTTGTGACATAAGCATGACTCCCGCCCCGTAGAGACATGACGCCGCTGGTAACCTGCGATGCAAAATCACTTCCTGCCCCAGGAGTAAAGAACGGAAATGGAGTATGCGAGTCGTAATAGGTTCCCCAATGCCCAAAGTAGTCATACCGCAGGCCAGCATTCAAGGTTAGGCGTGAGGTCACCTTCCAGTCATCCTGGACATAGGCTCCGCCGTACACCCAGCGAAGAACCTGATAGAGATCTTTCGCCAGCGCGCCAGTCTTCACGTCTATGCCCGGCCCGCTTTGCGAGAACACGCCGTCTTGTGCAAAATCGAGCAGGTTCCCGAACCCAAAGGTCGGTCTGTCCACCGCGATCGTGAAGTTGTCGTCATCATGGTGGCGATCGATGTCAAAGCCGGTGCTGACGGTGTGTTTGCCGTGTGTCCAGTCCAGCACATCGTGCCAGTTAAAGTTCTCATGAACCCAATTGGCCGCACCCCACTGGTTATAGCCCGAAATGCCCGAAATGTTGACATCGGGCAGATCCTTGTTGTTTGCCGTCCCCGGATTGCCGCCCACGGCGCGAACCAGCGTCATTCCTGCCTCGTTGAGCAGGCTGTTGGAAAATGTGTGTGTCCAGTCAACCTTGGCGTAGAGACCGGCGTTGGGGAGGGTGACACGATAGATGGGTCGTGGATCATTCTGCAGCTGGGTCTCATGGGTTCTGAACAAATTGAAAAAGATGCGGTCCTTTGACTGATTGATGTCATAGTCCGTTCGAATGTGCCATTGGTATGCGTTATGCGGCAGATTCAATGGGATAACAACCGAGCCCTCTACCGGAAGAGTCGCGGGAAACGCTGTTGTGGGGAAAAAGCCGGGATTTGCAGCTTCAACCTGTGCGGCCGTGAGCAAATTGGCGGTGGGAGAGGCCGAAGGCGGCGCCTGCTTAAAGAAGACATTGGCGAGACTGTTGGGAAAGGTCTGCTGCACGAATTGGACAAACTGCGGTGTCTCGACTGTTGTCGTATCCGTGGTTGAGTTGGATGCAGTTAGCCCGAAGAAGCCCCCAAAGAAGAACAGCTTGTCCTTGATGATAGGCCCGCCAAAGGTACCGCCGTACTCGTTTCTGCTGAATGCGGGAATTGCGGTGCAGCCCGTTGTCCCTGGCGCGCAGTACTGGAACTCGGTTCGCGCGGTCAGCACGTTGTTGGTGAAGTACTCCGACGCGGTACCGTGGAAGCTGTTTGTTCCCGGTTTGGTGAACACCTGGACGTAGGCCCCGCTATAGCGCCCCTTGGACGCATCGAAGGTTGCTCCATTGACTCGGATTGCCTGTATAAAGTCGGGCTCCGGCGATAGATTCACGACACCATCGCGAGAGGCGCTGTTCAATCCCGTCCCATCAACGTCGTATTCGTTGTTCTCCTGGCGCTGGCCGGCAGCGTTGATCTGGTAGCCGGCTTCCTGCTCGAAGCTGTCGTTGTTTGCCGAGCCCGAACCAAGCGCTCCTCCACTTGGCAGCCCCGATCCCGTGACTCCTGGGGCCAGCTCAATTACGCTGGTGTAGACGTTTCTTCCCACCAGTGGTGCAGTACTGACCGTCTCCTGGTCAATCTCTCGTGAAGTGTCACTCTTGTCTGTCTCGACCGAGGCAACGGCTCCCGAAACTTCGACTGAAGCCGTCTGCGTGGGCAGGACAAGTGAAGGATGCAGCGTCTTGGTTTCGTTCGATTCCAGGTGCACTCCGGCCTGCTTCCAGGCTTTGAAGCCGGTCGCGGTGACATCGATCGCATATGTACCGCCGGGCAATGACGGGATGTTGAAATTTCCGCTTGCGCTGCTGATAGCAACTTTAGCGATGAGCGTGGCCTCATTGGTCGCGGTGATCTTCGCGCCGACGAGCGCCGCTCCAGTTTGGTCGGAAACATTGCCCGTAAACCCGCTGCTGAATTGAGCGAATGCGCGAGGCGCTGTCAGGATAAGCACCAAGGCACAGAAAGCAGCAAAGAGAGCTGCCGGTCCGGGTCTGTTTGAATGGATCATGGTCTTGCCTCCTGTTTGAATTGATTGAGCTGGCCGTTTTGATTGACTTGAGCTACTTCTGTGCAATGTCGATGCGAAGTTGCTTCTCCTGTTGCAGTTCTTCTGAGCGTTGTTGTGTTTTAAAGCTCTCAAGCAAAGCTTGCCCTTGTTCCTTTCTTCCGGTGCGAAGATAAAGACGAGCGAGTGAGTACTGCGCGGGAAGGTGGCTCGGATTGAGCCGGAGGCACTTTTGAAGCGCTTGCTCGGAGAGGTTAGATTCGGTTGGCAAGTAGAGATTGGAGATCTGGTAATAGGAATCTGCATAGGTTGGATTCAGCCGAATCGACTCTTGCAGCGAACGCATTGCATCTTCTCTCAGGTCAGATTTACTTGAATCCGCTCCGGCAAACTGCGACAGAAGCCTACCGCGGAAGTAGTGCATGTAGTAGTTGTCAGGAAACTGGCGAATCGCAGTTGCGAGTGTCCGCTCCGCTTCATCCGTCCTTCCGCTATGCGCCTGGACGACGGCGAGGCTCAAGAGAGCAATGCTGTTGTCTTTCTGCATGCTCATGGCTTCTCTCAGCGTATGTTCCGCATCGCTCAAGTGTCCGAGCTTCTCGAGGGCGGCGCCCTTCTGAACCGTAAGCCGGTATGAATTTGAAATATGGCTGAGCCCAATTTCAGCGGTCTTAAGGGCCAGAGAATCGTTTGCGTGGTCGGAACATATCGTGCTGAACTCCAAATAGATGTCTTCTCGCTCGGGCTCGATCTCAGCTGCGCGCTGCAGCGACTTCATTGCAACATCGAGTGCTCCGCGATCCTTTGCTACTCGGGCGAGACTCATGAGGGCATCGGCGCTGGGCTTTGCAGCCACGACCGATTCCCAGGCACTTTGCGCTTCGTCCAACTGTCCGGTCTTCTCGAAGAGTTCGGCGCGCTTCTTCTCGATGCCGACGGCCTGGCCTTTCCCCGCTCGCGCCTTGGCCAACTCTTCAAGCGCCTGCCGATCCTGTCCCAAGCGCGTGTAGAGATCCGCAGCTTGCTCGTATTGCGAGGGGGACTTATCAGGGATTTGATCGAACGCTGAGAGAGCGTGAGCCGCGAGCTGCTGATTTCCGATTTGATATTCACATTTTCCGAATGAGAGCGCGGCATCCGGATACTGATACAGGAGCGCGCCAGCACTTTCCAACTCTGGGACCGCCGCCTTGCAGTCGGAATTCCTCTCAGCGATCATCCCCAGGAACAGATTGGCTATCGCACGCGATCGCTCAGGTTGGCCTTGAAGACTCTTGAATTGGTCCTCTGCTTCCGCATAACGCCCGAGGGCGAACAACGTAATACCCAAGTTTTGCTTTGCTGGGACAAAAGAGGGGTCCACTTTCAGGCTCGCATTGAAGTAGCTTCGAGCGGTTTCAAGCTGTCCCCTCATGCTGTAGGCCGCGCCCGCAGCGTCCAGCAAGACTTTGTCTTGGGGCGCGATTTCAAGTCCCTTTTTGAAAGCATCGATCGCCTGGTCGATGTGCCCACTCCTGACCAGTGCAAGCCCTGTTTCGTATGGAGTTTTGCTTTCAGCAGGGTTCGGCAAGGCTGCTGGCAGCGTTTGCGAGAAAACGCTATGCAGCGCAAACAGGACAAGCGGGGCTAAACAGAGAAGCGTGCGGGCGCGTGGGTGGAGAAACCCTTTACACCCGAAGCTGAGAATGCCGCGAACATGGAAGTTGAACATCGCTGATCTCATTTCTGTCATACAGTCCCACTTGAAAGGTTTCAAGACTTGGGGCTGTAACCTGTCCTGTTTTGAAAGCAGCTGTCAATTTTGGCTCTTGGATTTCTTCCGCAAATGAAGACCCACGGAAGCTATAACGTTTCAATCTCGGATGTCAAGGGCTTTTTTTCGAGGGGGGCGTCCATGGGAGTTTTCAATCCTGGCGGTCCGGAGATGAGATGCGGGCCGACTGGCAACTTCAAAACGGCATTTCCGCGGCAGTATTTCAATGGGATTCTAAGACTTAGCGAATCGTCAAGGATTCTCAGCTCAGCTTTTCACATTTCCCCAAGATGCAATGCTGCTTCCAATATTCGGCATGACGTAGAGGCCAGACGGAAGATCCATTCTGATGGTTTCGGCGCAGGTACTCTTGTGGAGGCGCTCCAACCAAGTCCCGGAGGCTGAGAGACGTCTTTAAAATAATGCGCTTTGAAGAAGATTCATCGCCGTGTTGGCGCTGAATCAGAATGTACGCAGCTGTCGTTCCAAATTGAAAGAAAACACTCACTCTACAGGAACTTCAGAAATCCGACAACGATAACGACTTAGAAGATATTGGCAATCCACTGGCTTTTTCGACTTGTAGCCGGACAGCAGTGAGCGCGATAAAGGAGCATTCAGGAATCTTCTGACTTCCAAGCGAGTGCCAGAAAAATGGTTTGAGGAGCGGCGTCGGCACCAGATCGAGGTGCATGCACCATAGGCGCAACAATGAAAATTTCGACCTCAAGACTACCGCTTGACTTTTTGAATCCGATCCATTATGTTTCGGTTGATCAATTTGAAAGGTTTCACTCTGGAATCAAAAAATGGGGCGCGGACCCAGTGGGTAATTGACGTAATACGGATTCGACTTTCGCTGACCTTTCATTGCGCCCGCAACTGTTCGTCCCCACCGGGCATTCGATTGAATGCGAGAAAGGAGCGGATTGCATGTATCAGCCTCAAGTCTATGGCATTGTCCTTTCGTTCATGATTGTCAGCATGCTCTGCTGGGGCTCTTGGGCAAATACCCTCAAGCTCTGTCCGGGATACAGGTTCCAGCTTTTTTATTGGGATTACGTTGTTGGCTTGATCGTGGCCGCCTGTTTCTGGGGGATGACCCTGGGTTCCCTGGGCAATTCGGGGAGACCATTCCTGGCAGACCTAGCCAATGTGAGCCTTCGCAACGCCGTCCTGGCTGTCGCAGGCGGAGCCATCTTCAACGTTGCCAACTTGCTTCTCGTTGCCGCCATCGATATTGCGGGACTTGCCGTCGCATTTCCAATTGGAATCGGGCTGGCTCTCGTGGTCGGTGCGGTTGGGAACTACGTGATTGCGCCGAAAGGCAATCCTCTCCTGCTTTTTGGCGGCATTGCTCTGGTCGTCGTGGCGATTGTCTTTGATGCTGTCGCATACAGGATGCGCGAGCAAACGAAGACTTCCATGAGCCGGCGGGGAATAGTTATCAGCCTCATTGCGGGAGTCTTGATGGGGTGCTTCTATCCCTTCGTCTCGGCTGCGATGACTGGCGGGACTGCAGTTGGACCCTACGCGGCCGTCCTCTTCTTTGCTGCCGGGGTTGCTCTCAGCGCGATCCCTTTCAATTGGCTGCTGATGCGCAAGCCTCTGGATGGCCGCGAACCAACTTCGATGAAGGATTACTTTTACGCGGGCCGCGGTCCGCACTTCTGGGGAGTTTTGGGCGGCGCCATCTGGTGCACGGGCGCGCTTCTAAACTTTGTTGCTTCACAGGCACACATTGTTGGGCCTGCCGTTTCCTATTCGATCGGACAGGGAGCAACGATGGTATCGGCAGCATGGGGCGTATTCGTCTGGCGTGAGTTTGCCATGGCGCCTTCAACCGCAAAGGCCTTTATTTGGGGTATGTTCCTCCTGTTTCTGGTCGGCCTGACTTCCATCGCCATGGCGCCTTTGTTTTAGGGGCTTGAGGACTGCACCGATGAGATCATTTCAAACTCCGGTGGTGCCATTTCCAAAGCCACCAGCTAAGAGATTGAACTTGGGCGAGGCATTAGCCCCGCATGGAAGGGGAACTTCTTGAGTGAACCGAGCCACAAAGCGACCCGCCTGATTTGCCTCGCGTTATTAATCGTCTGCTCTCCGTTCTTGAGGAGCCAGACAGTCTCCTCTCCTTCCGACTGGAAGACTGTAATCCGGAGCCATCTTCCTTTGTATGGTCATAGAAACTGGATTGTGGTTGCAGACTCTGCCTTTCCGGTCTATGCCGAACCAGGAATCGAAACTATTGTCGCAAAAGACGATCTCGCCTCGGTTCTCCAATTCGTTGCGACAAACATCACTGCTTCTCGTCATGTGCGCGCAAAGGTTTTTCTGGACAGAGAACTTGAGTTCGTTGAGGAAAAGGACTATCCAGGCGTGTCCGCGCTGAGACGGAGAATTGCAACGACTTTTGCAGTTGACCAAGTCTCCAGCACTCCACACTCCGAAGTCATGAGAACAATCAGTGAAACGGGATCTATCTATCGGGTCTTGTTCATCAAGACGACAGGTACGATCCCATACTCTTCGGTGTACATCAGATTGGATTGCGGTTACATGAGTGACGACGTTGAACGTAAAATCAGAAATGCAATGGCCGCGGCAGATGACCAAAAGACAAAGTAGTTTGATGTTTCGGCACATCCAGAATATATGCCGGCTAAATTCGTATCTCGGTCAGCGAACAGGTTACAGATCTGAGGATTGCCTTGCGTGGTTGAAAGCTCGATAGGGAGAGACTGATGAATTCGAGTCCTTGTCACTGCTTAGACTTCGCTCTTTGTGACATGCAGTATCTTTGTCCCGAAATGCAGGAGAACAACAATGCCGAGCAAGAAGCCAATTGTAGTAGTCGGCAGCATCAATTTGGACCTGGTCGCGATGACGGAGAAAATTCCAACTGTCGGTGAAACCGTGATCGGAACTGACTTTCAGATTCACCCAGGGGGAAAGGGCGCTAACCAGGCCGTAGCAGTGGCGCGACTCGGATACCCAGTTCGCATGATTGGAAGACTGGGGAGCGACGCATTTGGCGCGCAGTTAAAAGGTCACCTCGTGAGTGCCGGGGTGGATGTTACAGGAATCGGTGAGAGTGACGGACCATCGGGAGTCGCCGTCATCCTGGTTTCCCGTAAAGGGGAGAACAGCATTGTCGTAGCTCCGGGAGCGAATGCCAAGGTGACTCCAGAGGATATCTTCGACAATCTGGCAACCATTCGACAGGCGGGCATGGTTCTTGCGCAGTTAGAAATCCCGATTGAGACTGTCGAGTATCTTTCGACTCTCTGCGCCCGTGAGAATGTCCCATTAGTTCTTGATCCTGCGCCAGCCAACAAGCTCCCTCAAAAGGTGCTTGAGCAGGTAAATTGGTTTACGCCAAACGAGGCCGAAGCTGCGTTCTACGTAGCGGAGAATGGTCACCTTGCAGGATCTGGCAACTCCTTCGACGTGGCAGAGATGATCCTTTCCAAGGGATGCAAAGGGGTAGTCCTCAAGATGGGTTTGAGCGGCTCATATCTTGCTTTGCAGACGGGGCTTCGTGAACCCATCCCTGCTTTCTCCGTGAAGGCTGTCGATACAACAGCAGCTGGCGATGCTTTCAACGGAGCATTCGCGGTTGGGCTGATGTTGGGAAAGTCCGCTCGAGAGAGCGCAGTATTTGCTGCTGCAGTGGCCGCACTTTCTGTGACTCGACTCGGAGCGCAGCCTTCCATGCCGACGATGGCCGAAGTGGATTCCTTTATGGACGGATACTCAACCACCCGCTCTTGATCCCAGAAGACAACTCGAAGTGCCCAAGTGCACATTGTCCCAACTAGTTCAGGACTGGACAGTGCTCAGTTCGATGTACCCATCAGGCAGCGATCTCCTCTAAAAGCGAATGAATATCAGGGCGGCTGTATTGGTCCAGGATTTTCTTCAGTTTGGGGTCCAATTGGGAAGATGAGAAAAATCGCGGG
>PLXP01000025.1 GCA_003151435.1 Acidobacteriaceae bacterium
CCGTTGGCGGAGGAGGAACCGACTTTGGTCCGTGCTTCGACTGGCTGGAGGAGCACGGGATTCGGCCGCAAACTCTGGTCTTTCTCACTGATCTTTGTGGAACATTCCCGGAGATTGAGCCTGCGTATCCAGTGATATGGGCATCCACCGAGCGCCGGCAGGCTCCATTCGGCAGCGTCATTCCCATGCACGCTGCATAGCTTCGACAACCTGAAATGGCCGGCGCCTCGGGCGGTGACCAATAGCCCAGCGGGCGCTGCCGGGCTTCGCGCTGCGCGACCGGCAGACTGCCATCGTGCGCCACGGCGGAGATTCAATATGGAGAAGACAATTCACATCTTTACGGATGGCTCGGCAATCCGGAATCCTGGACCGGGTGGATGGGCTGCGGTGTTGATTCGGGGAAGCAAGAGGTGGGAGATGTCGGGAGCAAGTCCGTGGACAACCATCTCGGAGATGGAGCTTCTGGCAGCGGTCGAGCCGTTGCGTTCGATTCCGGCCGGGGCGCTCGTTGAACTGCGCTCGGACTCCGAACTGCTGATTCATGGAATGCGCTTCCGTGTTTTCCGCTGGCAGAGGCAGGGATGGCGCAACAGCCACGGTATCGAGTTGCAGCACCAGCAACTCTGGAGAGAATTACTTCGACTGAACGAGCTGCTGAACATTCGCTGGCGCTGGATCAGGGGCCATAGCGGGCATCCCGTCCAGACCCGCGTCGATGCTCTCGCCTATCGAGCCGCACGAACTCAATGGTGCAACCTGCGAATGGCCGCATGATTCTGTGCCGCCGCGTGGCTCTTAGGCCGTGCGGCTGGCCGAACAAACTCCAGGAGACGACGCAATGAGCGACGGCGACACACTTTTTGAGATCGACAGAGAATTGGATTCGCTCCTCGATGAAATTGAAGAGCAGGCGGAAGAAAATGGCTCCGCATCGCCCGAATTGCTGGAAAGGTTCCGGCAGTTCTGTGATGCGGAAAGCGAAAAGGTAGACAGGATCGGACGGTTCCTGTCTCTGATGGACAACAGGATGAAATACTGCCGGCAGCAGGCAGATCGCTTCCAGACGCGTGCGCGCTCCGCCGATGCGAAGATCGTTAGCACGAAAAATATGGTGCTCTATTTCCTTGCCGCACGAGGACTCAAAAAGATCGAAGGCAAGGAATTCACGTTGCGCCTTCAAAAGAACAGCCAGGATTCCGTCGAGATCACAGACGCGGGGCAGGTTCCCATCACTTGCCGTGAACTGGAACTTCGCATTCCAGGTCGTGTCTGGCAAGCGGTCCTTGCCTTACTTCCAGAGGATACGTCCAAGGTTTTGGCAAACTGCATCCGCTACGACACACCGAGCAATGACGCGATCAAAGAAGCAGCAAGCCGTTGCGAGCAGGTCCCAGGCGCACAGATAAAACGAGGCGTCCATCTGCGAGTAGCCTGAACGTTCAGGAAGCGCTCCACGTGCGGGCCAGTTGATTAGCCGCTGCTCACGAGGCCTGACAGCGGCTCAAGTCAATTGGTCCCAGTCAACGCCGATCGCGACGGGCATTTCTAGGCAAAATCATTCCGCCTTGCTCTGGGGCGCCCTGCCAACCGATCGTGGCCAACCCGGAGATATTGGTATGCATACGACGCTCACCGCGAATTGACAACTGAGACTTCCTGATCAGTGACCCCCTGCCAAAAGCTCAATCAATCTGAGAGCCCTCGTGCTCTGCGTGCGACGTGTGTCCCGGGACGGAGGAAACAGCGGTAATTCAGGGCCGAAATGGAGTAAAAATTCGAGGTGGCCGTCGAGGCCCAAGCTGATCGCTTCCAGTGCGCCGGAGATCGAATTGCAGTAATCGACACTGCCCCCTATAAGACCTGATCTCCACCGCACGTGTGTGCGGATTGTGTGCCCGTTTCCGGGCAGGAGGGATTCCTATGGCTCCGAAAGCAGGGCTGATTATTGCGCGCGGCGCGAGCACCTGGCTCGTCCGCGTTTATCTCGGGCGCGATCCTCAGACGGGGACGCGCAAGTACCCCAACCAAACCATCCATGGTCCTTTCCGCAAGGCGCAACGGTTCCTCAATCTCAAGCTGCAGAAACGCAAATGTCTATGGCGCTGAGGAGATGTGCCATGTGAATCCGGAGGTTTCAAAACTGGGCAGGCCCAGCGAGCGAAAGTATGCATTCGAAAGCCCCACTGAAAGAGCTTTGGAGCCGGCTAGCTTTCCCTACCGATTGCCTGGCGTCCAAGCTAATCCCATTCTTCGTAAAAATCAGGATCTTTCATCAAGGCGCGCAAATCGTCGAGCACGCGTTCTGAATCAGGATTGTTTCTTTGAGCCAAGTCCGCCTGCATGGCTCGAATGTAACCATCTCCGCCTTGTTTACGAGACAATCGCTTGAAAATCTTTCGGAGAATTCCCGCTTTACTTGCGGCAACGGCAAGATCACCGGAAGCCCATTTAGACCGAAGAAAAGAATCGATGAGAGTGATCCTCAGGTCTTTTCCTTTGTCCCAATCGTAAGCCGCAAAAAGGCTGGCGACGAAGGATAGTGGACGGTCATTCCCTTTAATTGCTTCCGAATAGACATCCGGAAACACTTCCGCAATGAGCGCGCCTAGCGCCAGGTGTACGTTGTCTAAACAGAACCGGAGCATCTTCGCCGATAAGATTTGCCGTAGATCGATTGCCGGCGGCACGGCCGCCCTGCGCACGATCTGAATCATTGGAAATTGGGCGCCCTCGGGGCCAAACTGCCTGACGCGGGATAACAAAGAATCGCACAATTCAGGCAGAACCGGTGGTCTTCTCACATATAGTGCGTTAGGAGCTTCCGCAATCCATTTCAGGGCTCTTTCAACAGATGCAGTTCCTGCGTTGCAGCTTCGCGCCAAGAGGGCACTAATTTGTGAGGCTGATATTTTCTCCAGCCATTGCGTCGAGATTGGACTAGCGAGAAATTCACGTAAGACCCGTGTGTCCCTGCCTTCAGATATGTATGAAGCGATGGCGCTCCGCGCGGCGACATCAGATAGCTGACGGAAGACCGGCCGTCCTTCAAATTCCCAGATCGATGAGAGAAGCTCATCCGAACTGGCGAGAAAAAGATCGGATACATCATTCAGCACTTTCGAAATGGCGCAGTCGATATCGGCAGAACGCTCGCCATTGTTCAGGAGCAATGTGCTTACGATTCTGACATCGTGCGACATAAGTTCACGCAGCCAGTACGGATCGCCGAAATCTTGAGAGCAGAGCATAGCTGCAAGCACGTCGGCCTGGCGTTTGCCCGTAAATTCATAACCCTTGAGAAGTTCTTCGAATCCTTGTCTACTTTGACCGTACGCTGCGGCTACGATGAACGCCGTGCCAGGTGACCAATTATGAGTCTTCGAAGCCCATATCCGGACTGGTTCAGGGTGAATCAAAGCTATTCGATCCGCGACGACACGGCGGAGATCGTGATCAGCGAAACCGTTGCTGGTCTTGGAAAGCGCGTTCAGCGTCTCTGTCGTCTCAACGTCCGACACGTCTCGCAGAAGCGCCGGAAATAATTCCGGATCGTAGATTTTCAGGGACGGGATGATCGCCTGCCGGACCTGCCGCAGAATCGCCAAATCGATATCCGTAGAGAGCCAGCCTGCAAGCACGCGCGGGGCGCCTTCTCCGCCAACCTCAAGATATTTTGAGGCAAAGCCCGGCTGGAGCCTTAACAGTTCGACAGCAATCTCGGGATGAAAGCGAAGGCTCTCCAATCTAGACGGTAATGCGTTCGCTGCGTTGATTAGACCCTCAAGGATGCCGTCCGCGAAGTCACTCCTCGCCTCCAAGTGCCTGTCTGCGAGCCAAGATGCGCTCAACTTCATCGCCGTTTCCGGCTCGCGTAAAGTCACCTGTGACGCTGCGCTACTTAGGGGCCGATAAAAATCAACGGCGATGGTTCGAAAAGACTCTCGATGTAAACGATCTTCGATCAGTCTGAGAGATGTCAGGGCGTCTTCAACGGATTTCGCCGAGATCGTCGCATTGATGGCGTCATTCACGATCAGCTGCTTTAGAGGCACCGCAGCGGCGGCGTCAAGTGCAAGCGACTCGACAACGTCCATCGCCCCTACGCCTGCCGTTGGAGATTGCGCGGCGCGAAGGCGCAGCTCGTGCACGAGCGACAACTTCCGCACGGCGGTAGGATCTTCACTCAGCTCCGACCAGATCGGCAATTCGCTTTCGTTCGTAGGAAGGCCGGGATCGGCCGAGAAGAAAGCCCTCGCCCAGTACTCGGACCAGGGCTCGATATCGCTACCCGGCACCTTTCGTTCTGCGGTTGGTTCTATCAGTTGATCGGGAGGCAGCTTCGTGAAACGAGCGTAAACGATCGAAGGTGCAAAAAGCAGATCGAAAGGACGATCGTGCAGAACCCTTTGCTGAAGGCTGAATGTGCATGACGAGAATGAGCTGCGCAACTTGGGCCAGAGATGTTCGAGAAGCCTCCAGAGATATTCTTCCGGTTCGCTCGAATTGAACCACACCATCGGCCGCAAACCCTGGCCAAAGTAGCGCGACACGAAAGACCGTGCGCGCGGAAGATCCAGTCTGAGATCGTGCGGTGCGGTATCGCTTGACCGAGCTCGTAAGTTAACGGGATCAGCAAAGTTATAGTCGGGACTGGCGTGTGGATTGCGGAACAGGCTGTCTAACGAACGCACATCGTGCAGCGTTGCCCAGGCCTCGGTCGGAATGAGCAGGGTGTGTGTCAGAACGCAACCTGCGCGAGGCGCCTCCAAGTCAGGCCACGTTCGGGCGATCGCAAAAAACTGCCGACTGGGAAGCGGATACACAGTCAGGTACGGCTCTATCTGCAAACCTGACGAGAGGCTCCCTGAAAGATCGCTCAATCGTGTGATCAGCTCCGAATCTCGACCGGGCAGCTTAATACTGGCAGCGATCTGGCCGTGGCCACTGCGATAACCGTGGAGAAGCTGATGTGTATGAGTTGAAGTCATGGCCTTGCAGCGCTCCCGGCCGGCGCAATTATCGAAAGCCCCAGAGCCCAAGCCACCGGCAACGTAACGTCGTGCGTTTTTTCGATTGAGCCTGAAAGCGCATGCACGACCTCGCCCGCCTTGCGAGGGTCGCGGCGGAAATATTCAGCCCTGAAATCGGGATCGGCATCGAGATCGCCTTCTGTCACGGACACCCCGAAATATTCAAAATCGAAATCGTCGTCGTTCGCGTCGACATACTGTGACAAGAGCGGAAGATTGTCCGCTATCCATTTTGCAGGCCCCTCGCCTTTTTGATCTTCCGGAACCAGATCCCAGGCTGACACGACGATACCGATCCGGGGCTTATATGATCCTCCAACCTTTTGCGTGAATGCCTTCCGTAAGAACTGGAGCCAATCGACCAGCACGACTTGCGTCGGCGGTTTGTCTTTTCCGTCCTCGTCTTTTGCCGGCGATGCAGTCGGTAGCGTGCCGCCGAAGTGGCTGGCAGCTGTAATCCAATCGAGCGGAGCAATAAGCTCCTTGGAATCCACCCTGATAAAAAGAAGGCAGCCACAGCCATCCCTGATTTTGTTTTCCCAGTCTTCAGACCATTGACGGCTCCGATACACGGAGAGGATCTGCTCCCCCGGGAGGTCTGGAACGATTAGGGTTCCCCTAAAATCACTCCCCGCAGCTGTGCTTTTGACAGGAATTTCAGTCTGATCATGCACCTCCCGTGAGGTCCGCGGAGCGAACTCACCCTTCAACAGATGATTTCCGCCGCCGTTGAGATAGTCAAGATCGGCAGGCAGGCCGTCGCCAGCCAGCATTCCCGTGCTGGCATGGAGCATGAGCCACAACCGAAACACGAAGTTACTCTTACCGGCGTCCTGTACGCCGATGAGAAGAACAGATCGAAGATGTGGTTGAATGTCCATGCTCACGATTTGAATCTCTGAAATGAACGATCTGTAGATGTCGCAGGAGGAATTGAACCGTTCTGGCCTATCGGCTCACTGTTAATCAAAGTCTCGATTGCTTCAAAAACGCCCGTTCCACTCTTAACTTCATTGGGAAGCCTTGAAAAGGCAGCCGCAGAAACGGCCGTCGCCCTGTAACCCAGGCTCTCGAGATATTCTTTCAGCTCTATTGCACTTTCCGGCATCCGCATCGCGATTTCATCCGACTTGCTTATAAGAAGTACAAACGGCACATCACGACCAATTCCAACATTGGTCGAGAGTCGCTCGATGAATTGGCGGATACGCTGTACTTCCACAAATTGTTGGTGCGAGACGAGCAACTTGCCGTCCACAACGATGATGATGCCGTCCGCGCGGCGCAAGAATTCGAACGAAGGTGCATTGGCTGCGCGCAAAACCAGATTGTCTGTCCACTCGCCTGGCAAATCGGTCAACAGAAGATCTACCCTGCGTCGATTTGCGGCCTTCTCCTGAATTGCGAGATGCAACAGACTTGGCTGGCGGGGATGCGCGAGAACGGTATGGTCGACCAGCTGAGTCGGCAAAGCTCCCTTTTCCCATTCCCGTAGCCCCCTAGCCCGATCTTCGAAAGCCTGAAGTGTAAGGCTCCCGGCGAACTGATAGCCAGCGGGCAGCGTGCCGCCCGAAGCCATGAGATACAACGACGAAAGCAAGCAGGTTTTGCCAGCGTCGGTCGAGCCCAGAACGCCGATGAGGTGCGCATAACGAGCGCGCATAATCTCAACGGCGTCATCCGCGCCTAGTTCGATCCCCTGATGAAATGTTCTCCCGACGGTGATGATCGGAAGAACTTCGTCATCTCCTATGCTTTCGGTCGCTTCTACCTCTGGCACCTCGACAGAAAGCTCGACGACGTCGCTCCCTGAACGAAAATGAGGGCAGCTCAGCGGATCTGGATGAGATATCAGACATCTCCCAGTGGTGGCCACTGTGCAATCAAGTTTTTCGCAGGCGCCTGTCGTCACGGTGGGCTTAGCTCTCCTTGTCGCCTGTTAGGAACCTTAAGAGGATGGCTTCGCGAAATACCTGTGCGCCCCACCCAGCGGGGGAAAGAGAAACATCCGCCGTGATACCTGTCGTTAAAGCAAAATCCTTGCCTAAATCGCCTGAGTCTCGAAGGCGCCGGCATGCCCAAGACACAGGAAACAAAGAGGGGCAACGTGAAATGGCGGTGCTGGCTTTTTCGTCTGCAGGAACGAAAGAATCTCGCGCAGCCGACGGCCACTTTGTCGCGATGTCCTGTAGCGCCGCTGACGCCAATGTCGCCGGCTTGCGTTCTGACCCCACTATTCTCTCGATCATCGCGGTCACGGCTTGCGACGGCGGTATCAAGGACAGCCGTGCTAATTCGCGACCCGCCGCAAAGGCCGCGACAGCAGGTTGCAGTTTCGAGAACGGCTTTTGTTCGGTTTCAGAGAATGCGCCGAACATCCACCAGAGAGTCTCAATCTCCTCACGATCGATAACGGCCTGCGCTTTCGCCTCCTGTAGAGCGGATTTCAACACCGGCAGTAGTTCGGTGACTGCGGAATTATCGGTTTCAGCGTCTTCGGATAATTCGAGTTCATCGAATTCATCGAGCAGCGGCGTCGCACGTTGCCGGCGTTGATTAGCCTGCAACGCCAGGCCTTTTCTCGCCGAAGCCCGGAGTGTATCTTGCATCCACTGAATATGTTTCTCCGTCGATGCGGGAATCAATTCCGCAGCCGATATCGCGAGTCCCGCCAAGAGCGCCTGTTTGTTTGAGGGTTCCGCAGGTAGTTTTTCCAGCAACTCTCCTACAGCCATTCCGGCTACGGCCCGCAGTTCAAGAGCGTTCTCTTTGAGGTCGACCGGGAAAGCCGTGTCCTCGTCCTTGATGGATTTAAGGACGGCTTTTACAACGGGAGAGTCTTGGTTAAAAACTGCACTATCGAACCCAGCAACGACACCCTGGATAAGAGGAAGAAGTTCGCCTTGCGCCTCATCTGCGGCAAGCCACTTGATGAGATCGGAGGCCGATTTAATGCGCACCTTTACTTTTTCGCTGCCTGGTTGCGGGTCCGCCACTCGGATAAATTCGAAGCCTTTGTCTAGCATGAATGCCTACCTAACTGTTCTTGGGTGCAAAAGGATTTGGGACGCGTTTTTCCTCGGGGATTAAAGGCATAACGGCTTGCCATAATTCAAACAACTTGTGGCCATCCCGGGCGGCCGTCTCCAATGCTATACGTTCCATCGTTTGAGGCAACGGTTCATCTGCGGTCCTAGGGAGAGCATCGACCTGCACGAGAACTTGCAGTCGCTGTTGCCAGTCGAGATATCGCCAGAAGAAGTATCGAAGGCGGTCGAATCCGCTGTCGTTGCTCATGGTTGACCTGCCTTGTGTCTGGCCCGTCGACGTGACCGAGTGCGATGGTCTTGCTTCAGTCGCTGAGCCCGCCACTTCTGCTTGTTGAGGCTCAGCGAAGATGTGCAGATGCGGGCAAGGTATCTCGATTTTAACGGATTCGCCGGTGCTGCCCAGGCGCGCCCGGTCTGCGTCGAATTGGACCCTCTGTTGTACCCATGTGCGCGGAAAAATCTCGACGACGAGATGCTGTTCCTGATCCTTCTCTACGCAAGAGAATTCCAGCCAGTTGTATTGATAACTGTACCCCTTGTCCGGCGGATTTGTAGCGCCGGCATAAATGACAAGCCACTCTCTATTCGATAAAACGTCCGAGGTTTTCTGAATATTCAGCATATGCTCGTGACCAACCATAATGACCCGAGCATTATTGTGAAGGTGTTCCTGCGCCGCGTCTTTATCGATGAACCAGTTCAGTGGGTGATGAACAAGGACGATATTCACCACGTTGTCTTCTTCGGCGATCGTATATTGCCCGTTGCCTAAAATGATATTGCCTGCTCTGTCGGTTAAGTCGCTGACCTGAACACTGGTCAGCCCGATGAACTTAAGCCGAATTCCTCCAGGAAGGTCGAAATATCGCGTCCAGAACGGGCGACTGTGTGATTCGAAGTCACACCCGTAGCCGCCGGCAAAGGTCCGGTATTGCCGTAGTTTGGGAAGAAAAAGGTTCGCTGCCTCCCCATCCTCATAAATCGCGTGGAGATCGGCTCTGACCTGGTCCGCGTCCTTCAAGCGAAACTGTGCCTGGAGCATTTTCGCTTGATTTGAAATTGCGGTAAGATCGCAATCGTGATTGCCCGGAATGGTGCTAACCTGTGTATCGCCGAGACCGCAGGCATTGGTTAGTTTTTCCAACCATGCGGTCGCTAGATCGTATTGATCAGATTTTCCGGAGTATGCTACGTCTCCCGTGACGATTACGCGCGATGCAGATCCTCTTTGGTCCGCTAACTTCTTCACGTCCTTAATGATCTCATCGCGGACAAAATTATGCAGGATCAACGTGCCATCTTTTTCCTGGCCGAAGTGAATATCGGACAGATGCAGAAAGCGAAGCACCATCACATCCATATCCTTAAGGAAAGCCGATCACGCTTCAAGAGATCATGATCAGCATATCACGCAGATACTAAGGTAGATGTGGACGCCTATAAGACTGACCGTTCCGTGCAATTCCCGCGGCGTTAACTCCACGAACCAGCGTGTCCCGGAATTTCGCCCGTGGGTGCCGTGTGCAGGGAAGTGGCCAACGCAGCACACAACTGACACACTTTCGGACGGCGATCGGACGAAAGTGCGGCACCAAACCGCGTCACCTTGCCCATATGCCGTTGATCGGCAAATCAGTGGTTCGTACGCCACTGGAGGCTGATCCGGACCACAACCATATATATAGTTGGTGCCTTTCGTTCGGGCGCGCCGAAGGTTCAACTTGAAGAAGATTAGGCATGTGATTGATACAGAATAGGTTGCGCGCGCAATAAATCGAGTTTGGCAGAACCAAGCTGGTTAATAAGCGCAAAACCTGCAGCCGGTCGTGTGACAGGTAAGATCTCAAAACTCGGCGACAATTCCGACAGAATTCGAGCGAAATTACGGCCATCATCGTCTGAGTCTGGCCAAATCCTCCCTCTGCTTTACGCGCGAATCCAACCCACCGAACTCAACAAGAAACAGGAGAAAATCATGAGACTCCGCCGCAACCAGGTTTGTCCCATCCACCGTTCCCGATCCTGCTGTGGCAGGGAAGTTGTGCGACAGGAAAGACCAGGGCGCCAGATTGGCGTCCGGCGCATCGACGATCCGCAGCATCCACGGGGGTACCGGGAACTTCGCTCAAACGGGGCTTCGGCGCTACGGAAGAGCGA
>PLXP01000157.1 GCA_003151435.1 Acidobacteriaceae bacterium
TCTCGATTTTGAGACCTGGGATTCGTCGAACCTCAATCACAGGCTTGCTACTTCAAACTCACCGTCGCCTTCAACGGCAGCTTATCCGATGACCCGCCGACCATGATGGTGTAGTCGCCCGGAATCAGCGACCACGCATCTTTCTGCTCGTCCCAGATCGACAGATACTTGGGATCGATTTCGATCGTGACGGTTTGCTTCTGTTTGGCATCGATCTTCACTTTGCTGAAGCCGACGAGGCGCTTGGGTGGTTCCTGCGCGCTGGCGGGCAGAGCAGCGTAGACTTCTGCAATCTCCGCGCCGGAACGTGCGCCAGTGTTGGCCACGGTGAAAGTCACCTTGACCGTCGAGCCCGGAGTCACCGTAAGTCCCGAGTAGCTGTAGGTGGTGTACGACAGCCCATAGCCGAACGGAAACAGCACCGACTTGTTCTCAGCGTCATACCACTTGTACCCAACCTTCAAGCCCTCGTCGTAAGCCACTTGGAACGGCGGCAGGCCCTTGGCCCATTGCTCGGGCGAAGTCGGGCCGGAGAAGTGCTGTGATTCCGGCGGCGGCTGCGTGACGGTGGGATGCGGCAGGTCGGCTTCATTCTTCGGGAAGGTGTTGGGCAGCTTGCCGCTGGGGTTCACCGTGCCAAAGAGGATGTTGCCCAGTGCGTCAGCACCGTCGCTGCCGGAGAACCACGCTTCAAGAATCGCGGCGGGAGCGTCAACCCACGGCATGGTGACCGGGCTGCCCGTTTCAAGCACCACGATGGTGTGGGGATTGGCGGCAGCGACCTGCGCGATCACGGCATTCTGATCCACTTGTTGATCGCCGCTCTTGTAGGCGGGAAGTGAGAGCGTGGGCAGGTCCATGCCTTCGCTTTCCCACTGGTACGCGAAGACGATGGCCACATCCGCGCCCTTGGCCGCCGCCGCCGCCGCCGCCGGATCGGTGCCCGGATCGTACTTCACCGTGGCGCGGGGTGCGCGCGCCTGAATCGCCTTCAGCGGCGAGGTGGGGAACCAGATCTGTTCCTGCCAGCGGGTGGCGCCCTCGCCTTTAGGAGCGATGGCGTTGCCGCCGATGGGGTCGACCTGCGCCGAGCCGCCGCCGGAGATCATGCCCACGTCAGAGTGCGCGCCGATCACGGCGATGGTGCGGATCTTTGCTGAGTCCAGCGGCAGAACAGCGGGTTTGTTCTTCAGCAGAACGATGCTGCCTTCTTCGATCTTGCGCGCCGTCTCGAAGCCCGCGAAGGGGTCGATGACGCTGCGCTGACGAGGATAATCGATGACGCCGGCGGCAAACATCGCGCGCAGAATGCGATGCACATGCTCGTCCAGCTCAGCGCCCGGAATCGTTCCCGCATCGACGGCTGCCTTGTACTTGTCGCCGAAGAAGAACCGACCCGGCTGCTCGTTATCGAGTCCCGCTGCCGAGGCCTTCTCGGTGCTGTGCGTACCGCCCCAGTCAGACAACACAAAGCCGGGGAACTTCCAATCCTTCTTCAGCACGTCGGTAAGCAGCCATTTGTTTTCGCAGGCAAAGTCGCCGTTGACGCGGTTGTAGGAGCACATGACCGCGGCGGGATTGCCCTTGGTAACGCCGATCTCAAACGCCAGCAGGTCGGTCTCGCGCGCGGCACGCTTGCTGACCGTGATGTTGACGGAGTTGCGGCCGCTCTCCTGGTCGTTGAAGGCGTAGTGCTTGATGTCGCCGATGACATGCGCCGATTGCGTGCCCTCAATCAACTTGGCTACGAGGGTGCCGGCCAGGATCGGGTCTTCGCCGAGATATTCGAAAGTGCGGCCATTGCGGGGCTCGCGGGTAATGTCAACGCCGCCGCCCAGGGACATGTTGTATCCCTGCGCGCGCAGTTCGCGCCCGATGAGCGCGCCATATTCATACGCGGCGTCGGGGTCCCAGCTTGCCGCCGCCGCCACGTTGGCCGGCAGTGCAGTGGAGTAGCGGCCATTCACCTGGCTGGAGCGCACGCCATAGGCAGCGTCGCTCATGTCGATGCCGGGGATTCCCAGGCGCGGTACGCCGACGGCATATCCGACGCCGCGGTTAGACGGCGCGTTCTCCACCGTAACCGGTTCGTCGGTGGGCATGCCCACGCCGTGCAGCAGGGCGACCTTTTCGTCAGCCGTCATTTCTTTCAGCACCAGGTCGGCGCGCTCGTCGGGCGAGAGATTCGTATTCATCCACGGGCCGGAAGGCGTCGACGGACGCTGGCGCCGCTGCGCAGTGCCTGGAAGTGCCAGGCAAAAAAGAGTCGTAAGCGCCAAAACCAAGGTTCCGAGACCGGCGTGGCGAAGCGTGTGTTTCATGAATCCCCCATTGCTAAAACGTTTGTGTGAGTCGCTCCAATACTAACAACCCAGTGGCGTCTGTCGGCAAGACATATCCAGCACTGTTTACAAAACTTATGATTCGGCGGGCATTTACCATGGAAGAGAAGGAAGATTGCACGGGGTTCGGTGGAATGACGGCGAACACCCAGGGTTTGAGGGAAAAATATGGCTGCACTGATCGACGCAATTGACGTAAAGCGCAAGATGTATTTTGAGTTTGAAAATGCGCCCTACTACTGCCTGGATGTGGAAGTTTCCACCCCCACCGCGCGCGGAGGCCAGACGCTGGTGCGCCTCAAGATGCGCAACTTGCTGACCCGCGCCGTCTTCGACAAGACGTTCAAGGCCAGCGACAAGTTCAAGAATCCTGACCTCGAAACGGTCGAAGTCTCCTATCTTTACAGCGACGCCGACGGCTCGTACTTCCTTGACCAGGTGAGCTTTGAGACCATCGCGCTGTCGCGCGACAAACTCGGGGACGCACTTGATTTTCTGGTGGAAGGGGCCATTATTCAGCTCGACAAGTTCAACGGCAACCCCATCGGGCTGCAACTGCCCACACTGGTGGAGTTGAAAGTGGCGTACACCGAGCCCGGGGTTCGCGGAGACACGGCCAGCGGCGGCGCAACCAAAGCGGCCAAGCTGGAGACCGGCCTGGAGATCAAGGTACCCTTCTTCATCAAGACCGGCGAGGCCGTCAAGGTGTACACGGAGACACGGGAGTTTGCGGGACGGGCGTGAGGCCAGTGCAAAACTCGCAATGCTGAGTTATTGGTAGATTCCACAGCTTTTCCCGGTTCATCGCTTGAACACGACATTGATTTGGGTCATCACTTCGACCGGTTCGTTGTTCAATAGAAACGGTCTGTACGTCCACTTGCGAACAGCTTCGATAGCGGCCGCCTGGAGTATTGGCGGGCCGCTGACGACGCTGAGTTGTTCGACATGGCCGCCTACGCCGATCACGGCCATCAGTGAGACCGTCCCTGAAACGTGCGCATCTGCGGGGTACACCGGATTTTCGTGCTTTTCGAGCAATCCAACGGCTACTCCGGCAGAGATGTTGATTCGCCGTCGTAGAGGCACCGCATCGGACGAGGGCTCGAGGATTGCTTCCGGTTTCAGAGCTTCAACCGATTCGAGATGTGCAGTGAGCGCGAGCTTACCTGCCCGTATGAATCGCAGATCCCCGGCGACAAAGCGCCCTTGGAAGCGGACAGGACGATCGTGGATGACCTGGAGCGACTCACCCGTGGAACTGGTTCTGCGCAGTACCGCCGTACCCACCGGAAGGCACCATGAGCGGCCTGGGTTCATCGGAAGCCCGGTGATGATCAGGCAGTTCAGCCTCTCGCCGTCCAGGTCTTGCAGGGAAGGACCGAAACTTTGTTGCGCAATCGCCTGCTGATTGAGCATGGGATCGACAAATTCCCTGCGAATATCGCTGATGAGTGCTGGTATTTGGTCGTATCGGCCAGATCGCAGGACACCCTTCGCGGTGCCATAGTCGGTCTGTGAATACTTCGAGCTTGCATAGGTGCGCTTATACCTGGTCGGAGCCGCCCAGAATTCGTCGTACGTCCCGCGGTCGATGATGTTGCCACTCTCGTCCAGGATTTGGAAGCTCGCCTTCAGATGCCAGGGCTGCACATCGGCGCCGTTCAATCCATTTAGCCTGGCCGCTACGACCATCAATTCTCTTGGATTTTGGGGCACCGCGGTGGAGTCTGCCGGCGGCTGCTGGCAACGAATGGACGCTGAAAACATTCCAGAAACAAGGACGCACCCAAACACTGTGGCGATTGAACCCCGTTTGACCATCCAAAGCTTTTGCATATCGGGAACGATAGCACAGCGCAAATTCTCGTTTGCCTTCGATCCCGGCGTCAGCCCTTTCTAGCAGGGACAATTCACGCGTTCATACGGCCGATAGACGGGCTCCCATACGTAGGCGCGCAGTTGTTCGGCAAGTGTCAACGGATTCTCGACATCGGCCACGCCTTCTGCAATGGCCTGCCGCGCGACGGCTTCCGCCACCACCAGCGCCACTTTGCGGGACTCGCCGATGGGCGGCAGCAACGGCGCGGTGCTGTCTGCGAACGTGGGCGACAGCGAGGCCAGCCCCTTGGCAGCGGCCATCATCATGCCGTCGGTGACGCGGCTGGCCTTCGAAACCAGAATGCCGAGCGCCAGGCCCGGAAAGATGAACGAGTTGTTGATCTGCGAGATGCGGATCTGGTGGCCGTTCACCTCGACGGGCGCGGAGGGACTGCCCGTGCCCACCAGTGCGCGGCCATCGGTCCAGCGCAGCAGGTCTTCGGGGGTGGCTTCGGCCACTGAAGTGGGATTCGAAAGCGGCACGATGACGGGGCGCGGCGTGTGGCGAGCCATCTCTCGAACCACCTCTTCAGTGAAAGCTCCGGCCTGGGCCGAAACTCCGGCCAGCACCGTCACTTTGGCGTTGCGCACCACATCGAGCAGCGAGATCGGGCCCGGTCCGGAAACAGTCCACCCTGCCACGTCTTCCTTCTTGCGCGCCAGCGGAACCTGGCTGGCGCGGAGATCCGGATCGCCTTCGACCATCAGCCCGTGGCGATTGAAGGAATAAATGCGGCGCCGCGCTTCCTCGTCGGTCAGGCCCTGCTCCCGCATGGCGGCGATGAGCAGGTTGATGATCCCCACGCCTGCCGAACCGGAGCCGAACATGGCGATGGTCTGGTCCTTGAGCGGAATGCCTGTGGCGTTGACGGCGGCCAGCAGCGTACCGGTGGTCACCGCGGCGGTCCCCTGGATGTCGTCGTTGAAGGTGCAGAGGCGGTCGCGATAGCGCTTCAGCAGGCGCAGCGCGTTCTCTCCGGCAAAGTCCTCCCATTGCAGCAGGATGTGCGGCCAGCGGCGTTGAACAGCGCACACGAAGGACTCGATGAAGTCGTCGTACTCTTGGCCGCGGACGCGGTGGTGTTGCCAGCCGATATAGATCGGATTGTCGAGCAGCGCCTGGTTGTCGGTTCCCACATCCAGCAGGATCGGAAGGCAGTGCTCCGGCGGTATGCCGCCCAGTGCGGTGTACAGGGCCATTTTGCCGATGGGGATGCCCATGCCGCCCGCGCCCTGGTCGCCAAGCCCGAGGATGCGCTCGCCGTCGCTGACCACGATGCAGCGAATGTGATCGTAGCGGGGATCGGCCAGCATTTGATCGATCATGCGGCGATTGGGATAGCTGATAAAGAGGCCGCGCGGTTTGCGCCAGATTTCAGAAAAGCGCTGGCAGCCTTCGCCCACGGCCGGAGTGTAGACAATGGGCAGCAGTTCTTCAGTGTGGTGCGCAATCAGCGAATAGAACAGGGTCTCGTCGTTGTCCTGCAGATCGCGCATCAAGACGTATTTGCCAAATGCAGTGGGCTCGTTGTCGAGCGACCTCTTGCGCCGTTCGCGCTGATCCTCAAGGGTCCCGATGCGGGGCGGCAGCAGGCCGTGGAGGGCGAAGGTATCGCGCTCTTCCTCGGTAAAGGCGGTGCCTTTATTGAGTGCGGGGTGGAGCAGCAGGTCGTACCCGGAAAGGGTCGTGCGGATCACTTCGGTGTCGGCGGATGGGCCGGTGGCTGCGGGCACTGGGGTCTTCTCCCATGAGACAGATAATCTTCCCCGAGGGGCAGAAATATCTATCCTACTCCTCGTCCGCAAGTCTTTGGTGATCGTCAACACGCCGCAAATCCGACTTCAATGTTGGATTTTGCTTCCTACGCAAACGTGATCAGGACCACTTCCGGCTCGGACCCCAGGCGCATGGGGGGACCCCAGGTGCCCGCACCGGTGGAGGTGTATACCTGCAGCTTGCCGAAGCGCTGCAACCCATGGGTGAATTTGCCGAAGATGCGCCTGGTAATCCACGTAAATGGAACCACCTGCCCGCCATGGGTATGGCCGCTGAGCTGCAGGCTCACACCCGCCTGTTCCACGATGGTTAGCCGGTGTGGCACGTGGTTGAGCAGCACGCTGGCCGGGCCCTCGGCGAGGTTCAGGCCGTCAAGAAATGTGCGCAACCGGACTGGGTAGTTGGTGTCGCTGTACGACACGCCGACGACCTGCAAGCCGTCCACGTCCACGCGCTCGTTGTGCAATACGCGGATGCCGCCGCGGATGAGCGAGGCGGAGTACTCCGCCGCATCGCCGATCTCTTCGTGGTTTCCGTCGCAGAAGTAGATTCCGACGGATTCCGACAGCTCAAACAAGGGCGCCGCCAGGCTATCCGCATCGGCTTTGGATCCGTCGAACAGGTCTCCCGCAATGAATACGACGGCCGGATTCAGCCTGCGAGCTATGTTGGCGATGCGCCGCGCAAAACCTGCGCCGTTGATGTTGCCCAGGTGCATGTCGCTGACCAGCAGCGCGGTGCGGCCCCGCCATGAGGGCGGCAGGTTGGGCAGCTTCACCGTCACGCGGCGCTCGCGAATCTGGCGCGCATTGATCGTGCCGTAAAGCGCGGCCAGAAACGCCAGCCCGAAGAGAGCGGCTGCAATCCACGGCCGGCCTGCGGCTTCCGCGCCAGGTGTAGCCAGGCGAAGGCCAAGATTCGCCGCCCAACAGAGACACGCCGCCCAGAAGGTGAAGTTGAGCAGTCCCAGCCAGACCGCCGCCACTTTGTAAACGAGCGAGACAAACCGGTTGGTGTAGTGAAAGCCGAGCAGCGCCGCCACGACGAAGCTTGTCGACAGCAGAAACAAGGCAATTCGCAGGTCCAGGGCCGGCTCCGGGCTCAGAGGCCAAAACGACATCCAGGTGTGATAAATGAACCAATGGGCCATGAAAAGAAAGGCCTGCATGGCGGAAACGGCAAGAATCGGCCCGAATCTCAGCCCTCTTGGTCTGCTGTTTTCGCGTTCGTTGACCCAGCGGGGCTGGGACAGACCCTGCCTCTCGTCGGCAGGCGTGAAAGAATAACCCATAATGTCATTGATGCGGGACAACGCGCTTGGCGTCTATATTTCGATTCCTTTTTGCCGATCCAAGTGCACTTATTGCAATTTTGCCTCGGGAGTTTACCCGGCCAGCGAGCACGCTCGCTACATCGACCGCCTGATCGGCGACCTGGCTGGCGCAGGCAAATGGGCCTCGCGAACGGGCGTGGACCTGCCCCGCACGGTGGACACCGTCTACCTGGGCGGGGGCACGCCGACGCTGCTCGCGCCCGAGCTGATTGCGCGGCTGTTTGGTGCGCTTCGTTCGGAATTCGATCTGGAGGCAGATGCCGAAATCACCGTCGAGTGTGCGCCGGGGCAGCTTGCGGAGGAGACCCTGGCGGCAATGGTTGCGGCGGGTGCAAACCGGGTGAGCCTGGGTGTGCAGTCGTTTATTGACCGCGAGGCCCACGAGAGCGGACGGCTCCACGGCCGCGCCATCGTAATGGAGGACCTGCGGCGGCTGCGCACGGCTGGAATCGACAACCTGAATGTGGACCTGATCGCCGGGCTCGCCGGGCAGACGTTCGCTTCATGGGATGAGTCCCTGGCTGCTCTGGTGGAGAGCGGCACGCCCCACGCCAGCGTGTACATGTTGGAGGTGGACGAGGACTCGCGGCTGGGCCGGGAGATGCTTTCGGGCGGCGCCCGCTACCACGCCGGACTGGTTCCTGAAGACGATGCGATTGCGCGCATGTATGAGACCGCGCTGAAGCGGCTGGGGGCGGCTGGGCTGGCGCAGTATGAGATTTCAAACTTCGGTCGGCACGGCTTTGCTTCGCGGCACAATCTTCGCTACTGGGAGCGGCGGCCCTACCTCGGATTGGGGCTGGATGCGTCGTCCATGTTGCGCGATGCGGGGCTGCGCGACGCGGGCGAAGACGCCGGCTACGTGTTGCGGTCGAAGACCACCGACGAACTGAAGGCTTATCTCGATGCCAGCGAACCGGCGGAGACGGCCTGGCTCTCGCCCGATCGCCAGCACGAGGAGGCGTGGTTCCTGGGGCTGCGGTTGAATGCCGGCGTGGACGTTGCGTCGCTGGAGCGGGAGTTTGGGCGGACTCGGGTGGATGCGGCGATGGAGGTTGTGGAGCGGCTGGTCGAAGACGAATTGCTTGCGTCCGGCGGCCGGACCGTTCGGCTGACCGAACGGGGAAGGCTCCTGTCCAACGATGTGTTCCAGGAGTTTCTGGGTCTGGTGGCGGACGACGACGCGGTTGGGATGGGGCGGTAGGGGTATCGCTTCCCAACCTTGGCAGATTTGTTTACCAGGCCAGCAGATCGTCGACTGAGGCGCCTGAGAGGAAGGCTACCGGGGGTGCATGCGGTTCGGGGCAGTCGCCCGAGCATTTGATCTGTTCCGGCCCCGCTTCCTGTGCTGCCCGCAACACCTGCTCCGCCTCGCGCAGCACCACTACCGGCGAGCGCCCATGGCTGTCGACGACGGCGAAGCACGCGGAAAGCCGGATGGCTTGTCCACCAAGGTGGAACGGGGCGGAAAAGACGTCGAGCCGCACCCTCTCGGCCAGCAGAAGAGCGTTCACAGCGCTGCACCCCGGCAGGGCCACGAGGAATTCGTCCTTGCCTACGCGGCCAAACAAGTCATAGCTGCGCAGCAGCCGCGTTACCCGTCCCACCGCCTGCACCATCAGGTCATCGCAGGCCGCAGACCCCAGCCGCGCGTTCCAATGGCCGAAGTCATCAATGTCAAACAGCATCATGCACAGCGAGGTGTTCATCCGCTGCACGCGATCCGTCTCGCGAAACAGCATGGAAAGCAGGGTGGAGCGGTTGTAGACGCCGGTAAGCGGGTCGGTCTGCGCATGCACGGCAACGGCCTCACGCAGCATTTCCAGTTCCCGTGTCCGTTCGTGCGCTCGCATCGCCATCTGGAGCCGCAACTGCCAGTAATCGAATTTGGCCGTGGGCTCGATGAGATCGTCGATCACGCCCTCATCGAGCCGATCCATCCACTCCTCGGCGATGCTGTCGGCGATGAGCACAATCGGGAAGCGTCTGCTCCCCGCCTTTGCGCGTACCGCGGCCAGCAAGCGTCCGATCTCCATTCCGGGAAGGCGGACGTCAAGCAGCACCAGGCTGGGCGCTGGGGAAGCGGTGATGCCGGCAAGCGCCGCCTCGGCGGAAAGCACAATCTCGACATGCGCGCCTGATGCCAGCAGTGCCGGCTCCACAGCCTCCAGAAGGGCAGGCTCGTTCGACGCAAACAGGTAGGTGGTCTGGTGCGGGACAGGCATCCGGTGATTCCTCGTTACCGGATCCATCGGCGCAGATTAGAAATCATTTAGGAAGCAGCGAAGAATGTGTTAAGCCGACACAATGACGTTGGGGGCAAAAGCCGATGCCATTGGTAACGTGCGAGCTGGCAGCTAGGTCTCCGACCGCTTGATGTTGTACCAATGCTGGGTGCCCCACCCTTGGATTTTCAAGGGTGGGATTCATGGAACCGGCAGGTCTCCCACCCTCCCGGGCTTTTTCCCGCATCAACCACAAAGCTGGGTGCCCCACCCTTGGATTTTCAAGGGTGGGATTCACAGAAGCGGCACGTCTCCCACCCTCCCGGGCTTTTTCCCGGATCAACCACAAAGCTGGTGCCCCACCCTCGGCGCGTCTTTGT
>PLXP01000104.1 GCA_003151435.1 Acidobacteriaceae bacterium
TCGTGTCTCCGCCGTCGGCGGGCGCGTTGGCGATTTCTCGTCAATTGACCACAGCAATGCCTGCGTCAACACCTTAGTGGCGACTTGCACTAAGACTTATGAGAACCGATCTGGTCATGGCATAGCAGGAGTAGTGCTCAGGCGTGGATCAGTGCCTCGTACAGCTCCTCTAGGACTGCTTGCAGGTGAGCTTTGGGCAGAAGCTTTGGCCGGAAGTGGCTCTCGAGAATCACCGCGCTCAGAATGGCCCCCATGATGGCCAACCGACGCTGTACCGCTGCCCGCGTCGCCTTATCCAGATCGTCACCAAACAACAATTCGATAAAATTATCACCGGAAGATTTAAACAACAGGTCATATATGTGCTGCACCTTCTCGCGCGAACGCGGCTGCCGCAACGCATACAGCTTAAATTCCAAAATCAGCGTGCCCCAGGAATAGTCACCTATCTGGGTGGCGATCCAGCGTTTAAAGATTCCTGGCCGCTTGCTTACTTCGGGTTCGGCTTCGATCACCTGGCGTACGGCGGTGAACTTTGTGAACACGCGGTGCTCCATGAGCGCCAGAAAAAGATCCTCTTTGCTGGCGTAATGCGCATAGATCGCGCCCCTGGTGTATCCAGCGCGGGACGCCACCTCTTCGAGCTGCGTCTTCTCAAACCCCTGCTCGGAAAAGATTGTCTCTGCCGCATCCAAAATCCTCGCCTGCGTCTCCTGCGTGCGTGCCTGATGTTTGTTCTTTCCTTTGAGCGGTGACTGGGCCATTCATGATCCTCTTGACATATCTTATCGCTGATTCCATAATAATACACACACGTATGTATTTATCGCGAAAAACTCGCCAATGTAATACCGCCATAGTTCAATCAGCCCTGCGCGCCGTTGCCGCTGCTCTTGTGCTGTTTGCGAGTGCCGCTGGCGCTGGCTGGGGGCAGAGTTCGCAGCAGGGTTCCGATACGCGCGCCACGCAACTTCCGCTCTCCGGCCGTCAGCAGGGCGGCGCCTCCGTGCAACAGTCGGCCACGCCTTCGACCGCATCGAGCGTCAATACACTGAACACGCAGGTGAGCATACAAGGCGCTTATACCGGCAGCGCGCTTGATCCGAATCCGCCCGCCGGTTCTCTCACACTCACCTTGACCGATGCCGTGCGCCGGGGCCTTCAATTCAACCTTGGCCGAGTCGGCGCAGACGCCGCCTCGCGGCAGGCGCAGGCGCAGCGCATCTCCGCGCGCAGTTCATTGCTGCCCAATCTCAGCGCCAGCGCTTCGGAGAACGCCGCGAAAACCGATCTCCAGGCGGAGGGCTTCAGTGCCAGCGCATTTGGAGGCTCTGCGGCTTTTAGCTTCCCAAACACAGTGGGGCCATTTCACTACTACGACCTTCGCGGATCGCTCGAGCAGAACGTCATGGATTTCACCGCTGTCCACAACAATCGTTCTGCGCGGCAGTCTGCCGACGCGGCGAGTCTGGAGGCGAGTCAGGCGCGTGAGGAAGTCGTACTCGCCGTGACCGGAGTCTATCTTCAGTTGATGGCGACAAGCGCCATGATCGATGCACAACGCGTGGAGGTGCAGTACGCGGAAGCCAGCTATAAGCAAGCGCGCGCACAGGCCGATGCGGGCAACAAAGCTCCTATAGAAGCCAATCGCAGCCTGGTGGAGTTGCAGACAGAACAGCAGCGCCTGCGCTCCCAACTGGGCGATTTGCAGAAACGGAAGAATGCGCTGGCTCGCATGATCGGGCTGCCGCTGGGCCTCGATATTTCCATCACAGAAAAGCTGGAAACCGTCCCTTTCGACGCCGCCTCTGTTGAGGATGTTGTGAGCCGTGCATGGACGCAGCGCCAGGATCTCAAGACAGCGGAAGCAGCCTTGCGCGCGGCGGAAGAAGCGCGCAAGGCTGCTGGAGCCGAGCGTCTGCCTTCAGCGACGGTCAAGGGTTACTACGGAATTGAAGGCATTAATCCCAATCAAGGCAACGGTATCTTTCAGGCCTCGGCCACGCTGAGCATTCCCATCTTCGACGGTGGCCGCATTCATGCGGATACCGCGCAGGCAGATGCTGTTGTCGCCGAACGCCGGGCTGAACTCTCCAATGAGCGCGGCGCTGTTGAGCTTGATGTTCGGGATGCCTGCATCGATCTGACCGTGGCCAGCGATCAGGTCGGCACCGCGGAGAGCAATCGCAAGCTTGCGCTTGAAACCTTGCAACAGTCACAGGACCGCTTTGCCGTGGGCGTAGCCGACTCGGTTGAGGTGGTCAACTCGCAAGAGGCGCTGGCCGCTGCGGACCACGACTACGTCAGCAGCTTGTTTTCACAGAATCTCGCCAAGATCACTCTCGCGCACGCTATGGGAGAGGCCGAGAAAGATATTCCCGACTTACTCAAAGGGAGCAAGTAAATGAGCACTGAACCACAGCCGGAATCGCAACCTGATGCGGCGGGCGAGTCCATCACCGATGCCACTCCACCCCGCCGCAGCATCAACCCCTTGGTGTTGGGTCTCGTTGTGCTTGTGCTGCTGGCCATCGGTATCGGCTGGTACCTCTACTCCCGCGGTTATGAGGATACGGATGACGCCCAGGTCGACGGTCATCTAAACCCAATTGCTGCTCGCATTGACGGCACCATCAAGTCCATCCACGTCGACGACAATCAATTCGTGCAGGCCGGAACGCCGCTGGTGGAACTAGATCCCAGCGACAATAACGTCGCTCTGCAGCAGGCACAAGCGCAGTACGACCAGGCCGTGGCTCAACTCGGCGCCGCGCATCCGAATCTGCCCATCACCCGCATCGGCAACCTCAACGATCTCACGTCACAGCAAGCCGAGGTCATCAATGCAGAGGCTGCACTTGGCGCCGCTCAGCATGATAAGGACAGCGCCGTGGCCAAGCTAAGGGAATCGCAGGCTACCAACGAGCGAAACCAGGCCGACTTTGGCCGCTACCAGACTCTCTTCGACAAGCAGGAGGTCGCGCACGCGGACTACGACCAGTACAAGGCCATCGCAGCGGCGCAAACCCAGACCGTCGCCTCGAACCAGGCAGCCGTCGCCTCCGCCCAGAAGACGGTGGAACAGCGCATGGCCCAGATCGCACAGCAGCGCAGCAAGCTACAGCAGACCCAGAGCAGCGCGCCCTTGCAAGTCGCCATCAAGGAAGCCGACATCAAGGGCCAGCAGGCGAATGCCGAGGCAGCCCAGGCGGCGCTTGCACAGAGCCACCTCAATCTTGGCTACTGCAGCATCGCCGCTCCTGTCTCCGGGGTGATAGCGCAGCGCAGCGCTGAAGTCGGCGCCCGCATCTCCAAAGGCCAGCAGTTGTTCATGATTGTGCAGACCGGCGACCTATGGATCACTGCCAACTTCAAGGAGACGCAGTTAGCCCGCATCCACCCTGGCCAGCATGTCCGCATCGCCGTGGACGCCCTGCATGACACCTTCGACGGCACCGTGGAAAGCATGCCTGCCGTCACCGGCTCCCGCACCAGCGTCCTGCCTCCGGAGAACGCCACCGGCAACTACGTGAAGGTTATCCAGCGTCTCTCTGTCCGCATCCGCTTCAACAGCGGCCAGAAGGATCTGGACAAGCTTCGCCCCGGCATGTCGGTAGAGCCAAAGGTGCATCTGGACTAACCCATGGCCCAAGCAGACGAAATCGCAAACGCCAAATCCGCGCCAGTTGGCCGGCCGCTGATCAATCCATGGATCATCGCCATGACCGTCACCCTAGCAACATTCATGGAGGTGCTGGACTCCTCGATCGCTAACGTTGCTCTTCCGCACATCGCCGGCTCACTTGGCGCCAGCTCGGAAGAGAGCACCTGGGTCATCACCAGCTATCTGGTATCGAGCGCCATCGTGCTACCGATGAGCGGCTGGCTTTCGAACGTGATCGGTCGCAAACGCTTCTATATGGGATGCGTCGCCATCTTTACCCTCAGCTCGTTACTCTGCTCTGTGGCCACGAGCCTGCCCATGCTTATCGTCTTTCGCATCCTGCAAGGAGTTGGCGGTGGCGGTCTGCAGCCCACTGAACAAGCTATCCTGGCCGACACCTTCTCTGCTAAGCAACGCGGCATGGCCTTTGCCATCTATGGAATGGCGATCGTCGTCGCGCCCGCCGTCGGTCCAACACTCGGTGGTTGGATTACGGACAACTACAGTTGGCACTGGATATTCCTCATCAACGTGCCCATTGGCATCCTCTCGCTCGCGCTTACGCACAGCGTCGTGCAGGACCCGGTGTACCTGAAGAAACTCTTCCGCTCAAGCCTCCGCGTGGACTATATCGGCATCAGTCTCATCGTTGTCGGCGTTGGCTTCCTGCAGTATATGCTCGACAAAGGCCAGGAGAACGACTGGTTCGCCTCGAAGATCATTCTGATCAGCGCGATCATTGCCATCGTCGCGTTGGTGGCGCTGGTTATCCGCGAGCTGACCCACGAAAATCCGATCATGGACCTCCGGCTGCTCGCCAAGCGGAACTTCGCCATCGCCATCACCTTCAGCTTCATCCTCGGTATGGTGCTCAACGGCAGCACCATCCTGCTGCCGCTGTTTTTGCAGAATGATCTAGGCTACACCGCGCAGCAGGCAGGCATGGCGCTCTCACCCGGCGGGATCGCCCTTGCAATCATGATGCCCATCGCCGGTATCCTGGCCAGTAAATTCGACCAGCGCCTCATCATCGCTATCGGTTTTGCCCTTCTGTCCTTTGGACTCTTTCACGTCACCGAAATCTATCTTGGCGTCAGCTTCAGTACCGTAGCAACCTTTCGCGTCCTCCAGGTCATCGGCATTCCGCTCATCTTCATCCCCATCAGTACGCTCAACTATGTGGGGGTGCCGCAGGACAAATTCAACCAAGTCTCCGGCATCAGCAGTTTCACGCGCAATATGGGCGGCAGCATCGGCGTTTCCATGCTCGCGAACTTCCTCTTCCGCCAAGGGCAGACTCACCGCAGCACCCTCACCGCGCACACTAACCATGCCAATCCATTCTTCGAAAGGCAGCTCAACGCCATGACGCAGAACTTCGTCGCCATGGGTGCCAGCACCAGTGAAGCCTCGCATCGCGCCCTCGCGCAGATCTCCGCGCAGATCGATCTGCAAGCGAACGTGCTCGGCTTCGTCAACGCATTCTGGATGCTCGGGTTGCTCGTTATGTTGCTGATCCCGCTGCCCTTCATCATGCGGCGGCCTAGCCCGGAAGAAGCAAAGGCCTCAGCAGCAGCGCACTAACAGCGCGCCGAAATCCGCAAATCGCTACAGACTGTGTTTGCAACCGGGAGATCAAGCGTCAACTGTCGATAACAGGCCAACCTGTATTTCCACCGTGGGCTGCCCTGGAAATACGCCCAGGCGATTTGGCGTCAAGCGAGAATCTAGGCGGCGACATTGGAGTTATCAGGGCTGAATGTTTCTTATCTACCGAAATGGTGGCAACCTCCGAGGCCGCAGTGCCGCACGCAACGCGTCGATCCGTCCTGCTTGCAGCCCTGCGGGCGCCATCGAGCCAGCGACCTGTGTGCTGCTCAGTCGCTGGGCGAGAAGACCGTGGAAGCGGAGAGTTCGGTCAGCGTTTCGAAGTCGGCGTTCCTCTCGCAGAGTCGTGAGGGAGCTCGCCAGCGCCTGTGAGCTGAGCACCAGTCGCCCACAAGTCTCTGCGAACGGCTGACCGTAAGCCTCAACCGGCTGGCTAAACAAATGCGGATTACTGGATCTTCACGGATGCGGTGGTGCTGTTGTTCGACGGCCACAGGTCCTGTGTTCCTGCCGAAGCACTCATCTTGTTCGTGGTCATCGTGCCGCTACTTCCAACGGCACGAAGATAAACGTTCACATAGTAGGTTTGACCACTCTCCAGCCGCGTCTTGCGGCAGGTAAGGGTCCCGGTGGTCGCGCCGGTCTGCGGTTGCGTGCATCCATTCCCGTTCGGCACATAAACTCCTTCGTACGACATACCGGCTGGAATGGCGTCACTGAAGACGACATTGTCGCTCCCGTCAGGACCCTTGTTCGTAACCCGAGCGTGATAGATCACGACTCCCTTGCGGGCGACAGAACTGACGTTCATTACGACAGAGGTCTGCAGGTCTCCGGCGATCACGATTTTCGTAACAAATGCATCTGCAAACTGTTCGTAATCTTTCTGGATTGCTCCGGGAGTAACCGGAAAATCAGAATCCAGCGTCGTGCCCGCGACGTAGGCATTCCGCGCATTGTCGAGTGCAATGCTGTTGGCAGACGTGCCGCCGCTTCCGCCAAGGTACGACGAGTAGTAGAGGCTCCGGCCATCCGCGTTCAACGCTGCGATGAAAGACGTGCTGAATGTCCGCTTGAATGCTCCGGGGCCGAGCGGAAAGTCGGAGGAGTTTGTAGTCCCGGTCACGAACGCCATTCCCTGGTTGCTCACCGCAATATCGATCACCGAGTCATCGCCGACTCCGCCCATAAAGGTGGAAAACAGCAGGGAGTACCCGGACGGATCGAGTTTGGCAACAAACCCGTCCGATGGTCCGCTGATTTTGGTTCGGAAAGCACCCGCGGTCGTCGCCAGTCCGTTGGTCGCTGCACCGGCAACGAAGGTGTTCAGACTGCTGTCGACCGCAATCGAATTTGCGGTCACGCCGCGGAGGACCGTTGCCTTCCGCAAAGCCTGACCGTAGTTCCCGCTCAGCTTGGCGACAAAGCTCCTCTCGGTTCCCGATCCGAACGCTGCAAGGTACGGCATGTCCACGTTGCTTACGCCCGCTACATAACAATCCCCATAACGATCCAGCGCAATTCCCACCGCCTCGGATTCTCCGCCAGGTGTTCCCAGGTACGAGGAGAACACCAGCGATGCCGGTCCGTTCGTGTTCAGGTTGAATCGCGCTACAAATCCGCTATGGCACCCGTTTGGGTTGGTCGGGCATTTGTTTTGAAATGCGCCGGACGTTGTCGGCAACGTGGCATCGTATGTTCCGCCGACCATGTACACGTCGCCCGTCGCTCCCAGAGCCAGTCCTCTGGCGAATGTTCCCCCATTGAACAAGCTGGGATCCCCGCCGGAGCCGCCGAAATAAGTGGAGTACACCAGTCCGGAGCCGTCCTGGTTGAACTTCGTAAGCGTCGCGCAACCTGCCGGCGACAGGCACGTCTGCTGGTAAGCGCCATTCGTGGTGGGAAAGGTCGACATCGCCGATTCGGCCACATAGGCGTAACCATTCGCATCCACGGCGAGAGTCTTGCCCGTGGGCTGGAAATACGGATTCAGTCCGTTGTTTCCTCCAAAGTAAGTGGAATAGAGCAGTTGGCCGGATTTCGAGAACTTCGTGATGAAGCCGAGAGGAGTGTAAACGCAGGCGGCGCCATCGGCGGGCGTATCAGGACATGTCGAACGGTAGGCGCCCGCGGTAACCGTCAAGTCGTAGGCAAACGTCTGTCCGGTTATGTAGAAGTTCCCGGCAGGGTCCACGGCTACGCTCGATGCGGAGGTTCCCGGCCCGCCTTCATCGGCCCACTTGTACAAGGGATCGTGGACGCCGAAATACGTCGCGTACACCAGGACCGGATCGATCACCAGTTCACGCCCCGGCGTTCGTCCGGACACCAGAAATGAGACCAGTCTGCCATCCTTCACACCGTAGGCCGCTGGCAGCGGAAACTTGTGGTCGCCGTCCATTTCGTAAGCGACAGGCGCCATTTGCCGCACTTCCCTGCCGGCGAAGAGGAAGCGCAGCGAGCCGTCCGTTTCGGTGAGCACGCGATCCGCGCCTTCCACTGCAAGGCCGATTCCGGCTGCATCCGTTCCGGGAGCTACGATGAGGTCGTATTCAAGTTGCCCATCCGGGCCGCAGTAGTAGCGTAGGTCGACTCCAGGCATGGCGGAAGCTTCGCGGAGCCCAGCGTAATGCGGAACATTCGTGATCCATCGCGAGGCGTCGTTTCCGACAAGGTAATTGCTCTTGCCCGGGAGAATGTCAAGCGGCTCCAGCCGGGCCTCGGCCCGGACGCCAGCCCACCGCATTCTCAGAAGGCGGTCCTGACCTGGGCGGGAGTCTTCCAACCTGGCCGGTACTGAATAGGTGATTGAGGAAGCGTCGATGGAGAGTCGAAAGGCGGCCTGAAGGGCGATGTAGCGCGTTTCGGTCGCGCTCTGGCCGGAAATCGGTTCGAAAGCGAGCTGAGGGTTGGTGAGACCGGGCATGTTCTGTGAAAACCCACTGCATGCCAGACAAGAAAAAGCTATAAGACCCAGAACACATTGGAACTGCATGATTGGATCCGCCCACATACATTGATCCCGAATCGTAGGCAGAAAGATGGTCTTTATTGACCGCCAGAGTATTTGCACTCCACGAAGACAAACTGTGCAAGTCGGTTTGCGCTAACAGGCCGTAGCACTCGTTGAGGGTCACTTGTTGTGCCGAAGGCCGACTAGTAATGAAAAACGTTAGGTTCCTATCGGGACT
>PLXP01000123.1 GCA_003151435.1 Acidobacteriaceae bacterium
CTTTACTTATGCGCGGATGTATAGATCTCGCACGCCCATCTGCATGATCACCCACGATCCTCGCCCGCCACCCAGTGAGCTTCGTGTTGGCTGTTGCCGCGATGATCGTAGTCTCTGGCTGTGCAGCGGTTGCGCCGGCCCACCGCGCCGCTTCCATTGAACCCATGCAGGCACTCAGATCGGAATAGGAGGAAATCGATGTTCGTTCAGGACCTGCGATACGCGCTGCGCCAGTTGCGCCGCGCTCCGGGATTCGCCTTGACCGTAGTTCTCACCCTGGCGTTGAGCGTGGGCGTGGCCACGGCTGTCTTCTGTGTCTTCGACACGGTCATGCTGCGCCCGCTGCCCTATGAGCATTCAGAGAGAATCGTCGATATTTCGAGCCAGTGCGGCAGCGGCTACAGACAGCCGGCTTCGTGGCCAAGCTATCAGTATGAACGCGCGCAGGCGCACACCTTCGCGGCGCTGGCCGCTTATCGGACCGGCGGGAAGATTACCCTGGAGACGCCATCCAACGGCCCGGTATCGCTGGATTATGTAGACTCGTCCGACAACTTCTTCCAGGTCTTCGGCGTAAAGCCCGTTCTCGGTCGCACCTATGCCTCCGGTGAGGAGCAAGACGGCAAAAACGACATCGTAGTTCTCAGTTATGAGGTTTGGCAGAGAAGCTTCGGTGGAGATCGCGGCGTACTCAACCAGGAGGTCAAACTCGATGGCCGCACCTCTACGGTCATCGGCGTAATGCCTGCCGGTTTCCGTTATCCACTGTATATTCGCAACGCCGTCTATTCTCCTCGGCTGGCGGACGATCCAGGGGCGAGCCAACGTGGCCGTCATTGGCTCGAGACAGTGGCGCGCCTTAAAGATGGTACGAACATCGAGCAGGCGCAGGCCGACCTCACGCGAGTCTTCAAGGATTTGGGCAGGGCATATCCGAGCGACGAAGGCCGGACAGTGCGGCTGCAGTACTTGGCGGAGAGCGTAACCTGGGGCGGAAAAGGTCCACTGTGGATCTTGCTGGGCGCGGTGTTGGCCGTGCTCGCCATCGGCTGCGTCAACGTGGCTGGCCTGCTGCTGGCGCGGGGCGTCAAGCGCGAGCGGGAGATGGCCATGCGATCGGCCATCGGCGCGGAGCGTCTGCGGCTGATTCGCCAGGTGCTCACTGAGGGACTGATGCTGGCGTTGCTAGGCGCGGCGGGCGGCGTGTTGCTGGCGTGGGTCATGCTTGACCTGATGCGCGACTTCCTGATTCATGCGCTGTGGCGCGGCGCGGACATTCATCTCAACTGGACTGTATTGGCCGCAGCCATCGCCGCCGCCGCCGTCGCCAGTCTTGCGGCCTCGCTCTATCCGGCATTGCGCATCTCCAAGATCGATCCCAACCGTGCGCTCAAGGCTGGCGGCAGCGCCGGTTCAGGACGCAGCCAGCATCGCTTGCGCTCCGGCTTCATTGTCGCTCAAGTTGCTCTTACATTGGTGCTGCTGGTGGTGGCCGGTCTCCTCATGCGTGTCGTCTCGCGCTATCGTCATGCCGATCTGGGCTTCGATCCCTCTCACATTCTCGCCGTAGACATAGGACTCTCTCCGGCGAAATACCAGGGACACGATCCGCTGAGCGATTTCTACCGGCCGCTTGAGGCGAGGGTAGGCCATCTGCCCGGAGTTCAGGCAGCGGGTTTGATCGATATGCTGCCGATCGAGCGTTGTTGGAACAACAAGGAGATACAGATCGCCGGACAGCCACCCAATCGCTCCGACCATGAGATGCTGTCGGAGTTCCGGTTGGTCAGCCCCGGCTATTTCGATGCAATGGGCATACCGTTGCATCGTGGTCGTCTACTCTCGCCTGCTCTGGACCGCTCCGAAAACATTGCCGACACAATTGTGGTAAACGAGGCCTTTGTGCGCAAGCTTATCCCTGGCGGACTCGATCCCACGATGCAGCGCATCGATGACGACCCCAAACAGGAGAACTGGACCAGGATTGTCGGCGTCGCCGGCAACGTGCGCCAGAGCATTTACGATCCGCCGCTTGCGGAGCTCGATTATCTGATGGATGAGGTTTACCCCAAGAATCGCGCGGACAGACTCGCCAATATGACTCTGGTCGTTCGCACCACTGGCGATCCCAAGCAAGTGATTCCAGCCATTCGTTCCATCATTCATGAGTTGGACCCCACGGTTCCCTTCGAAGAGCCGCGAACCATGACCGAAGTCGTCTCCGAAACGTTGGTCTTCCAGCGCATGGAGAGCTGGCTTTTCGGCATCTTTGCCGGTCTCGCGCTTGTGCTCGCATTGGTGGGCCTCCACGGTCTCATCGGCCATGAAGTTGAACAATCGGCGCGCGACATTGGCGTCCGGATGGCTCTGGGAGCAACACGATCCGGTATTCTCGCCATGGTTCTGCGCCGCGTTTCGTGGATGATGGGCGCGGGCACGGTAGCCGGTCTGGCGCTCACGCTGGCGGTCCGCAAAATCATCGGCATGGTCATCTATATCGACGCGCAAAAAGATCTTGGCGGCTTCGTCTTGCTGGCGCTGCTGCTGATGGCCGCGGGCCTGATTGCCGCGCTCATCCCCGCCCGTCGCGCCGCTTCAATTGAACCTATGCAGGCATTGCGTTCCGAATAATCAGCCATTGAGGAGAAGGCAGGTTGAACACGGCTTCGCGACCTTCGCTAGATGGCCGCGGACGTGGGCTCGGTCAGCTTGACGCGTTGGGCGTAATCGGTGGGAAATCCTCCGATCCTCCAACTGCTTGCGGCGGATGGAACCGAGCCTCTATAGCCGGTCGATTCTAGCGGATGTTTTTGCTGGTCCATAGTGCAGAGCGGTCGAAGGATTGACGAGGAGCGCTTGGCAATCGGCGTTAAGGGCGTTCGACGTTTAGTCACTAAAAACGCCCTAGGCAACGGCGATGTGCCATCGAACCTCAACTACCGGAAGACTGGCGCAGTGCCGACATAACGGCAACTGATCCGGCATCAGCCAACCCCAGCTCTTTGGTTGCGAGCATTCTGAAGCCGCGCGTCGCCTGGTGTGCAACAGGTGTGCTGAGAATTTGGAAAACCAGTCCGATAGAAAATCGGTCCCCGGATGCTATGGCGTTTTCGGGAAGTAATCCTGACATCCGCGTAACCGACCGTCAATGAGCGCATTGGCCTGTTATCACCATTTGAGGTTGAACCTACCGGCAAAGCGGCACTCGAACAGGAAAAGCAAAATGAAAGACGGGGGGCTTCTCCCCCCTCCTTTGGGCGATTTACCGCTCGTGGACTCGATGCCAACAGGCGAGCCAACCGGAGAATTGGCCGATTCCGCACACCCGTTTTCAAAATCGCACAGCAGAAGGCACGGATGTGACGCTCACAGGGATTTTCCGGACATTTTATTGGACACGATTGGCGACCAGATTGCTTGTATCCAGTAGAAGAGATCAATCACCGGGGGATTTCAGTGCGGACCTGTCGTCGGCGCTCGTTGCGACACAGGCATCTCTCGTTCCCGCACGCGCTGTTGCGAGGTTTAACCGTTTGGCTGCGTTGCCCTATGAGCAGTCAGGAAAGAAGCAAGATGACAGGACTGATCCAGGACCTTCGCTACGCACTGCGCCAGTTGCGCAAGAGCCCAGGGTTCACGGCGGTGGCCGTGATTACGCTTGCGCTAGGCATCGGAGCTAACACGGCTATCTTCAGCGTGATCAACTCGGCCCTGCTGCAGCCGCTGCCGTATCCCCATGCCGAACAACTCGTGGATGTGACGGAAACGATGCCGGACGGACGGCCCAATGGGTCTCTGTCGGGAGGCGCTTTCAAGGACTGGCGCGACCACACCTCCAAGTTTGCCCAACTCGCCGTCTATGAAGACATGCGCAGCAACCTGACTGGGATGGGGACCGCGGAGCGTATCAACGGCTTGAAGGTGTCCGCCGAGTACCTATCGGTATTGGGAATCGCTCCGGCCGTTGGACGGGGTTTCGCTGCGAGCGAAGCTGCTGTGGGCGGGAACAACCATGTTGTTCTGTTGACTCATTCCTTTTGGCAAAGCCATTACGCCGGAGACCAGGGGGTTGCCGGAAAGTCGGTCTCACTTGACCAGATTCCTTACACCGTCATCGGTGTGCTTCCGCCGCGCGCGTTGTGGCAGGATGACGTTCAGTTTCTTGTTCCCGATGTGGTCGATGCTCCCGGCACGTACTGGGGACGCGACGCTCACTTTAGGCGGGTTGTGGGGCGCCTGTTGCCAGGGACCTCCAGCGCTGAAGCGCAGGCTGAACTTCGGGGAATCAAGCAACAACTCGCGACGCAATACCCATCATGGAAGGCTCAGTGGAGTGTAGCGGTAACTCCTCTCCAGGAACTTTTCGTCGGAGGCACCCGTCCGATGCTCTTTCTCCTCCTCGGTGCGGTGGCCCTGGTGCTATTGATCGCCTGTGCGAATGTCTCCAACCTGCTGCTGGCTCGTGGAAACGCTCGTGCGAGAGAGATGGCTGTGCGGATTGCGCTGGGCGCTCACACGTGGAGGATCGTGCGACAAATGCTGACTGAGAGCATCTTGCTTGCAACTTCAGGATGCGCAGTAGGCCTGCTGGTCGCCAATTTCAGCATTCGCTTGCTGACGCACATGGTGGCGAAGCAACTCCCTCAAATCCTCCATCCTCAGCTCGATTCAAAGGTGCTGTTGTTTTCGATACTCGTGGCGTGCGGTTGCGGGATATTGTTTGGGATCCTTCCCGCGTGGCGGGCCGCACACGCGGATGTGAACCATGACTTGAAGGAGGCCGAACGCGGATCGGCGTCGCGTTCCAAGCGACGGTCGCAGTCCTTCCTGGTGGTATCCGAGTTTGCGTTTACCCTTGTCTTGCTCGTCGGCGCGGGTCTGTTCCTGCGCAGCTTTATTCGCGTGACGGAGACGGATCTCGGCTTCAACCCCAAACACACAGTGGCATTCGACCTATCGTTCTCCGGGAAAAAATACTCCGGCAATGAAGACCGCCTGCGCTTTACCAAGGATCTGATCGGACGCATCCGGGCACTGCCCGGAGTTGAATCGGCCGGTACCATTTCCACATTGCCTTTGAGCGGCATGGAACGTGGCGAATTCCTTAGCCGGAAGGACAAGCCTGAACCGCTCGCGCGGTACGTGGTTGGGGTCGACAGCGTGGGTGGCGACTATTTCTCCACTCTCGGAATCGGGTTGCTGGGTGGACGCTTTCTCGCGGATGCGGACAACATTCCGACCGCGCCTCCTGTTGTAGTGATCGATAGCGGGATCGTGCGAGACCTCTATCCCAATGAAAATCCCCTCGGCCGGCATGTGAATTTCCTGGGCAAGGATTGCGAGATCGTGGGGATCGTTGCGCCCGTTCATCAGCGTGACATCGAGCACGATCCTCGCCCGAGAGTGTATGGCACTCAAGCTTTTTTCTTCCCCCCGTCGTCCAACATCAGTATTGTGGCCCGGACCACTCTGCAGCCGTCGTCTCTCGTCGAGACGATAAGGAAGACCGTACTCGAAGCCGATCCCAATCAACCCATCGCCAACGTACGCACTCTGGAACAGGACGTTGACAGGTCGCTGGCCTCCAGACGATCGGCGCTGCTTCTGCTGAGCCTGTTTGCCGCGGTGGCCATCAGCCTGGCGTGCATTGGTGTTTATGGAGTGATGTCGCACTCCATCGGCCTGCGGGTACGCGAACTCAGCATTCGCACAGCCCTGGGTGCGCAGCGCCGGGACATTATGCGATTGGTCCTGGCCGGAGGGATGAGGCCCGCAATGGCAGGCATTGCGGCCGGGCTGGGTGCGGCGCTCGCATTGGCGCGCCTGGTGGAAAGCCAACTCTTCGAAGTCAAGGCGCGTGACCCGTTTGTCTTTTTAGCATCGGTCTGTCTGCTGGTCTTTGTCGCTGCGCTGTCCGTGTACTTTCCTGCGCACCGTGCAAGCCGAGTCGATCCGGCGCTGGCGTTGCGGTCCGAGTAGCGAGGAGCGCAAGATCACTGGACTGATTCAGTATCCCCGCTACGCATCACAGAAACATTCGAGCAGTCCAGGCGAAAACGCTCGTGTCGCAGCAAGCATGAAGCTGACCTCAATCCCGCCCCGTCAGCTCGGTTGATGCCAAATCGCCTGAGCATGTTTCCAAGTCGACATCAGCTTGGAATCAAGGGTTGGCCTGAAAGTCATCAGTTGAGATTTAGGTGAAGTGGCGCTCTCATCTCTTGCTCGGCTCAGGGGCTGCCCACATCGACTTCATTGGGAAGATCTCAAGGCGGTCAATCGCGCTTGCGTTCTTCCCCAGGCAAACTTCCAAGCCAGCGCCTGGGGTAGTGGGAATTTCTCTTACGATGTAGCGGGCTCCCCCATCAACAAAGATTTCAGCGACAGCCTTGTCGATCAAGACTTCCAGAGAACCCCGGCCATTCTCAAGTTCTGCTGAATTGATTGCAGCAATCGTGTTCCCCTGGTATCGAATGGCAAGTTCCTCATTCTTCTCCAGAGTCACCTTAAGCCTCACGTCGAGAGGTCCAGACCCAGCCCTCTTCAGCGCTTGATTGGCATCGGCAGTCGTCAACGACGACCACACCCGCGGCTTCCGTTGCAGCCGTTTTATCTCTTGAATGGGAGTTGCGCGCATCCGAAGACCATCGCGTGTGGTTACCAGCTTGAATTCGGTGGGGAATAGCATCATCTGGTTGAAAGCCATTCCCTCTGGCTGAATTCTTCCCCATGCTACTTGGACTCGCCTGCCATCCGGCATTTCAGCGAAAGATTGTGCTGCATAGAGAGCATCGTCCCCATGCGCGTTTTTCCCTTCTGCATAATGAAGCTCAGGAGATTCAGCGCGGAATGACTCGCCATCGAAACTGCCGATGAAATAGCTCGACGAGCCTCCATGGAGAATCCATTTGAGCTGACGGGGGTCTCCATCTATGGGTAGTTCAAAAAAATCGGGGCATTCGTGCAGACCGTTGAAGTGACTCTTCCGCATCCACGCCTTCAGGTCTGTCGAAGTGTAGAAGGACATCCCATCCTTCTCAAATAAAACCATCACCCAATGTTTCTTAGGCTCGTACCAAAAGACTTTTGGATCTCTCGTATCGTTCGAGCCGACCTCGCGATTGCTGTCCACAATCGGATTGCCTGCATAGCGAGTGAAGGTAACTCCGTTGTCTGTGCTGGTTGCAATGCACTGCACCTGTTTCTGCGAGTGGCGGTCAAAGGCCGTATAGACCAGCACCAGCGCATCCTTTCCCCATCCCCCATCGTTGTTGTGATCGACCAGACTGCTACCGGACCATGGTGAGCCGAGCCGGTCGAGCATGAGAGCGGGAGCCATCTCCTGCCAGTGGATCAGGTCTTTGCTCACGGCATGCCCCCAATACATGAAACCGGTGTCCCACTTTACGCCGAACGGAAAAGCTTGCCAGAACAAATGGAATTGACCCTTGTAGAAGATGGGCCCATTGACGTCATTGCTCCAACCTCGCATCGCGGTGAAGTGAAACTGAGGACGATTGCGCTCTTTGTAGAGGGAACTTGCACCTTCAATCTTGTCAGCCTGATAAATCCGATCGAGAGCAGCCTGAGACGACCGCCCCAAAAGCGTGATGGTCTGTCCTCGGAATTCGCTCACATCGATAAAGATCCAGTAGTCCGGAGAATGCTCAGCCAATTGCACCGGAAATTCCCGTCTTTGAACCCCGTCAACTTGGATCTGAATCACGTACATCTCACTCGCACGTGCCACCGGAATATTCAAATAGCGTTTCGAGATGTACATGGTCTTGCCTTGCGCAAAAAGGGAAGAGGCAAACAGCACAAGAGCGAATAGAGTTCCGTGGACAGAAAGGAAGTGAACTCGAAGCGGCGCTCCAGCGAACGGCCGCAGCTTTTTGGATTTCGCTTCGAAAGTCATGCGGTTAAATGAAAACGTTGATTGCACAAAAGCCCTCCCGGCAAGACTCTTCGAACAAACCACAACATGGACAACAGGTGAACACATCCCATCCTAGTCGACAAAAGTAACGCGCTTAAATGCAAGCCTCAAACCAGCTCGATGGATGGGTTCGACCAAAGCAGGCTCTAGGTTCTTCAAGTCGCGCTAAATCGCCTGAGCGTTCGCCGATGTCGCCGTCCAGACCAAACCCCGGGGCGAAAGCGTGTATCTTGGCGGCATTCCAGCGGCGAGGAGGCTGCTTGTATGCGAAGAAAGAGCAAAAAGCCCATTCGGCGGAAGATCGTCCTCCGCCTACCTGATCTCGACCATGCGAAGTCCGCGGTCCTCTGCAGCCTGAGTTCGCCCAACTCACGGCGAAATTACAAGTTCGCGATGGAGCAATTCATCACATGGTACTGCTCCGAACCGCGCCTCGCGCTGAATCGCACGGTAGTCCTGCGATTCCGCCTGTATCTCGAATCGCTCGGTCTCGCGGCGGGTACCATCAACCAAAGACTTGCGGCCGTTCGTCGGCTGGCATTTGAGGCTGCAGATTCGGGCTTGTTGAGTCCTAAACTTGCAGCTGGAATCCGGCGCGTCAAAGGTGTCAAGCAGTTGGGTGTGCGTGCCGGGAATTGGCTCACACTTGAACAATCGCGATCACTTTTGGAGAAATCAGATGGCGAAAGCCTCCGGAACAGCCGTGATCTGGCAATGATCTCGATCCTGCTCGGCTGTGGACTTCGAAGAGCGGAATTATCCTCACTTCAGAAGGAAGATATTCAGATTCGCCAAGGCCACTGGGCAATTGTCGACCTGGTCGGAAAAGGCGGACACATCCGCACCGTGCCCATGCCGATTTGGGTGAAGAGCGCCGTGGATCGATGGATGTTGGCCGCAAAGGTTGCAGACGGACGAATATTCCGGGCTGTTAGTCGACACGGATCAGCTTGGGGCCGCGGGGTCACTGAGAGCGTCGTTTGGTACGCCGTTCGGGACTGTGCCCGGCGCGTCCAACTCGATCACCTCGCCCCACATGATTTGAGGAGAACCTGTGCGAAGCTGTGCCACGCGAGCGGAGATGAATTGGAGCAGATCCAATTTCTTCTTGGCCACGCCTCAGTTTTGACTACAGAGCGTTACCTCGGGTGCAAGCAGAACTTGGAAGAACCTGTGAATGATCGATTCGGGCCATTGTTCAACTGGAAGCGGCTCGAAACGAGCTAAGGCCTGTTGGCAGCAGTTGAGACGCAAAAGGTCTGATGCTGCATGCTAGCCTACTTCGCAGAAATCATCACGTTGATTGCGATCTGAAGTTCGGGTTGAAGATAAACTTCCGTGACTCATAATCGCCCAAGCTGAAGTAGATGACTCCCCTCAAGTATTGCGTGCTGGGATCGTCAAAAACTGAGTTGTACCAGTCGTAGCCCCTCGACAGTACCTTGCCACTCTCAAGCCCAACTTTCAGTTTGTATCCGCTCGATAGCGAGGACAGCACGGCGAAATCTCCCGCAATCCTGGTATCGTTGAGTTCGATGACCGCAAAGTTTTCACGCGGCTTCGAGAGTTGGCTCTGCCTGGAGATTTTGCGAAGAAGCTTTTGACGGATCGAAGCGATTTCGGTCTGTGTGTGCGTCTTGACGCTATACACGCTGGGTTCCCTGTCCTCACCGCATAACTGAAATGACGGCATCACGCAAAACACTTCCAAGAACATCCTCGACCCGTCGAGACGCTCCACAATGATGTCTGACTCCGCTTTTTCAAGATGAATACCCCGAATCACACCCTCATACACCCCACGGATGTAGGCGCGGTATACGATCACCTCTGAAAATATCGCTTCGCAGTTTCGCCAGTCTTCGGAGCCCTCGCGAAACCGCTTGGCAAAGGACTTCGCATGCGCCTCGTTGTAAGCGTGGATGTCCTCGAGGTCTTCCAGCAATGTTGCGTAGTTCCGATAGCGGTTAAGGCAGCCAGCTTCTCGTGCCGCATAATAGTCCTCCCTTTGCCTTTTGAAGTATTCGCACTTCAGGAGATCAGCTAGCGCAAACTGTTTCTCGCGATCCGTCACTATGTCCGACGTGATAAAGTCGCTCAAATCTCGTCCCCGTTTCGCGCCATCATTGTCTACAACCGTCGATTGTCATTTTATCGGGAGCGTGTGTGCGCCCAATCAGTCAGAGATTATCAATGGCCCTGGAAACAATCCAGAGTTCGTGGTGAGGTAAACCAGCGCATAATCGCCATAAGCGGCCAATCGGTGCCCATTTTGAGGTGTGTGAAATATTGCGCGTTGCGAGGCCGATCAGGCTATATCTTCACCAGCCCGATACTCCGCGATAGGACGAGAATGCCAGTTCTCATTTGCGCCTCTGCAACGCACGATGGATTCCAAGTAGCAGAGGCCCGCCACGAGGCTAACTCGTGCCACTACGGGCACTCAAGTCTCAGTAACGGCCGATCCGCACTCAAACAAGAAGTGAAATCACTCTGTTTGAAGGTAAGAAATCCAGCTGAAAAATAATACAACGTGTCTCGCACCTGCGCTACATCAAGCGATTTCACATTTATTCGATTCAAAAATATTGGCCGTGTTATCTCCGCCAATGCGCTCATTGACGGCATTCAACGAACCACAGAGCCGAGGGGCGCCTTCTCGAACAAGTGGATCTTGAATCAACTGCTTAGACCGAATCAAATAAGTCCGGTGAGCGAAGGCCGCCGCCGGATTCCGGTAGTCTAATCCGGTGGTCCAGTCGTGATGTAAATCCCATCAGAAGATTCACTAGGCGCTTTCGCCGCTCTTCCGTTCCAGAGTGAGCATCACAGCCTTCGAAAAGTCGCCACCAACCTCTCGCACTACCTTGGCTACATTTTCTAACTCCTCGCTGTTTCCGGTCGTGAAGATGTGAAGATCATCACCGTCCAGGAAGCCTTGCAAAACAAACTCGGTTGTGAGGTGCGAGGCTGAGGGGTTTCTCCGTAAGTGTTTTGCTTGGACACCGCGCACCAGCACCACCTTAGAACTGGTGCAGTCTCTGTTCCTGATTTCATAATTGTTCGGCATGACTTTTAAACCACTCGCTCCTGAGTTTAACCACAGGATTGCGTTCCCTTTCGCGCCCGTGTCAGCGCTGACTTTCGGCCTCATCGATGCTTCCGATCAGGACAAGGGCAATTCAAAGACAGAAAGCCCCACTCTTATATCGGCAAAACAATCACGTTTGCTTAGGGGACCCGAGGGCAACAGGCCACGATAACAAGGCTCAGGGTCCCTGTATTGGTCATCCTGATTTCGCCCACCCGACCAATTCTCATTGGAGACTATCTGGCATACTTTCGCCCAACATCGTTTCACCTAAGGAATTCAGGTTTTCAAGAGCTATGAATGCGGCCAGGCGCTTATTCTTATCGAACTCCTGATTGGCCCACTTGCCCAGCCACCGGCGCAATTCGTTATATGCCTCCAGCGGAAATCTGTCGTTGATGAAGTTTCCGGTCGCATTGTTTGCCATTGAGTTATCTTCTCCGAGTGTTTGGGGAATGAGCAGCGCTTAGTGCCATGGCTGGCATTCCCGGTTTGTGCGCACCACAATTCATCGTCGTTTCTATCGATTCAACATAGTTCTGTACCAATATCGGGCAATCCGCTCGCGAGCAGAGTCTGTAAATCGGGCCGGGAGCTAGAGAACTGTTGAGATCAGATGAAGATCCTCGCATCAATTTGAATCAAAGCTTGCCAGGAATTCGCCCACCGTCGCATTCGCGAGATTTGTTGCAAAACGATTGTCTCGTTGTTCTTCGTGTTATCAGGCCAAGCCTTCAGCTTGCTGCGGTTTTCCAATTACCACAGTGATCAGGCACTGACATTCAACTCGCGTTACCTTACCCGAATGATTGCGTCGCGTGGGCGGCGTGAACAGACCGAAATAACGTGGAACGACTGGATAAAGCTGCAACTCCGGGAAGAAGCGATTTGTCGCTTGGCATGAAGCACTCACCCGAGACGGGAAGGCAACGATGGTCATGGAAGCAAATACTCCTCCTGATGTTGCACAGAAGATGGATACGGACGACCTCGACCTTCCTGCCGAGCAAGTCGTGGTGGCTTACCACGAGAGAACGAAGCACCACCACCACCGCTATGCCGCCGCGCTTGGATACCTGGATTGGGCCAAGCAGCCAGATCCGTTCCGCCGTTACGACGGAGCGCCGCTGGTTCGCCTTCCTCTCCCCGAGGAGGGGCGGGCGCTTCCGTACTGGCAGCTCTACGTTCCGGACAAGTTGGTGCCGGCTCCGCTTTCGGTGGACTCCATCTCACTCTTCTTGCGATACGCACTCTCGCTCACAGCCTGGAAACAGTTCGAGGGAACCACATGGCCTCTGCGTGCCAATCCGTCTAGCGGGAACCTCCACCCGACGGAGGGATACGTGCTCTTGCCGTCTTTGGACACTATCCACAACCGTCCCGGTGTATACCACTATGCATCGAAGGTGCACGGTCTCGAGCTTCGAGCGGACTTTGATCCCTCGGTCTGGGCGGCCTTGACGGCAGCGTTTCCGGAGGGTTCATTCCTCGTGGGGCTGTCGTCCATTTTTTGGCGGGAGGCCTGGAAGTATGGCGAGCGTGCGTTCCGGTACTGCCAACACGATGTCGGCCATGCGCTGGGGACGATGCGATTCGCGGCGGCAGCCCTCGGGTGGAAAATCCGCTTCCTCGACCGTGTGGGTAGCGCCGCCGTGGCCCAACTTCTCGGACTCGACCGCGAGGCCGACTACACCGGCGCGGAGCGGGAGCATCCCGAACTCGTGGCGCTTGTGGTCAGGGAGAAATGGGCCAGCGACCGGGGCCTCTGCCTGTCCAAAGAGTTGGTAACCCAGGTGGCCAATTCTCAGTGGTACGGCACAGCTAACGTGCTGAGTCCCGAGCACGGCGTCGATTGGCCAGTGATCGACCAAGTGGCTGCCGCCACTACGAATTCGAGGATTGCGGCGGACGAAGAGTTCTCCAGGTTCCCTTCGGAGGAAGAGCTCTTCGGGGCGCC
>PLXP01000136.1 GCA_003151435.1 Acidobacteriaceae bacterium
TATCTCCATCTCACGATCGCAAGCGATGAATCGGATGTGAACTTGATAAGTGATCATTAGTCCACAAGAGCAACGAATTAGAAAGCGGGCCTGATCTTCCAGGTCCCCTTGACAAGCCCGAATTCTGCCTAACCTACACGTCTATCCGTCTATCCGGGGGGCCCACCGAGAAATTGCGGAACGATATGGGAGACCGGACGTGATTTACAACAATGCCGGTTTAATCGAGCCTGGAGATCACTCCGCTCTCGTTTTCGGTCACACAGCAACAGGTTCGGGCTTTTCAACATGTTCCGAATGAACATCGAAGGGCACGTGATCGTGCTTGCAGATGGCCTTCACCGCGGGCCGCGCTGTCATTGGGCCTGACGGCAGACCACCGCCTGGCATCACCCATTGGCCGGCCATCACGAAGCCTTTTAATCCGGGAAGCGTATTCGGGAGGGGCTTGAAACCTGCGCCCGGCTCAACCAGCCATCCCTCCATGGTTCCCTTCCAGTTGCCGGTGTAACGGAAAACCGTGGCCGGTGTGGATACATCTACGATCTCCACCGCCCCTCGCACCCCGGGCACTCGTCTTTCCAGAAGTGCGATTACGACGTCGGCTATGCGTCGCTTTTCGGCGCGATAGGCAGCGAGATTGTTGTCGCGGAGAGCCGTCCAGTATTTGAAGTTGCGGGTGGGAAGAACACTCGTAACCGCGGTCTTGCCCAGGGGCGCGAAGGTTGGATCGAAGTGGAAGAACCGGAACCCAATGTGTTTGATTTCGTTGCCAGGGTCGAGCAAGACCGGCGATTCGAGAACATAGGTTGACATGGGGGGCAGATGCTTGAGATCGAGCGCCACACCAAGAGATATCTGGAGGTAGGAAGCAAAGAGTTCTTTCTCGTCGTACATCTTTCGGGTTGCTGCGTCGACGTACTTGCCTTCCAGAAGATCGAAGATCGTCGCGTGTCCGTCGGCGGCGGAGATCACCCAATCGCCCATCACGGTCTCGCCGCCGCTGAGCTGAACGCCCACCGCGGTATCGTTCTCCACCAGGATCCGTTCGACCCTGGCTTTGAACCGTATCTTCCCACCCAGTTCGGAGAGTTTCTCTTCGATGAGACGTATCATCGCCTGCGATCCGCCGATGCAATATCCGGCGTTGCCCGTATTCATCCATGCCAGAGAGAGAACCATAGCAATCGCCGACAGCCTTCCCACGTCACCGGTGGAGAAGAAGCTCTTCAGAAGCGGATCGGCGAAGCGACTGCCGTAGTCCTTGCCGCTCATCTTCGACAACTTGCCGAGTAGCGGAAAGACCGGCAGATCGCGGAGCATATTCAGCCAGTTGCCGGCCAGGCCGCCCGACGGATCGAGCATTCTGAACTTCCCGAGACTCCGTATCGAACGGGTAAGATCGCGAATCGCGACGGCATCCTGGGGAGCGCGGCGGAGAAGTTCTGTCTCCAGACGATCGACATTGGTGTAGATGCTCAGTCCGTCGCCACTCTCCGCTTCAATCCGGACAAACTCTTCCAGATTGACGAAGGTCAGTCGCTCTATGTCGAAGACTTCTTGCCATTGGGCATGAAACTCACCATTGGGACTGGAGCCAACAAGCCAGTGTAGGCAGGTCTCGAAGGTGTAGGGCCCGCGGCACCAGCTCATCGCCAGGCCACCGGCCATGTCGTGCATCTCCAGCACCTCGACTTGGTAGCCACACTTCAGCGCGTACACTGCGGCGCAGAGCCCAGCGATGCCGCCGCCAACGATGACAATCTTTTTGCTATTCTGCTTCATTTCCGAACCCCCGTTTCGTGATTCGCACGCCCTGGAATCCATGCCGCCACACGACAGCCCGCAATCATTCGAGCCGGTTTGAGCGAGTGCCAGGCCAGGATGAAGTTGGTGAATCAGCAAAGGATTATAGGCGTGGCACTGAAGAAGCGCTGTGACGAAGAGTGCTGCGCCCGCCATTTAATGCGGCATTCATGTTCTTTGAACGCAAGTGCCGGCATTGGTCGCGCAACTGCTCTCTCCATTAGTCCAGACGCTCGCGATTTGCCGGTGCGGATCGAAAAGTTGCTTATAGAGAGTCGATCGACCTTTTCGCCAACCGGCAGACTCGAGTCGTTATGCGGGAGCGATTAGATAGGGTCGCATCATTTCATTGTCCTCATGCTCCAGCTTGTGGCAATGCCAGACATATCTTCCGGCGAAGCCTTCAAACTTCACGATGATGCGGGTTACAGTCATGGGATCGACGCGAACAGTGTCTTTTCAACCAAGCTCATTACTTCGGGTTTATCGGCCTCCGCATCATGCAGCGAGTGATCGATGCGGAATAGGTGCTGATGCGGCAAGTCGTTTGCCCAATCCACCGGAATCGGTTCGCCGCTGCGCGCTTCAATCGTAGGACCGGGGCACGACGAATTGAATCCCCAGAATGTCGTTGGGGCCACATCGCGGTGCACCTTGGCTTGAAAGTCCTTCATCACTACGCGGTAGTAGGGAATACGGAATTCTAGATTTGCGTGGCTTGGCCGCGTGCCGGCTGGTTGGGCAACGTGCGGAATTGGCAGTGCGTCGACAAAGCGGGCAAGCGCTCTCGTGTCGAGCAACCGTGCGGCCCCAGTCGGCGGTTCCCGCATGGAATCGGCACGCGCCGCCGTAGCGGCCGTCAACGAGCCTAGCTGTTGAAGAAAACGTCGCCGGGTAGTTGGCAAAGACAGTGTGAGCGCGGAGATCTTCTCGGGGGAATTCGAAAAACGGGCCTTCACGCATCGAGCGTGAACAGCCAAAGTTACAAGAAGATTAATTGCGTCAGATGCTCTCGTTGCAAATCAACTCTTGCGAAATAGCGCCGCGGTCTCATTGAAGTTGGGCCTGAGCACTGCGCGTCCGATGCTCCCCGAGAATTGAAGACACATTCATCAATCCGAGATCGACCACGAAATATACTTGCGCTCGTCTTCGCGGTTCGATCGGAGGTCGAGTCTGATCTGCCACGACGCCCCAACCAACGTTTACAAGCCCAATCGATCGTTAAGGAGATTCCCCATGAAGCCCTCCTGCTTGATCTGCACGAAATCAATGCTGCTTCAACTGGCGTTGATCGCGTGCGTCGCGCTTGCTCCCGCTGCCTTTGGCCAGCAAGTCACCTTCTCCCCTTATGTCCAGCTTGGCGATAACGGAACATTTGGTGCTTCTGACCAGATCGTGATCGCTTGGCAAACCGACGAAACCGCTCCCAACGCTGTTGCCTACAAAGTCGAATTTCGAGCAGACGAACATGAGCGTCGCGTAGTTCAGCCCAGCGCTCGGGTTGTCGATAACTATCTCGCGTCTGACCCCGCGTTGCCCATAATTCCCGGAGCCTACGGGCCTCACTCAAACTACACCGCAGTTCTGCGCGGCCTTAGATATGACACTGAGTATCAATACGTCGTGACTGGGCCGGGCATGCCGAACGGTGGCTTTTCCTCTTCATTCCACACCCGCAAGCGCGGACCGGTCTTCTCATTCGCCGTCGAAGGCGATGAGGGCTTCTTTCCGGCTGTTCCGAATTCGAATCCTGCTCGCATCGTCGATTACGAGGCGCGCATTGCTCATCTCATTTTCGACGCTGCTAAGATTCCGCTGGCGAATCAACCGCCGCGGCCAGAGGCGGATTTCATCCTGAATACAGGGGACAACGTGTATACCGTAGGGAGTGAAGACAACTACCGCGACTTCTTTTTTCCGGTATTCAACAGCGAGCTGGACTCAAATGAAACCGGCGCTCCCATCCTTCGCAGCAAACTGTTCTTTCCAGTGGATGGAAACCACGACCTGGGCGCCACGGGAGTCTCTGCGAATCTGCTGGCCGACAACGCCGCGCCGCCATTCAGCGGAAACCTCAGCGGCGGGGATGCACTCTCCTTTTTCAATGACTTCTACTTCCCGCAGAATGGCCCGGAGGGATTTGACATCCAGTATGCGTGGAATGGCGACACACCCGCTGCGACCGGGTTTCATCTGACGTACCAGGGACAAACATATACCTCGCCAGCGGCGATCAAGGCCTTCCGTGACTCTACGGCCGTCGATACCGGTAAGGGCGCCAAGACCCAGATAGATCACCAGAGCAACTATTCCTTCGATTACGGCAACGCACATTTTCTTTTTCTGGATGCTGATCCGCATCTGTTCAATGACAACCTTCCCGGCACCAACGCCTTTAATGCACCGCCGCCGGTCTTTACCCCCTATCCCAATGCTTTGGGCAACTGGGTTATCAACGATCTCGATTCCAGTAAGCAACTTTGGAAGATCGTTGTTTATCATCAGCCGGCGTTCTCTTCAGGCGATGCCACCATCGTGAACAACCAGATGCGGGCTGTAGCCAAGCTGCTTGAGGATCACGGTGTGAATCTCGTGTTCAACGGTCACGAGCATAACTATCAAAGGACGTTGCCGATTCGCTCAACATCCCGCGTCTCCGGTCCTGTGAGCACTGCGACGGGTGCGCCTGCCGTCTATGTGGATGCCGATTACGACGGAGTGACCAACACCGTGCCGGATGGCGTGCTCTATCTTGTGGAAGGCGCGGGCGGCAACCGCGACTTTGATGGCGCCTTCGCGACGCCTCGCGGCAGCGGCGTAGGTCTCGATCAGGATGACTCTGCAACCGGGACGTTTACTGATGAGCCTGGACTCACTGTTCAGCAAGGCCCCGCATCCTGGCTAGACACCAATCTCACCAATCCTGAAATGGTGAACTTCCTTCCGAATGCGGGCCAAGGCCAAAAGATCACTGCCAGGTTCAAGTCGAAGGTCTTCTCCTTTGGCGATGTAGTGGTAGCCGGCAACAAGCTCACACTTTTCCAGATCAGCGAGCCGTTGCAGTCGACATCGTCGGCCACTGCCGCCGATCCAACGCCTTTTGGAACCGATATCAATGGCCAGCCACTGAACGATCCAATTCCTGATACGCAGATCGATCCAGCGACCGGACAAGTTGTGTCGTCTCCGGCCACCGGAACGTCCGTGCTGCTTGATAAGTGGTCCATCACCAAGCCCGAACTCCATTTATCAGCGGCACTTTCAGCACCAGAGAGAGTTGATGCAGGCGGTGAGATCACTTACACCGTCCACGTGAAGAACAATTCTCAATCCTCGATTAATGGAACGCAGGTACGACTTAGGATGGCTGGGAATTTATCGTTCGCGGGCACGCCTGGCGATACGATTACCGTGCAGGGTAATGAGGTTGTCGTAACGGTTGGACGCCTCGCCGTCGGCACTACTCAAGACATATCCATCCCGACCACTGTTTCCGCGGGGAGTCATGGAGAAGTTGAGGGATTGGCCAAGGTTACGTCTTCAACTGCACTACCGGTCTTCACCAACCATGNNTGAACTCGCCTATGTGAAGCTCAGTCTTGCGGCCGGCCAGTCCGAGGATCGAGAAACAGCTTGCGATTCGAACTCCCATCGCCGAAGTCGAACATGCCGTCCAGTTGACCCGCAATTGCGTCTGCCGATCCATTCCCGATTCTTCCTAGGTTCCAATTGTCTTCAATAAATCGCAGGATGGATGATTGATCCGTCACCAGGTGGTCGACGTAATTTGACCGAGCAAAAGGAGACACAATCAGCAGCGGCAGCCGCGGACCGTAGCCGCAACGGCCGTTCTGGATGGTCCCCGCTTGATCGATGGGTTTCGGTGTGCCGCAACTGCCCGATCCAAGTAACTGGTCGTCGGCGACATCAGACTGACTCACAATCGGGCCCACCTGGTGGTCGTACCAGCCATCAGAGTCGTCATAGGCGATGATGACGGCGGTCTGGTTCCATTCCGGGGACCGCTCCAGCCGATTGATGGTCTGCACCAGGAAGTTCTGCTCATCCAGAGGGTCGGAGTAACCGGCGTGTCCATCCTCGATGCCGCGCGCCTTCAAGAAGCTGACTGCGGGCAGATTGTGTGCGGCCAGAGCATCCCAGAAGTCGGTGAGGTCGTATTCGTGATTGGCCGCGTCACCGTGATGGCCAATCATCGCCACCGAGGTTCTCGGCGTGTGATTGGGATTCGATGTCGATTGCCAGTACTGGAAAAACGCGTGGTGGGGAATGTAGTCGGCAGTGGTCAGCCCGGTGATTCCAGTGGATACGGCCGCCTTGCAATTCGCAAAGCCGCCCATGAACGATCCCCAGGTAACGCCAGCCGTGTTCAGCAGGTCACCCACATTCTGGCCCGACATCTGGATCTGCGTTCGCTTCGGATTCGAGCACACATCGCCGGCGGGATCGGGGTCGCCGATATCGGCTCCGCTGCTGGCCGCTCCGGCGATGTTTCCGGCAGCCGAAAGACCGTTGGTGATCGTCGCCTCAAAGGTGGTTCCGGCCACCAGGTTGAGGAGACCGGGTGTGGACGGGCCGAAGGACGTTCCGAATGAGTTGTCGCTCATGGCGAAGTGCTGTGCGTAATTCCACAGGGCAGTCACCGTGTTTCCGTCGTAATAGCCCATGGTGCTGTTCGGACCAAGATTTGGATCGTTGCAACTGAACGTGTGCCCGTTGGGCAGCGTGGCCGTGAACCGGTCCATGAGGCCGCCGTGAAAGGCGTACTGCTCGTCCCCATAACCATGATCCTCATCGCAGGTGTTGGGGTTGCTGCGATCGATGCGAAACGGGTTTGTGCCGTTGGGATTGTTCGTAAGCAGCCCTGCGCTGACAAGATTGTTCACCCGGGAGGTACCTGGTTTCGCGCCGGTGAAATAGCGGCTGCCATCTTTGTTCACGGCTGCGGCCGGGTAAGTTCCGAAGTAGTGATCGAACGACACGTTTTCCTGGAAGATCACAACGATGTGCTTGATTGGGGTGCTCGTTGCAAAGTCATCTTTTTGAGATTGAGCTGGAGCTACGATCGTGAACAGAACAGCGAAGATCGAAGCAGTCAGGACTAATTTTTGTGTGATGCTGCGGTACATAGACTCTCCTTGGGGATGGGACCTGAGATTTGGTTGTGCGATGGCTCGTCGGGGATACGTCAAGGCGAACGACGGGTCAGGAAAGGCCCGCCCCAAGTAACTACTTGAGGATCATTGCTGAGTGATGAATCCCTTGTAAATTATCTGGGTCTGTGCCGGGAGGCGACATGGGCTCACCGCGGACTCCCGGGCAGTCGACCGACGCGTCGGAAAGAGTGGTGCGGCTTCGGTATTCACAGGAGATTGATGAGCGGTTCATCGCGCTTCGAAACAAAAAGGACCTTAATGTTGGGAGTCGCGGCAGCCTCTTCGCCGTGCCGCGAAAATTCACAGCCACTGGAGACCGTCATGCGTGACCTGCAATCCCCGGCCGGTTTTGCGAAACAGGCTCTTGCTCTTTCCATTTGCGGCATGCTTCCTTGCATGCCGCTTAGTGCCGCCACCAGCCACGATGCGCCGACTACTACGCCGATCAAACACGTCGTCGTGATCTTTCAGGAAAATCGGTCGTTCGATCAGTACTTCGCAACGTACCCTAACGCTGCTAATCTGACCGGCGAAAATCCATTCCATGCAAGACCGGATACACCGAACGTTAATGGATTAAGCACGGCAGGACTTCTGACAGCCAACCCCAATTCCTCTCAACCTCAACGCCTGAGCCCGGCCGAAGCTATCGTATGCAGCGACTCGCATGACTATGCCGATGAGCAGAACGCATTCGACCATGGGTTGATGGACATGTTCCCCGAACGAACTGCCAGTTCCGGCTGTGCTCCCGGACAGGTGGTGGACTACTTCGACGGAAACACAGTCACTGCGTTGTGGAATTATGCCCAGCACTTTGCGATGAGCGATAGTTCCTTCAACACCACCTTCGGGCCGTCATCTCCGGGAGCGGTCAACCTGATCTCCGGGCAGACGCATGGCATCGCGGCGTCGTTAGGCGATATCTCCGGTGACGTGGTCCAGGGAACCCTGATTGGCGATGCAGACCCACTCTACGATGACTGTGGCAGCCCCGACCAAGTGGGCTTGAGCGGAAAGAACATTGGCGATCTGCTCAACGCCAAGAACATCACATGGGGTTGGTTTGAAGGCGGCTTCAGCGACTGCAGCGCCACCCACACCACCACCAACGGCGGCGTGCGCAAGGACTATATCCCTCATCACCAGCCATTCCAGTACTACGCTTCGACGGCTAACCCGCATCACCTGCGCCCCACGTCTGTGGCGATGATTGGCCATCAGGGCGACCAGGCAAATCATCAGTATGACATTCTTGATTTCTGGAACGCAGCCAATATAGGCAATCTTCCGGCCGTAAGCTTCATCAAAGCTCCCGCTTACCAGGATGGCAACGCGGGATATTCGAACCCGCTCCTCGAACAACAATTTGTCACAGACTTCATCAATCGTCTCGAGTCTCTTAGCGAGTGGCCGGAGACAGCCGTCTTCCTTGCGTGGGATGATTCCGGTGGCTGGTATGACCACGTGATGCCCCCAATCCTGAACCAGTCGCAGACCGCGCGCGACGCGCTCACCGGCGCAGGCCTATGCGGAAGCAACCCCGCCAAGGTCGCTGGCGGTTACCAAGCGCGGTGCGGATACGGAACGCGCTTGCCGTTCCTCATCGTCTCTCCGTGGGCAAAGCAGAACTATGTTGACCACCACGTGACAGACCAGACTTCGATCGTCAGGTTCATTGAAGACAATTGGCAAACCGGTAGGATCGGAGGCTACTCATTCGATTCGCTGGCCGGCGACATCCAGCCGATGTTCGACTTTAGCAAGCGACGCCTTGCTGCTCCCCTCTTTCTCAATCCCAATACTGGAGAAGTCGTCAACTTCCAGGACTGAAATGCGAGCGCGGGGAGTCGCTGCTCCCCGCATTCTTAGCGGCGTAAGATCTCGGTCAGCGTCCTTTATCTCTCAAGTCCCGAACAGGATGCTACTGTCGAAAGCACTCTTGCGACTCTTCGGAATTGCGCAGTGTCGACGTTGTTGGTCTAGACGCCGCACCATTAATCGGATTTTGCAATTCGCGTGGGAAGGATCGTTGGGCGCCAGCAATTCCGTGAGGCCGAGTTTTTTCCCAGGCCGCACTTTCGATGAAGCGAAACGAATTGCCGCCAAACACAAATGAGGAAAGCCGAATCCGCTTTGATAAGTTCATGTCGACCTGAATCGTTCACCATGTTTGAAGTGTGCAAGCGCGAACCGCTTTAGCGCATCACATAGCCTCCATCGACTGAAATGGACTGGCCGGTAACGTAGCTGGCGGCATCGCTGCAAAGCCACAGCACGGCATCCCCAATCTCCTCCGGACGCCCCAATCGCTTCATGGGGACAAAGGTATTGAGCATCCTGTCCAACTCTGGCCCCTGTCCTTCGGCGATCATTTTGTCGGACATTGGGGTTCGGATCATGCCAGGGCAAACGTCGTTCACGCGAATGCCGCGGGTCGCGTATTCAAGCGCCGCGCTCTAGGTAAATCCGATGACGCCGTGTTTCGCGGCATGGTGGGTTCCACGTTGGCTGCCGCCGATGAGATCTCCCGTGAAGAACAGTTCACAATGGCCCCGCTGCCCTGGGCGCGCATCTGCTGCAGTTCAAACTTCATGCAACTCCACACGCCACGCAGATTGATCGCCATCACGCGGTCGTAGTCATTACGGGGAGAGTCGGCCGTTTCGGCGAGAACGTTTTGAATGCCGGCGTTGTTATAGGCCGCATCGAGCCGTCCGACGGTGGCTAATGACAGCTGAATGAACAGGCGCCAGTCGGTTGCAACTCGTGGCTGCAGGATTGACCGTCGCTTCTGTGCTTGGGGTGGCGAACCGGTTCACGTGTCGGACCCCGGGCGAGACTCCCTGCAGAATCTGGTCTCGATTGGACTGTCGTCTGAATTGAACCTCGGCTTTAGTTGTGCATGGCTCGGCGGAAACGGTCGCGACGCTCCGATCCTTATGAGATGGCTTTTCCCCATCGCGTAGAGACATTTCATCCGCCGGATGGAGATACTGCCCCAATCTCCAGTTGGCAAGTTGGCCAGCGATCGCAATACGCACGCCTGCCATCGGCCAAGCACAGAGACTGGCGAACGAACTTCGGCTCGCTTTTGCCTAGCATTTAGCGGGAAGGGAATCGCGGCTGCGCTGAAAGACGATTTCGGATCTGATGGGAGAATTAGCTACGATAAACAGGTTTTTCGTGTACTTCGATCGACAAGCCACGCATCAGGCTCCCTTGTCTCGAACTAGTTTGCTCCGCCATCCCTCTGCCTATTTTCGAGGCTCAGGGAAAACGGATCGCCAACGCTAAGGAACATTAACGCAGATAATCAGGCGGCTTTGACGGCAATGCGGGCAGAGCGGGAGGTTGGCTTGGACTTGACGACGATCTCTACGTCTTGTCCGAGTGCCACGAGAAGGTGCATCAAGCGCTCGACGGAAAAGCCGCAAGTCGATGAACCGCGGCAAGCTCTTCTTCCGGCTGGCGCAGCAGGCCGTGATTGTTGAGCCCGTGCCGTTGGACAAGATGCTGCATCCTGAAAAGAAACAGGCCCGGAAGTTGCCACCACGAAAAGCGCCGGCTAAGGAAGAAACCACACCACTTCCAAAGCGCATAAATATAACCTAAACAGCAGGTGAAGAGGATGGATTTAAGCTGCCGAGGACTCCAGATGCCGTTCTCTGCGGGCTGTGATCTTGAAATCGATGCGCGTGCCAAGTTTGTTGACAATGGTAAGCAGGCGATCAATGGTAAACCGCTCCAGTTTCACCTTGCGGATGCGCGAAAAATCCGCGGCGGCGATGCCGGTCATGCGCTGCGCTTCCCGAACAGAGAGCTTATCGCGTTCGAGAATCTTGAGAATTTGTGCGGCAAGGATGCTCTTCAACTGCCGAACATCCGCGTCCGGGTAGCCAAAATCACGGTAAACATTGCCGCTTCCGCGTACAAGTTCCATGTCGTCATTCTTCATTTCAGCATCTCCTTCAGCCGTTTGAGCCTGTCATTTACCAGATCAATCTCATGTTTCGGCGTCTTCACACCTTGGGTTGATTTCTTTTGAAAGGCATGGAGCACCCAGATCTCAATGCCGATCTGAACAGCGTAGATTACTCGAAAAGCGTTCCCGCGAAAAGGTAGAGCGATTTCAAAAACGCCACCGTCCATGCCTAGCAGCGGTTTTACAACTGGCGCTTTACCGCCTTCAGCAGCAATCGATAAGGCGTCAAGGCACTCATCCTTGGCGCCTTGCGGAAACCGCTCAAAATCCTTTCTTGCCGCTTTCAGCCAGGATATTGGGCGAGTCTTTCTGACCTTATCGCTTGCCACACGATGAAGTGTAGTCATATTTGCCAACTCCGTCAACTTGAATGTTCATCTGCCGACACTCATAGCGAAATCCTATTGTTGGGAACTCCTCGCGCCGTTCGCGCACTTGTTGTGCCAGTTCAACGACCTTGTGCTATTCGAGATACTCCCGTCTGAAGCACTCGAGCGCTCGTTCGACGACGGCCTTGCGGTCCGGCGTCGGATTCTTGACCCCCAGGTGAGATCGACCATGCAGAACACCGGAATACTCGGCAACAGCGGGGTTTCAAACCACATAGTGTCGTGGCTTTTCGCCTTGAGGTTGAGCATCGCGCGAAGAACCCTGAGGCAGCGCGGACCGAAACAGGCCGGAACCTCTTCCTTTTCAGGTTCCCGTTGTGTCTTCTTCCAGCACTGCAATATCTTGTGGCTACATGAGTCAAGCAGATACCGAGCTAAGTGTTATTTGCAACGGCGCCTTGTCCTACAAGCGGCCATGCATGCCGTCGGAACACATCAAGCTCGCGGCCGCGACTGGATCACGGGCGTTGCGAAGAAATTGCCAGTGTCGAGTCTCGATAGCAAGGTCTCACTGCACACTGAGCGAGATTGGGAATCGATCATTGACCGCTTCACTCAACTTCTGCTTGCACCCGATATAGCGCTCTGTCGTTTGCACAGATGCATGGCCAAGGAGAAACTGAATCTGTTCGAGTTCCCCTCCCACATCATGGCAGAGGCGGGCGCAACTACGGCGGTAATGCCGCATGCGGCATTACCGCCGGACCTGCACCCGTCTCTGTCATCAGGCAGGCGGTGAGTTGGAGCAAATCCAGTTCCTATTGGGACATGTCTCTGTGCAAACAACCGAGCGATACCTCGGATGCAAACAGCGCTTCCACAGCGCGGTCAATGATCGGATCGGGATCGAACCGGATCCGCCGGGATAGTCATCGAATTCGCGTCACCGCCGACTTTGCGGTACCGGCAGCCCATGAAAAAGACGCTCTCTATGTGCCCCGAAGCTGCAGCGCGCGACGGACGCAGGCATTCTCTCCACACAGGTGCTATAGTTTCTTCCATCGCTCCACGATGGGGTCATGCACACGATGAATCGGAGGATGTTTCTCATGGGAGGGGCTGCTGCTTCGGCTCTTCTGTCCGGCACGCGATATCTGTTCGCTGATCCGCTTGGTCTGCCGATCGGCTGTCAGACCTATCCTGTGCGCAAGTCGATCCGTACGGATTTCGCGGGTACCATGAAGGGATTACATGCAGCCGGGTTCACTCAGATTGAGCTGTGCTCGCCATACGGTTACGATGAGTTTTCCAGCCTCCAGAAATACAAGCCACAGGAATTGCGGCGCATGCTGGAAGAATGGGGACTCGGCTGTATCTCCGCGCACTGGTCGGCAGATGAGCTCTTTCAAAGGGCGGATCAGAGCATCGCCTATGCGAAGGAGTTCGGTATGACGCAGATGGCGATTGTCGCGCTCGGGCCTTGGAGCCCGAGGACGACGGAGACAGTCGACGATGTGAAGCGCTACGTCGAGCCTTTCAACGCCTTCGCCGAAAAGGCTTACGCCGCAGGCATCATCGCATTGCTGCACAATGAAGGCTTCGTCTCCGAACACATCGATGGCAAGCCGGTCTACGACATGATGATCGCCGACCTCAATCCCGCCACCACCAAGTTTCAGTTTCAGGTCTCTACCTTGCAGCAGGGCTACGATCCAGTGACCTACTTCGAGAAGTACCCCGGCCGCTTTCTCTCCATGCATTGTCAGGACTGGGTGAAGGACCCCTCCACCAAGTCCGGCTTCCGCCAGGTTCCGTTGGGCAAGGGCGTCGTGGATTGGAAGGCGGTATTTGCAGCCGCAAAAACAGGTGGCGTAAAGAACTACTTCGTTGAACTTGAAGAGGATCCATCGCTGGTGCCGCTGAGTGTGCCTTACCTGAAGTCCCTGAACGTGTGAGGCGAGCGGGATCTCTCGATCGGAAACCGAAGTTCACGAAAGGAAATGCGAGAATTCGACAGTTTGAGCGACGATAAGCCGACTTGAACGAAGCCGC
>PLXP01000271.1 GCA_003151435.1 Acidobacteriaceae bacterium
CAGAAGTACGGAATGAGCACGCTGGCCCCCGCCACCATGCTGACCGCATACAAAGCCGCTCCCACCCGCATTGCCTTCCACAGCATTCCGGATTTGTTTTGAGAAGGAAGGGGCAATCAATTGCGGCTAGCTGTTATTCGCCCAATTCTGCATTGCTCTACTTGCCACGTCGCGTGGCGCTCCAGGTCATCGATGGCAAACAAACGGTCACTCAACCCCCGGGGGACGGGGTGCGATTTTCCGCTCTTTTCGCAAAGCCCTTCAATCGATATTGTGCTTCGACAGGGGGCAATCTTCTGCAAAACAAGTTGTTTCCTGATGGTCCACCGTCCACCCCAAACCCTGGTTGGATGACCTACCCAACTGACGCTGGTGCCCAACCGGGCAAGGTTCTGATCGCCTATACTCGAGCCCATGAAATCCGCAAGTGTCCGCGTGCTCTTTCTGTGTGGATGCGTTCTGAGCTTTGCCACCCTGCCGACGCGTTGCCAGCGCGCAACCATCGTGCCGCCGCTCCACACCGAAGGACACCAGATCGTGGATGCCGCAGGGCATGCTGTGCGGCTCACCTCTGTCAATTGGTACGGATTCGATCAGAAGGAATATGTGGCCGGAGGTCTCGATCACGCTCCGTTGGATGCCGTCATCCAGCAGATCCAGCAGATCGGCGTGAATTCAGTCCGGCTGCCCTGGGCCAACGAGACGCTTGAGCACAATCCGCCTGTCCCCGACTACGCCGTTGCAGCCAACCCTCAGTTCAAAGGCAAGCACGCCATGGCAGTCATGGACGCCGTCATCACTGCACTGGCACGCGCGCACATCCTGATTATTCTCGACAACCACATGAGCCGTGCGGACTGGTGTTGCAGTGAAACCGACGACAACGGGCTCTGGTACAACCGGGAGTACCCCGAGACGAAGTGGCTCGCGGACTGGCGGGCCCTCGCACATCGCTACCGCAAGCAGCCTTGGGTGATTGGCGCGGATCTGCGAAACGAACTGCGCAGCTCCGCGGCCTGGGGTGGCTCAGATCCGAAACTTGATTGGCACGCTGCGGCTGAGCGCGGCGGCAAGGCAGTCCTCGCGGCCAACCCGCAGCTTCTCATCATGGTCGAAAGTCCCGAGTACTCCACGAACTTCACCGGTTTTGACAAGCTACCCGTAACTTTGCCCGTGGCAAACAGGCTAGTCTATTCGCCTCACGCCTACTATGTAGAAGGCCAGAATCTCTCCAGCTTCGACGACCTGACGCGGGCCTACGAAGCTCGCGCCACATTCCTGCTTCACAGCGAGCCAAAAACTCCCATATGGGTCGGCGAGTTTGGCGCATGCCAGACCCTCGACTGCGGCGCGAATTCCGAATGGCTCAAACTGTTTGTTCGCTTGCTCAAAGAAAACCCGCTGATCTCGTGGAGTTATTGGCCTCTCAACGGCACGCAATCCACCGGTGTAGGGCGCAGATATGACTCGGTCGAGAGCTACGGGCTCTTATCGACCGATTACCAGCACATCGCAGCGCCCAAGGTCGTCGAACTTCTTCGCACCGTGGAAGGCCAGCCGTAACTTCCCGCCTCTATCATCTCCGCCGACTGGCGCACTGAGTCACGTGTTATGCTCCGCCCATCCGGAAACGACTCGTTTTGCGGAAGATATTCCGCTGTCGGAGCACAACAATCAGCGAAAGTGTGTTGCGAAAAAGCGCAGAAACGGTGCCCTCGCGCCGCGGTATTCGCCCTCTGGTGGCCCGCAAGACTCCTGCGCGCCACGCTAACCGGCCAGCAGTGAGAAGCAGAACTCGGCCAATCAGTGCCAGCGCGGGAGCAACTTCTTCCTGGCTTTCATCAAGAAAGCGCCCCCTCATGAACTTTCTTCTTCCAATCGCGTAACTCTCTGCATCCCCGACCGCGCCTTTGTGCGGATAAGAGAGTAGAAGCGAAGCCCATGGCCCACGACTGGCAACCGGATTTCGAACAACTCGTGGACGAGCACCAGTCCATGGTGTTTTCGCTGGCGTGGCGCATGACCGGCGACCGCGGACTGGCGGAAGAGATTGCGCAGGACGTTTTTATGGAACTCGACCGGCACATGGGCAAGATGGAATCGCCCGATCACGTCCGCTTCTGGCTGCGGCGGGTGACGGTAAACCGGTCCACGGACGCGCTGCGGCGGCGCAAGGTGCGCGGCATCGATCTGTGGATAGAGATTGAGGATCAGCATGGAGTTCCGGCGGAGAATCGCTCGTCTCCACTGGGCGCGCGGCTGGAACACCTGCTGACCACGCTGCCCGAAGCGCAAAGGGCGGCTCTTGTTCTCCGCTACCAGGAGGACATGTTGCCGGAGGAGATTGCATCCATGCTGGATACGCCGCTGGCCACGGTAAAGACCCATTTGCAGCGGGGATTGAAGCTGCTGCGGGCCAAGGCAATGAACCATTTGGGTGAGTATGTCAGGGCCAACAAGTAGATGGGAGTTTTGTAGCAATGGAAGACTTTGAGCAGGAACTGAAACTGGCACTGGAGAGGCGGCCGGCTCCGCCCAGCCTGAAGCGCAGGCTGATGGAGCAGAGAAACCGCCAACGCGCCCAGCGGCAGCACAATCACTCGACGCTGTGGCTGCGGCTGGCTGCGTCGCTGGTGCTGGCGGCAGCGTTGGGCGGAGCCGCGAAATGGGAAATGCACCGGGCGGACGAGCGCCGCCAGGGCGAGGATGCCGCGAGACAAGTAATGACCGCGATGCGCATCACGGGGCACGCGCTGAACGAAGTGAATACACGCCTAACGGCCCACGACCGCGGCGCACGAGAGTAGGGGAGTTCCGATGAAAAACCGAAGCATTCGATTGGCTCTGGCAGCGCTGTTGCTGGGAATGGTCGCACTGGGTGGCAGTGCATTTGCGCAGACTTCGCAACTGCCCCTGCCGCCGCCGGTGGAGAAGGAACTGGCGGCCCGCGCGTCCAACGTGACCGAGGTGACGCTGGGCAAAAACATGCTGGCGTTCGCCTCGAAGTTCATGAACGGCAAAGACAAGGATGAGGCCGCGACCCGCCAACTCATCCAGGGCCTCGAAGGCATTTATGTCCGCGAGTACGAATTCGACAAGGAAGGCCAGTACTCGATGGAAGACATCGAGAAGCTGCGCCAGTACTTTGAAACCACCGAGTGGTCGCCGATCGTGCGCGAACACGAGAAAAAGACCGGCGAGACGACCGACGTGATGGTCAAGCTGGTGAATGGCGAGACGCACGGCATGTTCATTCTGGAGGTTGCGCCGAAGGAACTGACGATCGTGCTGATCCTGGGGCCGGTCAAGATGGAGGATTTGGGGAAGTTGGGCAGCATTGGCGGACTCGGCGGTGCGCTCGGCCCATTGGGCGGTGTACAAGCCGCACCGCATGGAAAATACAAGGAGAAAGATAAGGACAAGGATAAAGACAAGGTCAAGAAGGACGGCACACAATGAGGCGCCTAATGGTAGTCCCCATCTGTTTTGTGGCGCTGCTGGTGCCGGTGGTGGTGTTGGCGAGCGGCGGCGAGGGCGGCTTCAATGGCGTGGTGAGCTCGATTGAAAACCGGTATCACGTGCATGCCACGCGCGTGCCCTTCCTAAGCCTTATCAGCGCGATCTCGCGCAAAGCCACCAACGGCGGAGTGAGCAACCTGAACGTGGCGGAGTTCGACGATTTCTCCGCACCGATCGATGGCGAGGAATTGAACCGGATGGTCGCGGAGAAACTAGGCGCGGGCTGGGAGCGGGTGATTCGCGAAACCAGCCGCAATGGCGCCGAACAAACCCTCATCTTCATGCGTCCTGAGGGCGAACGGATGGGCTTGTTCGTTCTGGACGCGGATGGAAAAGAACTCGATGTGGTCGAAGTCTCTGTCGATCCCGACCACCTGAACGAAAACGTCGCCCATTACGAGCGCCATCACCATTCTGACGGTGACGCAGGGAACGAGCCCGACTAACTTCCACTACGCCTGCGAGAACCAAAACCGCTATATGCTGCGAAGCCGCGAATCAATACACTCAATGCGGGCATGGCTAGCAGTTCTCCAATGCGGGCATCGGGTTATCGCGGGCGGCTTGCGCCCTCGCCCACGGGATACCTGCACGTGGGCCACGCGCGCACCTTTTGGACCGCCTGGCAGCGGGCCCGCGACGCAGGCGGCACGCTGGTGATGCGCATGGAAGATCTTGATCCGGATCGCAGCCGCAGCCTGTATGCAGACGCCGCCTATGACGACCTGCGCTGGCTCGGCATTCGCTGGCAGGAGGGGCCAGACAAGGGCGGCCCATTCGCGCCCTACGTGCAAAGCAAGCGGCGCAGCATCTATCTCGATGCCTGGCGCAAGCTGCTGCGCAAGGGCTTTCTCTTCCCTTGCCGCTGTTCGCGCAAAGATCTCGAGGCCGCCCTGGGCGCGCCGCATGAAAGCACGTCGCCCGGAGCGCCGGGGCAACAAGCTGGAAAACTGGAGCCGCTCGACGATGAACCGATCTATCCCGGCACCTGCCGCCACAACCTGAGCCATGCCCCGCTATTGCCCGGCCCGACGGGCGCGGAGCTCGATGAGCCGGAGAGCGCCAATTGGCGATTCCGCGTGCCCGATGGCGAAGTGATTGAATTCGAGGATCTGAACCTGGGCCCGCAGCGTTTCGTTGCCGGCGTAGACTTCGGCGACTTTGTAGTGTGGCGGCGCGATGGCGTGCCCAGCTACCAGCTTGCCTGCGTGGCGGACGACGCGGCCATGGGAATCACCGAGATCGTCCGCGGGGCCGATCTGCTGAAATCCACGGCGCGCCAGATCCTACTGAATCGCGCCTTAGGCTTCGACAATCCACGTTGGTTTCACTGCAGACTGGTGGTGGACCACAACGGCCGCCGCCTGGCCAAGCGCCACGACGCGCTGAGCCTTCGCTCGCTGCGACAGCGCGGCATTACGCCGATGAAGATTCTGTCGGCGGAGTTGCCGGTGGAAGGGTAAGCGGAAGCCTCGGATCACCGACCGCCGCGTGAGCGGACTGCGTCAAGCTTTTCAAATAGATCCGAAATGCGGACCTCAATGGGTGTTCCCGGCACGATGAGACGGCCTTCAGGAACCCGCTCCAACCCTGTGGCGACGCCGCGATATGCGACCCGCCCGCTGGGATCAATGACCCATACATGCTCAATTCCAAACTGAAGATACTCCGTTGCCTTCTTCGCCGCGCGGCGCATGGTGTCTTCCGGCGACAAAATCTCAATCACAATCAGCGGAGGGTGGGTCAGAATGTCTTCTGTCGGCGCATCCAGCCGCAGAACGCAAACGTCCGGAACGAGGAACTTGCGCGAGTTGATTTGCACGCGCTGCTCGATGAGACCAAAGACGCCCCAGTCTTCCATGTTGTTGGTGACAAGCGTGGCAAGAATTGTCTGCAAGAAGGAATGTTCGAACTCGCCCAAGTTGCGCTCCACGACCACGCCGTCGTCGTACTCGCAGTCAGGCTCGTAGACGGTGGAAAGATATTCCTCCACTGAGATGAACCGCCCGGGTTGGTCGTCGATGGGCTGCGTCGCCATGAGTACAGTATCGTCCTCCCGAGAGGCCGGTGCAATGCGCAACTCAATGCGAACGGCCAGCTTGGTTTGGCTGGCCGTTCGTTTCATTTGTGGCGAATGAACTTGCCACTTTGCAGTTCGCTCATTGCCTGACGCAGTTCGGCTTGCGTGTTCATCACGATGGGGCCGTACCAGGCCACCGGCTCTTCCAACGGCTTGCCCGAGACCAGCAGAAATCGGATTCCGTCTGGCCCGGCCTGCACCACGATTTCGTCTCCGCGATCGAACAATACGAGCGAATGGTTATTCGCGTCGTAGACGGCGGGCGCATTCGGGTCGACGCCCGACTCAGTAAGTACAGCTTGCGGGTCCGAGGCGTCGCGAAATGTTCCTGAACCCGCGAAGACGTACGCGAATGCGTTGCGCGTGGTCTCCACCTGGATGCGCTTGCGCGTGTTGGGCGGCACCGAGATGTCAACGTAGCGCGGATCGGCAGCGACACCCTCGACGGGCCCTCTCTTGCCCCAGAACTCGCCGCAGATGATGCGTGCATGAGTGCCATCGTCCTCAGTGACCTCGGGGATGGCGCTCGCGGGAATGTCCTGGTAGCGCGGGTCGGTCATCTTGAGCGCTGCAGGCAGGTTGGCCCACAACTGGAATCCGTGCATGCGCCCATTGGCGTCGCCTTTGGGCATCTCCTGGTGCAGAATGCCGCTGCCGGCCGTCATCCACTGCACGTCGCCGGCGGTCATGCGGCCTTTGTTACCCAGGCTGTCGCCATGCGCCACTTCACCGGCCAGCACGTAGGTGATGGTCTCGATGCCGCGGTGTGGATGCCATGGGAATCCGGCAAGATAATCCGCGGGCTTTTCGTTGCGAAAATCGTCGAGCAACAGGAACGGATCGAATTCCTTTGTTTTGCCAAAGCCGAAGGCACGCTGCAACTTGACGCCGGCTCCCTCGATGGTCGGCGTGGTTTGAATGATCTCCTTTACGGGACGGAGAGACATGGGTTTGACCTCCTCTGCCTTACACCTAATTTGATTCGCGAGCACGATATTCGTTGCAACAAGTAAATCGTCGGGCCTCCGCCCGACGCGGGGACAACCTGAGAGATGCGGGGATGAAACCGATGCCGATTCGGCAGTCGGGCAGGGCCAGCGATGCTTCAGCGGTGGTTTAGGGCGCGGCGGCTCGAGCCGCGCCCTTTCAACCGAAACTTGTTCAGAAAATCCGTCAGCCCTTGATGAACTGGACGTCGAGGGTGATGCCGATGTCTTCGCCTACCAGCACGCCACCGGTCTCGAGCGCCGAATTCCACGTGAGACCGAAGTCCTTCCGATTGATTTTGGTCGTGGCGGAAAGGCCGATGCGCGTGTTGCCCCAGGGGTCCTTGCCGGGGGCGCTGGGGCCTTCGACGGCAAAGGTTACGGGCTTGGTGATGCCGTGCAGGGTCAGGTCGCCGGTCACGGCATATTCGCCCTCGCCGGTGCGTTTCACGGCGGTGGATTTGAAGGTCATGGTCGGGTACTTTTCGGCTTCAAAGAAGTCCGGGCTCTTGAGGTGGCCGTCGCGCTGGGCGTCGCCGGTGTTGAGAGTGGAAACGTCGATGGTGGCCTCGACTGTGGACGCAGTGGGATCGGTGTGGTTCTCGTGGAAAACGCCGGTCAAACCGGTCAGGCTGCCTTTAACGTTGGAGATCATCATGTGCTTCACCTTGAATTCGGCGGCGGAGTGGGCCGGGTCGAGATTCCAGGTGATCAGGGAAGCGGGGGTTACGGGAGTGGTTGCCATGGGTGGTGGCTCCTTTCATTTCTTTGGATGCGGCACTCAGATATTCGTTGCAACAAGTATTCTCAGTGAATATTAAAGTTGCACGAATGGCGCCTCAACTCGATCTCAAATGGCCGTCGGCCAGACCCAAGGTGCAAACTGTCATGAGGAATGCGAAAGTACCCCGAAAAATGGCCGAACAGAACGCAAAGAGAGGGAGCATCGTGACATGCGATGCTTCCTCCCTTTGCATTTCTGCCCTGTTGGCGGTGCCGCTAGCCGGGGATTGGATAGCTCGAATCAGCCTACCGGCCTTGCGAAAGCCGGCTGCCCGCTCGCCGCGAGCTGCCCGTGTGCCAGCAGAAGTGTCATTTCCTCTTCGCGATCCACGATTTCTGCGGCCTTCTCTTCATCGCCATGCAAGGTCCGCGCGTCTCGGCGATCCACTCCGGCCCGGTCTGTTACCGGGGCCACAAAACAGTAGCCCCGCTTGGGGAGTGTCTGAATGAACCGCGGCCGTGAAGCGTCATCACCGAGTATCTTGCGCAGGTCCAGCATGTAGGTCCTGAGGATCTGCGGCTGCACATACGTCTCCGGCCAGAGCGCATCCAGCAACTCGTCGTGGGTGATCAGGCGGCCGGGGTTTTCGACCAGGTAGCGCAGGACCTCAAACGGCTTTTTGGGCAGGGAAATCTGCACGCCGTTGCGCCAAAGACACTCATTGGATGTATCCAGCCCAAAAGACTCAAACTGCTTCATCCGACGGGACCCTCAGGGGAAGATGAGCTCCCAATTCACTTTGGCAATCGGCCTTCCATTGGTAGAGCGGCGCTCTTCGCCGACATGTCTCATTTGTCGTTACGGATAGCAGCCATCGCACAAATTGCATCTGCCGGCACGTCGTTCGTTTTCGGACACACATGTTGCCATGCGAACCATCCGCCGCGAACGCTTCGTTCCGGCACAATCAAATCCTACGCGGTAGAGCGATCATTGTCGCTGCTTCGAAAGCCGGCTTGAAGTTCACCTTTCAACACCGGCCGCGTTCCCTGGGCCTTATTCTTTAGATAGACCCTTCCGTGTCAGATTTCGCACAAACCGTGAAGCAGCAGGCCGACATCGTCAAGGTGATCGAGGCATACATCCGTCTGCGCAAGGCCGGCGCCACCAACTACTCCGGTCTGTGCCCCTTCCACAAGGAAAAATCTCCGTCGTTCTCGGTCCATGCGGTGCGGCAGTTTTACCACTGCTTCGGGTGCGGCGTGTCGGGTGACGTGTTCAGCTTTGTGGGCAAGATCGAGAATGTGAGCTTTCCCGAGGCGGTGCGGATGGTGGCGCAGAAGTGCGGCATACCGCTGCCGAAAAAGGAGTATTCCTCGCCCGAAGAGGCTGCCGAGGCCCGCCTCCGGCGCAAACTCCTCGATCTGCACGAGGCCGCGGCTGCATGGTTTGAGGAGCAGTTGCGCGGGCCCGAGGGAGCCGTGGCGCGGGAGTACCTGGCCGGGCGGGGGCTCACTCCGGAGGGCATCAAGGCATTCCGCATCGGATACGCGCCAGACAGTTTCAACGCGCTGCGCGAGCGGCTCAGCAGCATGGCCGACGTCGACACGCTGCGCGCCAGCGGGCTCTTCAGCGCCAAGGAGCAAGGGGATGGCACGATGGGGCCGCTCTATGACCGGTTCCGCAAGCGGGTAATGTTCCCCATTGCGAGCGAGAGCGGGCGGGTGATTGCCTTTACCGCGCGAACGCTCGAGACAGGCGAGAAGGCCGGCCCCAAGTACATCAACTCGCCCGAGACACCGCTCTACACCAAGGGCCAGGTGCTGTTCAACCTCGACAAGGCGCGCAGCGTGATTCGCCAGGCCGGGTTTGCCCTGCTGGTGGAGGGCCAGATGGACTGCATCTCAGTGTTTCTGCGCGGGATACAGAACGTGATCGCTACCAGCGGAACGGCCTTCACCGAACAGCAGGTGGCAATCCTGCGCCGGCACACCTCCAATGTGGTGGTCAATTTCGATCCCGACGCGGCGGGCGCCAATGCGGCGGAGAAATCCATCGGCCTGTTGACAGAGGAGGGCTTCTCCATCCGGATCGTGACACTCGACGGGGGGCTGGACCCGGATCGCTACATCCGCGAACGAGGCGTGGAGGCCTACTCTGCGGCGGTGCGCGGTGCGCGATGGCAGGCCGACTACCTGATCGAGCGGGCGCGGCAGATGTTTCCGGGCGCCAGTGCGGAGCAGAAGGTAAAGGCGATGAACTATCTGCTGCCGCATATCCGGCGAATTCCTGAAAAGCTGTCGAGGGACCAGTTTGCCCACGATGCGGCCCAAAAGCTGGGAATCGACTCGGCCGTACTGCGAGAGGAACTGCGGCAGGCCGCTCTGCGTCGGCGGGACCACATCGAGGTGCGTGCGACCGCGCTCAGTGAGGTGGAGAAGGTGCTGTTGCGCGCCCTGGCCGTGGTCGATCCCGAGCATGAACGTGCCCGGCGCCTGGTGGTGGACGCTCTGCTGCTGCAACCCGCCTGGTTTGAGCAGCTTGGCTCATTCGCGGCGATGCAGGCCCTAGCCGTTCGGCAGGCGAACGACCCGATGGAAATGGTGGAAGATCCGGGACAGCGGGCCTTGCTGGCGGAGGCGCTGCTGGCCGAGACCCGGCCACCCGAAGAAAACGACGTGGCAAGTTCTCTGCAGCAGATCCAGGAGCGCGCCATCGAACACCGGCAACGGGAACTGCGCGAGTTGATTGGCGAGGCCGAGCAGCGGGGGGATTTTGGCGAACTGGCCCTGCTGACCCAGCAGAAATTGGAACTGGACCGGGCGCTGCGGCAACTCCACAACCACAGGCCGCCTGACTCCTAGTTAACGTCGCTTCCAAGAGCAAAATCTGCCGCAAAATGATGCGCCAAAAATGCACCGGTGTGCGTCTAATTTGCAGGAGCAGAGTGGCTGGAAGGCAGAATCGGCACCCACTCGGCAGCAAGACCGTCCCGAGAACCCTGATTCGACCGCCGGTTTAGTGCTGGCAATGACGGGGACGGATATGGTAATCTGTTGATCTCTGTGAGGATGCGCGCCCCTTTGCCCCAAATATGAGCTGCGGCTCGCGGGCGACCAGGAGAAAACCTGAAGCGCGATTCATCCTGTTCCGAGCCATCATTTGATACCGCTCTATTTGCGGCTGACCGTAGGTGTGTCTGCGCGCGAAAAGATTTCTCTGGAAATCCTTTCGAATCTGCGCCGGACACACTCGCCTTCATCGTCGCGCGTTTTAACGGCGTGAAAACCGTTTCGCACGGGATCGCATCTGCAGAAGAGTATGAGATTTACACGAGTTTTGAGAGTACCTAGGGTCACCGGAAAGGGCAGGTAGATGCATCGGGCCTCTCCGGCTTGACCCAGGAATGACTTAGAGAGCAGGACACTTTGGCAATTGACGACAAGTTCGAAGAAGACATCCATAGCCTGATCGACGTTGGCAAGGAAAAGGGCTACCTCACCTACGGCGACGTGAATGAAATGCTGCCGGATGAGATGGGTTCTTCGCCCGACGATCTCGACGATCTGATCACCACTATCGGCACCCAGGGCATCGACCTACTGGACGGGCCAAAGTTCGGCGGCGACAAGGACTTTGAGCTGGAAGAGGGCGAAGACGTTGAGCTGGACCTGACCCCGGGAACGCTCGAAAAGACCAACGACCCGGTGCGCATGTATCTGCGCGAAATGGGCACCGTTCCACTGCTCACCCGCGAAGGCGAAGTGGAAATCGCCAA
>PLXP01000205.1 GCA_003151435.1 Acidobacteriaceae bacterium
GCGCCTCCATGTACGCAGACATATGAGCCAGGATGTTTTCGACCGTTGGAGTCTCTTCGTTCTCCTCCGGCGCGCCGGTTTCGCGGTTGCGCAGCACGCTATCGATCTCTGCGACGATCTCCGCGGCATCCGTTGCCGCTGCCACGCGCAGTAGGTCGTGCTTCTTGAGGTCCTGAGCCGAGAAGTTGCACAGCCGCTGCCGTGCCTGTTCGGCAAAACGNNCCATTGACGTTCAGGCGAGGGAGCAACTCCACCAGATCGAAGACGTTCGTGACCAGCGTGGCATGGAAGCGCGACTCTGGCTCGTTCAGCCGATCCACCATGTGCGAGACCACCTCCCTGAGCCGCTTCCAGAGGTCCTCGGTCCCGCGTGTCAGAGACTGGCGAACATTGGCGTCTATCTCGCGGGCAACTCGCGCCTGCTCCTCGGCAGACATCTGGACGCGGAAGTCGTTGCCGGACGGAATGGGAAGGATTTCGAGCTTGACCCCGAACTTCTTGCGCAGCTTTTCTGCTGCGGGGTAGTCTTCCTCTCGAAACAGGCCGTTCAACTCCGGCCGAACCTGCTCGATGTACTGGGGATAGACCTGAAGGAAGCTCTCGACTCCCTGCTCGAAGCTGGCCACGAACTCGCGCATCCGGGCCGTGAGATCGAAGTAGAGGTTCGATGGCAGCAAACGAAACCCCTCATCGGACCACGGCAAGGTGATCGTGTAGAAGTACTGCCGCACCTGCCCTGCCAGCGTGCGCAGTTCGTCGAGTTTGTCGGCACCGCGCAACAGTTGCTTGTTGTACCGGCCTGCGCCCTGGTGCGCTCCATGCTGGTCGGCAACGTCGCGGCTGATTTTGCGGTCGTGTTTGACGGCCGTCCAGATGCTGATGTGGACGGCTGCGAGCATTGCGCGTTCGGTAATCATTGAACTACCTCCCTATGTTCCACTCCGAAGCGAATGAACTCCGGTGTGTGGGTAATGGCGGTGTCCCGCGCCGCCGCGTCGCGCATCGCCATGACGCGCATTTCCGTTGGCATTCGGTCGAGGTACTTGAGTCCTCTGGCCACCGAGTTGTCAGTCATGGCACGCCCCAGCGCCGTAGCAATTGCGATCTGCGCCGAGGTTTCTGCAGGAAGCGGCGCGGTTTCAGGATTGAGCAGAATCTCGTCAATCGAGGGCAACTGACGGAAGAGCCGGAGGAATGCAAGCAGCTCCGCAGCGGCGGCAGGCCCTACCGTTCCATCCAGCAACTGCGCCTCGAACTCGCTCGCACCCGAAAGAAACGTGGTTTTCTGACGGCGAGCGATCCCGCGAAGAACGTTCGAGGCCATCTCCCAGGAGCGGGGAGTGGGCCACGCGTTGGCGTCTGAAGTGGCATCAGCCGTATGTAGCAGTTCTGGCTTGAAGCGCAGGAACGCGATGATCTCAGGCCGAACGCCAGCGCCCACGGCCCACTTGCACCAGTCGTTGAGATCGGCTTCAAGGTCGAGATGAACGAACCGGTTGCGCAACGGCCGCGGCATCGAGAAATGTACTCCCCGCTCGGAGGCCGGATTGCCTGCGGCGATGACCACCCACCCGTCAGGCAACGCATATTCTCCCAGCTTGCGGTCGAGCACCAGTTGATAGCAGCCGGCCTGGGTCATCTGTGGCGCTGAGGTCAGCTCATCGAGAAACAGAATGCCTTTCCCAGTGGTAGGAAGGAACTTGGGCGGCACCCATTCGGTCTGGTCTGCTTTGATCCGGGGCAGCCCTCTCAGATCGACTGGATCGAGTTGCACGGCGCGAACGTCAAGGAACTCATAGTCGAGATCGTCCGCGACCTGAGCGACGATTTGCGACTTGCCGACACCGCATGCGCCCCAAATGTGCAGAGGCACACGCTCGCCTATCAGCGCATGAAGCGCCTCATACAGCCTGGATGGTTTCATTGGATTTCCTTGTTGGTACGGGAGGAGTTGTTTGGTGAAAAGATGCGTTCAGGCAGCGAGTGCCAGGCGGCGTTGAATCGGCTGAGCTGCCGGTTCACGCAACCGTGAATTCGTTATGTCGTTCGAGCCACATCTTCTGTCGCGCTGATTTCCTCATACTCTTCTTCAACTTCCAGAAGTGTGGCTACCCATTGCCAGTAGCCGAGCCGGGTGTTGTCTGCCTGCACTTCCTGCTTCCATTCGGATACAGGATGCACCGGGTGGTCTCCCCAATGCCCGAACTGTTCCCGCAGTTCATCAACACTCTTTTCCATCGCAGACATCCTCACAAGTTTGTTGGCGCATTTCGAAAGTGAATATCGAGGGCTCCAGCCCCGGCTCGGCGAACTCCAAAATTCTCGGCTCAAAGCAGAACACTCGGATCTCGGAGAGCGAAAATGGTAGCAGTATGGCCGGCCTCAAGCAGCACCCGCGCGAGCGTGGAGACCACGACTAGGATTTGTTCCAGATGACCGTCCGGAAGATAGTGCACGTCGACATGGACGCCTTTTATGCGTCCGTCGAGCAACGCGATGACCCGCAACTGCGCGGCAAGCCAGTCGTTGTCGCCTGGCTGGGCAACCGTTCTGTCGTCTGTGCCGCCTCATATGAGGCAAGACGATTTGGCATACGGTCAGCCATGCCTGCGATTCGCGCCGAACGTCTCTGCCCCGAGGCTGTCTTTGTTCCTCCGGACTTCCCTCGCTATCGGGCGGTTTCGCGGCTCGTGCGCGAAATATTCAAGCAACACACGGATTTGGTTGAGCCGTTATCGCTGGACGAAGCGTATCTGGACGTAACCGAAAACAAGACAGGGATCACTACCGCCACGCGGGTTGCTCGAGCGATTCGAGAGCAGATTCGCCAAGAGCTCAACCTCACAGCCTCCGCCGGAGTGGCGCCGAACAAATTCCTGGCAAAGATCGCCTCGGACTGGCGCAAACCGGATGGCCTGTTCGTGATTCAGCCAGATGACGTGGACACCTTTCTGCCGCCGCTTCCCGTGGGACGCCTGCCCGGTGTAGGCAAAGTGACCGAAGCGAGGCTTGAGAAGTTTAGAATACGAACAGTGGGAGACCTGCGAGGCCTGGAGTTGCCAGCACTTGAAGGCCCTTTCGGCCGCCATGGACTGCGCCTCTACGAGTTGGCTCGCGGAATCGATGAAAGCCAAGTCATTCCGGACCGCCCCACGCAATCGGTATCCGCGGAAGATACATTCCAGAATGATGTTCCCTTATCGGAAACGGAGCCACTGATACGGCTCTTGGCGGAGAAAACATGGGCTGCATCGCGTAAGGAAACCCGCATAGCGCGTACAGTGGTCCTGAAACTGAAAACAAGCGAGTTCAGAATCCTCACCCGCAGTCATACACCCACGTGCCCGCCGTCTTCGTGCAATGAATTGACCAGCATAGCCTTATTGCTGAGAGAGCGTGTAGACCTGGATCCCCATCAGCGCTTCCGTCTGGTGGGCGTGGGCCTGAGCAACTTCCGCGATCCTGAAGAGGCATCGGTGCAACCGGACCTCTTCGAGTGACCGAACACCGTTACAGAAGACAGCTCGGTCCGTGTTTCGTCACGCCATTGTTTCTATATTGACCGTCACTTGACCGCAACTGGAA
>PLXP01000139.1 GCA_003151435.1 Acidobacteriaceae bacterium
CCTTGTTCTTTTCCCGCCTAACCTTAGCCCAGCGTTCTTGCTAAGCAGCGGCAATCTTGGCGCGACTCTCATCGCTCATGCCACCCTTAGCGGCCTTCTTCACTGGCACCCGTGTTACCTTGGCTGTCTTAGCTGCGGTTGCCTTCGCCTTTGGCGCAACAGCCTCGCTTTTCAAGCACAAGGCACGCGCCTTCTGCAAGGCGTTGATGCCGCGTTCGATTTCAGCCAGTAACTGTTTCGTGCTCATTCAAAATCCTCCCTTATAAGTTTACATGACGTGCAAATATTGCTATCAGAGATGCAGCCCTCGCTGAACCGGGGAGTTTCGCGCTGCTGGGACGGGGCTACGTATGTTACGTAGAGGCCAGAACATGTTCAGCCACGGAAGTGTCGTCGGCGACGACGCTTCTTGAATGAAGACCGGGACGGGGATGAGCAAGCTGCCTTTGTAGGGTGTCCGCACGAAACCCACGGGTGCACCACTGCTGTCAGAATCAGCACGATAGATGTGCGCATGCTCCGGAGCCATACGAAGTTGGCGGTTGTGGATTTCATTGGTGGGACCACGTTGCGAGTCTATGCCATCGAGGACTATCGCCATGCTAACCGAAACCGATCCCATGGAAGCCGCTGCGGGGACTTCGACCATTCACGATGCCGCTGGGCGTCAACTTGTCCGCAGGGTTGGCGAGCTGTGAAAGGTTCACAGCAACAGCGAGATGGAGGGCTAACATTGATCCGCGATCGGAGACCGCGACCCAGAGCGCCATTCGGCGTGAATCGGCCGACGCTCATGCGCGGTGAGCTTACTCCAATAGTTGGTGCGTCCCGCATTCGAGACATTGCGGATGCGTTGACCCAAGAAGAAGGTAATTGGCGAGAAGCTCCGGGAGGCCGGTTCGGAAAGGAACCGAAAATGCGTCCACTCGTATCCGACTGGGTCGGACGAGCGGTTCCATGGTGTCAGACGCTGGGAGGGTCTTAGTAATGCGGACTGCCTACCGGCAGCTATGAGGAGGTATGCTGCGTCAAGAGCAGGGACCCGACTTCACGATCCAAATGTAAGGGATCACTAACGTCGGGGGTGCGGACTTTATGCAAGGAAACAATACGAAGAAGCAACCGAGGGAGCTTTCGCCCAGCGAATGGGACGTCGTTCAGGCACTGGAATTCTACTTACAGCCTCTGACCGTTAAAAGGCTCGCCAAGTGTGTCGGAATGTGTGAAGAGCAATTCTCCGCAGACCTACGGAGCCTCGGTCTTGAGGACGTGTTTTCGAAGAAGCGAGTTGCAGAGCGCAGAAGAATTCATGCGTTAGCTCAGCAATCGCGTGCGGACTTCCTTCGCGCCGTCCAGGAGTCACAAATTCGTCAGTAGCCGTCGGGAATGGGATATCCGCCGTTTGATATTTGCAGGCCGCGCCCCGCCTGATCTTCGGCGATCTGCCGACGAAAATCTTCCTGAAAGCACTCTTCGAAATCATTCTGCGCTGACTCCATTCTCCGGAGCGATTCGATGGACAGGGAATAATTTGCCTGCCTCTTGGCGTACCCGGCGGGCCACTGGTGCTCCCACCGCTTCCGATCGGCGGCGTTAATCTTCCGGCGGACGATGCTGCCTTCCTGGACCATGCGCTGGCAAGTGCGCAGCAGAGCAGGCATTGAGCACAGCGTTTCATCGGCCAACGCCTCGTAGGTTGCCAACCTCCCGCTTTCCAGATCGCCGTGGGTTTGATAGCGGTACAGGGTCTGCAAAATTCGCCGCTCTGTCTTTGTTGGCCTTCACAACAAAGAGTCCGGTGAGCATCTGCGAAGAAGTATGTCGGCAAAAGGAGAGCCGCGCTGTAGCGCATTCCTCGCCAACGAGAAAACATCATCACGCAAAGCGTTGACCAATCCAAGTTTTTCTGCCGCGTTCACAAGATGATCATGGGCGTCGAGAACGTCAAGACCAATCAAGTCGTATCCAAAACCGTCCAGCATTCGACAAATCGCGATGCGACCGACCTTCAGGCTGAATTTGGCATCCACCTCTACGAAGTCACGGGACGCACGGCTAAGCGTCCGGGGATCGGTCGATCCTGACTCCGCAAAGTACAAAGCCAAGTCGAGGAATCCCGCGTCCTTGGCTGCAGCAAACCACCGGCCATGTTCACCACTTGCTCTAGCCAGGTCCAGCAGAATCTGCTTGGGATCACGAGCAGGGTATTTCCGGGCGATTAGGCGGAAGGTGGCAAGCCCCGTCGAAGAGGCATTGGCAGTCAGGGCATACCTTTCATATGCCTCCACGTCTCTGCCAGCGTCGAGCAGAATCTTCTCGCAGGCGGCGTCAATGGTGCCATCAGGCTGATTCAGTCCCCGTGAGGCTTCGGCATATGCCAGGGCCTCATCAATCCGGCGCTCCGCAAGTAGAGCCTCCACTCCGAACTTGCGGTCGGACCAGTTCGGAAACCGGCGCAGGGACAGCACATCGAGCAGCTCCGCATGACGGCGAGCAACTAGGAGGCTCGACAGGCAGATAGAAGTTTCGCGCAGGTAGTTGCCAGGCCGGGGATCGAGCCATGCTGTTCTTAGTGTAGGTAGAAATTCATCCGCCCAATGGGACGCAACCTCGACTGAGCCGCACAAGTCGCCCCAACATTCCTGGACCTGCCAGAGATAATCAACGCCATCTTCCTCTATCGCCTGGAGGAGACGTGCGAGCCATTGGTCCCGGGTTTTTCGGTCTGCTGGAGCGTTGATCACGATGGGCAACAACTCCCGGAGAGTCCAGCCAACGGCGCCTCCAAGGGCTCCGGAGGAAGAATCAACTGTCTCCAGCGCAGGCCATATCTTCTCCATCAAAAGGACGGCGCCGTCGGCAGCATTGACCGGGTTCGCCTTGGCGACTTTCTTGATTTCTGTCACGGCTTCTTTCAGGCGCTGGCAAGCTAGTCGAGAAGCTTTCCAGCCGAATGCGCGGGAACGAAATCGCGCCCTGAATGTCCACTTCTGCTTTGACGGGGGTCCCACTCTGTAATTGTCGCAGGTTGGCGCCGCGGAGGTCCTTCTTTGGTTTATGTCCAGTACCAGTCCTTCAATCACCAGTTGCTACCACGTGTTCATCCAAACGGTCGGCACCGCTGTGAACGACAATCAACAATGCATGTTCATGTTTGCATGAAAACATGATACGCGCCTATTATGTAGATATAGGAGCATGCAAACATGCAAGTGATCGTAATCAACTCTCAAAAGGGCGGTAGTGCAAAGACGATGCTCGCGAAGCATCTCTCGGTGGAAGCAGAACGCGCAGGAGATGGACCTGTGTTCTTAATCGACACCGACCCGCAAGGCAGCCTGACCGCATGGCACGCAAAGCGCGAGTCCGAGACCCCGCAGCGCGTTGACCTCCCGTTTGACGGTATTGAGCGGGGATTGGGGCTCTTGCGCCAGCACGGCGCAGCATACTGCCTCATTGACACAGCATCGGGCCGCGTCGAGGTGGCCCAGGAACTGTTTAGGATCGCCGATTTCGTCGTCTTTCCCGTCCAGGCGAGTGAGGACGATCTGACAGCGGCGCCGGTCACAGTGCAGTCGTTGAAGGAAGCCGGGGTTCCGTTCCTGTTCGTATTGACCCGTGTGAAGGCCAACACTTTGATTACAGCCCAGGCTGCTGCGGTCCTGTCCAGGCACGGACAAGTGGCTGAGACTTTCGTAGGCGACCGGACCGCTTACAAGTCGCCATACCCGAAAGGTCAGACAATCACCGAGGCGGAACCGAGGGGGCCTGCAGCGAAGGAGATGTCAGCATTGTGGGAAAATATAAAATCATGTCTGCATGAGAGCATAAGTCTAGGTAGGGGGCAGAACTAAATGGCTAAGGCACTGGAGCTGAACGCAGACAGCCTGACCACCGCACCGCCGGTCCCAAAGGCAGCGAAGGCCTCAACAGCACACGCAGAGCCGAAGAGAACTGTGTCGGCGCCCAAGAAGAATCGCGAACCACTGCAGGTCCGATGGCCTGCTGAAGACGTTAAGGCGGCGAAGCTAGCGGCCATCCAGCTCGACTTCCCAACTCTGAGTGATTTCATGCTCGCATGTTTTCATGCTTACATGAAGACTACCAAGAAGACCTAGTCTCGATGGGCTTGAATCGCCGGGAAACCTCGGTACAGCCTAGGTACAAGTGAAGGGAAGATAGAATGGCCTTTCTGTCCCTAAGCGACACCAAGCAAAGCACTTAGAGTTTGAAGTTCTAGAGTTCGGGACCAGGGGGTCGGAGGTTCGAATCCTCTCTCCCCGACCATTAAATCCCGCAATATCAATTAATTAGCGCATTCGCCATTTCCGGCCATTCCGGAATTTGGGTCCGTTTGGGTCCAATTAGATTTTCCACGTCTCCCACCACCCGACGTGCGTCCGCTGGGACCGAGTGAATGTACGCCTCCCGCGTGATCTCCGAAGACGAATGTCCAAGCAATGCCTGGGTTGTGCCGATGGGTGCTCCGACCGAGTCGAGCAACGTGGCATGAGCGTGCCGGAACCAATGCCAGTTCACTCCCGTCAATCCGAGCGCCTTGCACACGGGCTTCAGTTGGCGATTGAGCAGATTGCGCCGACTGAGCGGAGAGCCGTTCCGCGCCGCGAAAACCAACCCGGAAGGAACGGATTCGGCGGACTTCAACGCCGCGAAAATCTCGGCACACTTCGGGCCGAGAGGAATGCAACGTTTGCTCCGCTTGCTTTTCGGTTCGTCGAAATGGCCTTCATACACCGTCTGTCTGACCGAAAGGAATCCCTTTTGCAAATCAAGGTCCTGCCAGCGAAGTGCCAGCAATTCTCCGATTCCCAATCCCGTCATCGCCAGCAAACACGCGATGGAGCGGGAAGGGTCAGCAAGTTTCGCAATCAAGTCCGTAACCGATTCCGAGTCAATGGGAGCCCGCTCCTTTACGGGACCCTGTCGCGGCAACCGTGTCTTCTGGACAGGGTTGACGGCCAAGAGTTCATCCCTTACAGCGGATTCGATGATGGTTCCGAAGGCGGTACGGATGTGTTTGACCGTCTTCCACGAAAGACCGCTCTTGGCCTTGGCTGTCAGAAAGCTTTGAACGGCGTCCTTGGTGATCAGCCGAAGCTGAGTGTCTCCAAATACCGGGTTGAGGTGGGCGTCAATCATGTTGTCGTAGAACTTCTTGCTTGAGAACTTCAGCGTGGGGTACAAAACCGGCTTCCAACAGTCTTCGACAAAACTGCGAAAGGTCCAAACCGCTTGAGGCCGGAAATCGCCGCAGTTGACCTTGCGCAGCAGGTCGGAAAGCATCTGCTTTGCCTGGCGAACCGTGGGGATATCCGCAACGCTTCCGAGAACCTCTGAGCGGCGAATCCGCCCAGGCACGTTATCGGGACCAATCACGGGCTCCCACCAGCGAGCAACCCACACCTTCTTGCGCGTGCCGCGTTTGAAAAGTGAGCCCTCTTGAAAACACCTTTTACGGGTCATTCGTCCTCCGAATGTTGTCCGTTCAGGTGGTAGTGCGTCTGATGGAAGGGTAGCCCCCGAAGCTGGATTCATCAAGGGTATTTACTTGACGCCACTGAACGAAACAGGTTGTGGTTTGACCAGGGTTGCAAAGCGTGCCGGGTCAGTC
>PLXP01000141.1 GCA_003151435.1 Acidobacteriaceae bacterium
CCAGCGTGCTCATTCCGTACTTCTGGTTCAGCTCATCCATCGCCGCCAGCAGGCGCGTACGGCTCTGCTCTCCCTCAAGCGCGTCGAAGAGGCTGAGCGTGTGCAGTCGATCGGGGACCAGCCCGCCCAAGGTTACACCCACAAAGTACGGATGAGCCGACTCGGCGCTGGCCGGTTGCGACTCCCACAGTTGGCGCAGGGCGGCGATCAAAGTCTGGTTGTCCTGGCACTCGGTCAGTCGTAACTCGCCATGCCATCCCCGCGACGGCACGCCAAAGCGGCTTACCGGCGCGTCCTGTGCGCGCGGAACGGCAAACCCGACGGCAAGCCCGATGCTGCCGGCCCACAAACCATGTGAACGCAGCCGCATGGCCGCCTTGTGCAGCAGCTTGTGCGCCACGGCCCAGGCCTTCTCCTGCGTGCGCATCTCTGGCCCCAGCACGTGCTGATGGCTGATCGATTTCAGGTGCTCCGTCTCCGACATGTCGAAGTCTTCGCCCTGCAGCCAATGCCATAGCCGCTCGCCCCAGACTGAGCCCCACAACTCTCCAGCCTGCTCGCAGTTGCGCGCCATCAGGTCTGCCATGGTGTGAATGCCGCGCTCGTTCAGACGCTTTTCAGTCTTGGCTCCGATGCCGGGCAGGTCGCGCAGGGTGAGCTGCCGCAATGCTTCGGGCAGAATGTCCCTGGGCAGGGCCACCAGGCCGTCCGGCTTCTCCATGTCGCTGGCCACTTTGGCCAAGTAGCGGTTGGTGGCCAGGCCTACTGAACTCCGCATTATCTCGCCGGCCCGCTCAAGGATGCGCTGCTTCACCGTTCGGCCCAACTCCATCGCGGCCAGCAGCGGGCGCTCGCGGCCCATCAGCCGGCAGGCCATCTCGTCGATGGAGAGCACAGCCGTAACGGGCAGGCAGCTCTCCACCGCCTCCACCACACGGTGGTGATATTCCACGTAAAGCTCATGACGCGCCTCCACCAGCACCAGGTCGGGACACATCCGTTTGGCGTCGGCCACAATCGTTCCGGTCTTGACGCCAAAGGCTTTAGCTTCATAGCTGGCGGCGATGCAGCAGGTGGTGTCGGCCATCATCGGCACCACGCCCACCGGGCGGCCGCGCAGTTCAGGGCGATCCTGCTGTTCCACAGAGGCAAAATAGGAGTTCAGATCGACAAAGAGCCAATTCAAGTGAGGGTCGTTCGGGAGTGCGGGCGGCGTGGGTGTTTCCGGGAGGTCCAACTCCGTCATAGGCTCTGTCCGGGAACCTTCCCACTCCTCTGGCCGAGCCTCGGGAACCGGGCTGGGGCTGTTTTCCATTCCCTTATATATTCGCCTTTTCTTTGCTTAGTTGCAAACGAAATAAAGGGCTAGCCAGTCTAATTTTCGTAGTGGTACACTTGGTTCACTTCAGATCTCTTGCAACAAAAAAGTTGACAAACGGCATTGTTGCGAGTATCTGCATCTGAGTTAATAGGTCAAGTGTTAGTTGCGAGTCCAATTATGCATACTCTACTTCAATGGTTAACGAACGGAAGCCTGCTGGCTGTGGTGGTCACCGCGGGAGTCGCGGTGTTATTGGTCTGCTGCCTCGGATGCGCTAAGTGTCCGTGTCGCGAGAAAGACGATATCTTCAGCCGCCACGAAGTGTAACAGGCATCCGTAGTACTGATGGCACGCGCGTCCTCTGGTGGAAGCGCAAAAGCCACGCGCCGTTTTGCTGTGTCCAAAGTGAGCTGCGAAGGCTCGCTGTGCTAACCCGCGAACCGGCCATAGGGCGCATCGTGCGATATGTAACCAGCGCCACCCCTTCCGCGATCATCGCGCAATGGAAATCTTCAATCGCAGGCCGGAAATAGCTTTCGCTCGCGAGCAGATCGAGGATGGCGTTGCGAGTCCACACACGCCCCGACGAGCCGAACTCCTGAAAATCCGGCGCCAGAAGCGCATCCACCTTGCTTCGCGATCGTGGCGCACCGCGGGGGCGAGGAGCGCCTCCTCAAGGTTGCGTAGATGTGCCCTGATATCTTCCATTGATAATCGCTCAAATCACGTTGCCGCTGGTCTCAATCGATCACGGGTTTCAAATACTGTTCAAAATGCGCGAGGATGCGATTGTATAAGTGCGTGCGAACGTCGGGGCCGGCGATGGAGTGGGTCTTTCGCGGGTAAATCTGCAGGTCGTACGGAATGTTCGCCTCAATCAGCTTTTGAATGAACTGCACGGAGTTTTCGATGTGCACGTTATCGTCGCCCGTGCCATGCACCAGCAGCAGATGCCCCGTCAACTTGGCCGCAGTATTCACCACCGAGAAGTCTTTATACCCCGCGGCAAACTCCGTGGGCAGGCTCATGTAACGCTCAGTGTAAATCGAGTCGTAGTTTCGCCAATCTGTGACGGGAGCAACAGCCACCCCGGCGACAAAGCGGTCGGAGTGCGTGAGTGCGTAAAGCGTGAACGTGCCGCCCCAACTCCAACCCCACCACCCCATCCGCTCCTTGTCCAATTGCGGATACTGGGCCAGCGCCGCGTCCACGACGGTCAACTGATCCTCAAGCTGCACGGGGCCGAAGTTGTGGAACGCCGCCTGCGCAAAGGCGCGACCGCGCATGCCGCTGCCGCGATTGTCCGCATGGAGCACGGCGAATCCATGCTGGGCCAGCAACTCGTCGAAGAGCAAGCCGTCGCCCCATCGGTTCGCGACGGTCTGGGGGCCGGGTCCACCGTATGGATTCACAATCAGCGGCACGCTGGACGCACTCTTTGCGCCTTCCGGCAACAGCAGCGTGGCATAGAGCGTGGTGCCGTCATGGGCCCTCACTTGAAGCTGTTCGGGAGCCTGCAGCCGGTAGGGGTCCAACGCGTGTGTTTGCCAGACCACGGTGCATTTCCCTGCGGCCTCGCAAAGGCGCAGAGTCATCGGTTCCATGCGCGTGGACTGCTTGTCGACGAAGGCACCGCCTGCGGGGGCGAAGTTGCCATCATGGAATCCGGCGGCGGTCGTCAACGGCTTGCGATCACCATCAAAACTAACCTGCCACAACTGCTGTTCCAGCACATTGCCTTCATTTGAGGCGTAGTAGACGAGCTTATGCGCGGCATCAACACTCGAAACCGCGTCTACATCAAAGTCTCCCTTGGTTAGCTGGCGTTCCAGTTTGGCTGTAGCCGTACTGGGTTCGGCTGCGTTGTAACTATAGAGGTAAATGTGATTATGCCCGTCGCTCCAGTTAGTCAGAACAATGTTCCCGGCTTCTACAGTCACGTCGTAGTTATCATCGAGGAACTTATCATCCGTAAGTTCAAGAACCGAACGGAACCCTCCGCTTGCGGCGTCGGCAAAGTAGAGGTTGCGATGCTTGTGGTCCCTGCTGATGGTTTCGATCCAAAGCGTTTTGCGATCGACCCACCCAAAGCGCGGAATGTAATCCTGGCCGGCATGAATGGGTAGTTTCACCCAAACGGTCTTGCCGCCCAGCGCCCCCACTACACCGACGCGGACCTCGGGATTGGCATCGCCTGGCTGCGGATAACGCTGGAGGTTCACATTTGCGTGCGTCGGAATCCAATCGGTGATCGGATACTCCGGGACCGACGATTCATTCATTTGCAGAAAAGCAAGGTTCTTCGAGTCGGGCGACCAGAAGTAGTTGCTGCGTACTTTCAGCTCTTCTTCATACACCCAATCCACTTCGCCGTTCAATGTGAAGGGGCTGGGCGCGGCTGCAACGGGGATGGGAGTGGAGGCGATCTCGCGTGAATGCACCACGACGAGGCCATGATTCCGCACAAACGAGACGGCTTCCCCATTGGGTGAGAATTTGGGGTCATCGCCGGAAGCGGTGTCGGTAAAACCCACCTGGACGCCGGTTCCGGTTTGTAGATCGTAGAGCCAGAGCCGGCCGTTGGAATCAAAGAGCAGATGTTTCGAGTCCGGCGCCCACAGGTAGGTGGACATCTTGTACCGGTCGCGATGATCCCGGTCCTGCTCCGAGCCCTCCCCGCCCGACAGCACAGCCAGTTTGGCGCGACCCACGAGAACATGCGGCTTGCCCAGTCCCGGATCCAGGTCAATCAACTCGCCGCCATCCAGATAGGTCAGGTGTTTTCCATCGGGCGACCATGTGATTCCGCTCGGAGGCGTTCCAGTCAGGGAACCATGTTTGAAGATATTTTCCACTGTGAGCGGAATCGCAGGGGCCTGGGCACCCAGCGGGAGAGCGGCAGAGGAGAAAGAGAGAACGGCTGGGAGCAGGAAAGCAGCTGCACACTTCAAAGGACATTCCTCCGGTAGGGGAGCCCCGCCGTCGCCTTGGCCGGCGCATCTTCATTGCAAGGCATCCTGCGAAGAGTCTAATTCACTGCATCTGAAGTACGAACTCCCACAGCCTCCCATCGCGTGGCCGCAGCCGAAGGTGTTGGTTCTCTGCGAGACAATCGTGACCTTGGCCAATTGCGCCCTGCCGCCGCCACGGTGTATGTTCCGGTCATGCACTGGGCAAATCCGGAAGAACGGCGCCATCTTGGACTGACGCGGCGCAAGCAGGTTGGCCGCCAGGAACATTGCGATCTGAAGCCCAAGGCGCGGGGTACGCCTGCGCTTTCGCTGTTGGAACATGCGTCGAAAGGGCGCGTGCCGGCTCTGATCAAGTTGAAATACCAGCTCATGGCGCAGTCGCCGTTTGGCTATTTCCGCGGTGCCGTGCCGGTGATGGCTGCGGATCTGGCTGTGCTGCCCAATACCGGCATCGTTACACAGATTTGCGGTGACGCCCACGTGCGCAACCTCGGCGCCTTCGCGGCCCCCGATGGACGGCTGGTCTTCGACATCAACGACTTCGATGAAACCATCCGCGCTCCTTTCGAGTGGGATCTGAAGCGCATGGCCGCATCGCTGGTGCTGGCCGGCCGAGCGTCCAGCCACAAAGAGGCCTCGGCCCGGGCTGCCGTGGAACGGTGCATCGAGGTTTATGCCGCGCAAATGCGCGCCTTCGCCGGGATGCCCACCATTGAGGTCGCGCGCTTTCAGGTGCACCGCATGAATTCCGTGCAGCCCATCCAGGCCGCGCTGCTGAAGGCTGAACGCGCCACGCCGTGCCATACGCTGGAGCAGCTGACCGTACCGTCAAGCAAGGCCGGTGAGCCTAGCCGCTTCAGGGATCAGAAGCCCATGCTGGCCCGCATCAGCGGCCGCCAGGCCGCGCAAGTGCTCGCAGCGCTATCGCCGTACAGCGCAATGCTGGAGCCGCAGAGGCAGCATCTGTTGTCGCTGTATCGTCCTGTCGACGTGGCGTTCAAGGTGGTCGGCACCGGGTCGGTAGGCCTGCGCGACTACTGCATCTACTTTGAAGGCAACGGTCCCAACGACCCGCTCTTCCTGCAGATCAAGGAAGAGACGACATCGGGGTACGCGCCCTATCTGCCGGACGCGAAGCCCGCGAACCAGAACGGCCAGCGGGTTGCGGAAGGACAGCAGGCCATGCAAGTGCAGTCTGACCCGTTTCTGGGCTGGACACACATCGGCAGCCGCGACTTCCTGGTGCGCCAGTTGAATGATCACAAGGGAAGCATCGATCTTGAGGACTTGTCCGGGAAAACGCTGGTGGCGTTTGCTGAAGTCTGCGGCGAGTTACTGGCCCGCGGCCACGCCCGGTCGGGCGACCCCCTCACAATTGCCGGCTACCTCGGCGCTGGCGACGGCTTCGCGCAGGCGCTGGCAAAGTTTGGCTCCCTCTACGCTGACCAGACAGAAAAAGACTGGGAAGAGTTAAAAGCGTCAGGCAAAGGCCGGCCTGCATCTTAGGAGATTTCCACGGGAGTTCTGAAGATCACTATTGAACGGAGGGCCAGAGATTGAATTATCGCAGCCTTGATTCGAACACTCGCCGACGGATTGCACTCGCAAATGGCGCTCTAGCTGTCGGGCTGCTTCTGCGACTTTTCGTTCACCCCGCCAACGCCATGGCGCGCAACTGGCTCGACGCGGTGGTGGGATGCCTGCTGGGGCTCTCGCTGGCCGTGAATCTGTTCGGACTGCGGAGCGCACGCCGCTGCCGCCAAAACCGCGCCTGAGAGCGAGATTCCTGGCTGCCGCAAATTTTGGAGGGAAGATGCTGTCTCGCACTTATCTGCTCAAAAACGGGCAAAGCTCTTCCAAGGCAAGGATCCCGGTCGCCATGGTCTTACTTACGGTGGGACTGATGCTTCTGGGTGTCAGCGTTGCCTGGTCGAGTTTCTCTTACCCGCTCGAGCATCTCGGGCGGGAGTGGAACGATTTTGCGCGAGGCTTTTTGGTTGGCCTCGCCATCGCCATGGAGATCGGCGCCTTGGTGATCGCTCTCTCCGCAGTTGCCGCGGCAAAGAGGGACGCTTCAGAATCCGGGCGCGCCCCTCGGCCGTAGACAGCAGGCAAGTCTGCTTCCGTCCCCGGATTCGATTGCATGATCGCGCGATGAGACGATAACGCACCGCCTTCTATACTGGACCCACGATGAGTTTCCAGAAAACTGCCCGTGTCCGCACCCGTTCCCAAGCTCTTCAGCAGCGCGCCGAGCGCTTTTTCCCCGGCGGAGTCAATTCACCGGTCCGGGCCTTTCGCGCGGTGGGCGGCGCGCCGCCGTTCATCGAGAGCGCCGAAGGGGCATGGCTCACCGACGCGGACGGCAATCGCTACATCGATTACTTCGGTTCGTGGGGCCCGATGATCCTGGGCCACGCGTTTCCCCCGGTGGTGGAGGCCATTGAACGCGTTGCCCGGCGCTCCGCCAGCTTTGGCGCTTCCACTGGCGCCGAGGCCGACCTGGCCGAGCGCGTCGTCGCGTGCTTCCCGGCGATCGAGAAGATGCGCTTCGTCAGTTCCGGAACCGAGGCCACCATGTCGGCCATCCGCCTGGCTCGTGCCGCTACCGGGCGCAATGTCATCGTCAAGTTTGAGGGCTGCTATCACGGCCATGCGGACGGCCTGCTGGTGAAAGCGGGGTCGGGCGTGGCCACGTTCGGCATTCCCGGCTCGGCTGGAGTGCCGGATGAGGTCGCCCACCTGACCCTCGCGCTTCCGTACAACGACCTCTCCGCGGTCGAAGCAGCGTTTGCCGTCCATCCGGGCGCCATTGCCGCCATCATTCTGGAGCCGGTGGTGGGTAACGCCGGATGCATTGCGCCCGCGCCCGGCTACCTGGCCGGCCTGCGCGCTCTCACCGCCCGCGAAGGAGCCCTGCTTATCGCCGACGAGGTCATGTCGGGCTTCAGGGTAGCGTTGGGCGGAGCGCTGGAACTTTACGGTGTCGATGCCGATCTGGTCACGTTGGGCAAGATCGTCGGCGGCGGTCTCCCGGTCGGTGTCTTCGGAGGCAAGCGCGCCCTCATGGACGTGCTCGCTCCTCTCGGGCCCGTCTACCAGGCCGGCACGTTGAGCGGCAACCCGCTGGCGATGGCCGCCGGCATTGCCACGGTGAGCTACTTGCAGGAACACGCCGACGAGGTCTATCCGCAGCTCGAAGCCACCTCGAAAGCTGTCACCGAAGGTGTTGCCGCTGAAGCCGCCAAGGCCGGCGTCCCACTTACGCTCAACCGCGTCGGAGCCATGTGGACATGGTTTTTCACGCCCCATCCAGTGACGAACTACGAGGAAGCCGCGAAGTCCGATACGGCTGCGTTCGGCCGCTTTCATCGCTCCATGCTGGATCAAGGCGTCTGGCTCCCGCCCAGCCAGTTTGAGGCTGCCTTCCTCAGCACCGCGCATGGCCAAGCAGAGACCGCCGCCACGATTGCCGCCGCAAGCGAGGCGTTCAAAGCCGTCAAAGCTGGATGAACCGGGAGAGCCTCTCAGATTGGCCGCACCGCAGGTGCCCACGCGTCCAGCGTCACAAACCGATGCGTCGTCGCGTACCGCGCCAAGATCTGTCCCGCACCCGTGACGGAAGGCCCGCGATTCGCGGCCGGGTCGAGGTGGCTGCCGTCATGCAGCACGATGTTGGCGGCGCGGCCTCGCCGTTCGAGCGCGTCGATCTTTGCCACCAACCGATTCGCGATCCGGTCCGCCGCAGGTTCACTCCAGTCGCTGGTCATCGCGTTCCACAGCACCGGCGTCATTCCCAACGCCCTCGCTGTCCGCAGCACGTCGACACGCCGCGCGCCAAACGGTGGGCGAAAGAATCGCACGGGCTTGCCGGTGATCTGCTCCAGCGTGTCCTTGGTCCGAGTCAGTTCTTCGCGGACGCGGCTAGGCGCGGTGAGAGCCAGGTTAGGATGCGACCACGAATGATTGCCGATCAGGTGTCCTTCATCGGCGATGAACCGCGTCAACACCGGCTCCGCCTCGGCGTAGCGGCCCACCATGAAAAACGTCGCCCGCACATTGTGCTGCGCGAGGATATCCAGCAACTGCGGAGTCCAGGCCGGGTTGGGGCCGTCGTCGAAGGTGAGCGCCAGTTCGCCGGGCCGAGGCGGGGCAATCAGCGTGCATCCGAAGATCTGCGATGAGGGCCACATCGCTGCATAGGCGTTGGCGCCCACCGACAGCCCCACGGCGGCAGCCGCACCCAGTCCCCAACACACGTCGCTTGCCAAAGAAGAAAGCATTCCGTCTACCAGTGTGCGGCGCGGCACGGCTCGACCGCAAGGAACGGAGCCATCCGCCGTGCATCTTCAGCACCCGATCCGCCCGAAGTTCCCAGAGATATGCCTTCGCCAGGAGTTCGAATCGTGGGACGGCAACATTGCATCTACCAGTAGGATCCGGCGTATACTCTCACTTGTTCGGGCCGCATCCTGAGTCTACGGAGCGGCACTGGAGAGAACATGAGTCTGACAAACTTCCCTGGAGGCGGTTCCTCCTCCCCCGGCGTCCCCATCGCAAAAGTCACAATGCCCGCTCTGGCTGAGATGAAGCGCCAGGGCAAGCCCATCTCCGCGCTCACCGCGTACGACTACGCCACTTCGCGCCTGGTAGACGAGGCCGGAATCGACCTGGTGCTCGTCGGCGACTCGCTGGCCATGGTGGTGCTGGGCCACGACAACACGCTCTCCGTCACCGTGGACGAGATGCTGCATCATACGCGTGCCGTGCGTCGTGCCGTTCGCCGCGCCGTCGTGGTGGCCGACATGCCTTTCGGCAGCTATCACGGAACAGTTGCCGAAGGAGTAGCCAACGCCGTTCGCTTTGTGAAGGAAGCTGGCGCGGAGGCGGTCAAGATCGAAGGTCCGCGTGCCGAACTGGTGCGTGCCCTCGCCGATGCGGAGATCCCGGTGGTGGCGCACCTGGGCCTGACTCCGCAGAGCGTCAACCGCATGGGCGGCTATCGTGTGCAGGCCCGGACCGCCGACGCTGTTTTGCAACTCAAGGCCGATGCGCACGCCTTGGCCGACGCCGGCGCCAGCCTCATGGTGCTTGAAGGCGTGCCGCGGGAAGTGGCCGCGGCCATCACCGCGGAACTTACCATCCCCACCATCGGCATCGGCGCAGGTCCTGACTGCGACGGGCAAATCCTTGTGTTCCACGATCTGCTGAATCTGACCTTTGCAGCCCCCGCTAAGTTTGTTCGCCGCTACGGTGACGCTGCTGCGCTTATCCGCAGCGCCGTCGAGCACTATCGCGAAGACGTCGAGCACCGCGCCTTTCCGTCGGACGAGGAAAGCTACCACTTGCCTGAGGCTGCGCGCAAAGCTCTGCAGCCGGAAAGCTCCACGCTTCCTAAAGTGGCCACGCTGCGCAAAGCCTGATGGAGATTCTCAATACCGTCGCCGAACTCCGTCAATGGGCGCGCCAGGAACGCAACGATGGCGGCAACACCATTGGCCTTGTGCCCACCATGGGCGCGCTCCATGCAGGCCACGCCTCGCTGATCCGCGCAGCTCACGAGACGGTGGGCTTTGTGGCGGTCAGCATCTTCGTCAATCCCACCCAGTTCGGGCCGAATGAGGATTACGCGCGCTATCCGCGCACCTTTGACGCCGANNGCTTCGCGTCCCGGCCACTTTCGCGGTGTGGCTACGGTGGTGGCCAAGCTGCTGATCGCGGCAGAGCCTGACTTCGCTTTCTTCGGCCAGAAGGATGCAGCGCAGGTTGCCGTTTTACGCCGCATGGTGGCTGACCTGCGTTTGCCGGCACAGATCGTCGTCTGTCCCATCGTCCGCGAGGCCGACGGATTGGCGCTCAGCTCGCGGAATGTGTATCTCAGCGCAGCGGAGCGAACGCAGGCTCTCGCCCTAAGCCGCGCAATCCATCGTTCCGAGGGGCTGGTCGCTCAGGGAGAACGCCGCGCCGGCGTCCTGATCGCCGCCGCCCGCGAGATCTTTGCATCAGAACCCTCCATCCGCGTGGACTACATTGAACTCGTGGACTGGGCCACGCTGCTGCCGGTTGAAAGGGCCGATCCCGGAAACCTGTTTGCCGTCGCCGCGTGGGTGGGCGCGACACGGCTCATCGACAACACGATCCTCGGCTGAGTGCCAATAACCGTTCAAGCTACGGGCGTTTAGTTAGCAACAAAAAACATTGCGCAACCGCGCACCTCCGCTGCACTCTGTAGCCATGCCGGAACTCCCCGACATCTCCGCATACATTGTTGCCCTTGAAGCCCGCATCCTCGGGCAGCCTCTTGAACACGTCCGTCTCGGGTCCGTCTTCCTGTTGCGCACTGTGGACCCGCCGCTTGCGAGCACCGAAGGCCGCCGCGTTGTTGCCCTTCGCCGCATCGGCAAGCGCATCGCAGTCGGCGTGGAAGGCGACCTGTGGTTGGTGCTGCATCTGATGATCGCGGGCCGCCTGCACTGGAAGGCCCCGCAGGCAAAACTGGCCGGGCGCAACGCCCTCGCGGCGTTCGATTTTCCCACCGGCTCACTGGTGCTGACCGAAGCCGGCAGCAAACGCCGTGCCTCGCTTTACGTCGTGCGCGGCGAGCAGGCTCTTCACGACCTCGATCCGGGCGGCGTAGAGATTTTCTCGACGGACCTGGAGGGGTTTCGCCACGCGCTCACGCAGGAGAACCGCACGCTCAAGCGCGCTCTGACTGACCCACGCCTGATCAGCGGCGTCGGCAACGCTTATTCCGACGAGATATTGCATGCGGCCCAACTCTCACCCATCACACTCACGCAAAAGCTCAAGCCGGAGGAGTGGGAACGCTTGTTCGTCGCAACCCGCTCCACGCTCACGCTGTGGATGGATCGGCTGCGCGTTGAAGCGGAGAAGGCATTTCCTGAGAAAGTGACGGCGTTTCGGCCGGAGATGGTCGTGCATGGGCGCTATGGCCAGCCCTGCCCACGCTGCGGACAGAAGGTGCAACGCATCCGCTATGCCGACAACGAAACCAACTACTGCGCCAAGTGCCAGACCGGCAGCAAGGTGCTGGCCGACCGCAGCCTTTCGCGGCTTCTCGGCTCCGACTGGCCGCGTACGCTGGATGAGTTGGAAGCCCTGAAGCGGAGGTAACGAGAAGCAGGGAACAGGGATAAGCATGCGCGAGTTCATCTCGGCTGCTGCGGCGATTTCTGTTGACACAGGGCCGTTTCCCCGGCCAAAGTCAGAGTCGCTTTCCCCTCGCCTTCAATCGCAGCACGTTGGCGGATTTCGGTACCTAGGGAGGATTCTCAATGCATCACCTTCTTCACTTCAACTACCTGGCCTTGCTGGTTTCGGCTTTGATCCTGTGGGTACTAGGCGCAGCCTGGTATTCGCCCGCGCTGTTCGCCAAGCACTGGATGGCGGAACTCGGCATCCGCAAGGATGCAGCGAACAGGAAGAGCATGGTTCCGGGGATGATTGCGTCCTTCATCTGCGACCTGATCCTCGCGTTTGTGTTGGCGCATGTCCTCGGATGGGCTGGGGTCACGACGGTTGGCAGGGGCGTTTTTGTGGGGATCCTGATGTGGATGGGGTTCTTTGTCGCGCCGGCCTTGTCGCAGGGCATCTACGAGAACCGCTCACTCAAGCTCTTCGCCATCAACGCGGGATATTGGTTTGTGGGCCTGATTATTGTGGCGAGCCTACTGGCGGTTTGGCACTAAACTCCGCCGCTGGTGGCCCGCTACAATCTTAGGCATGAGCAAACAAGTCATCGCCACCAGCCAGGCTCCCGCCGCCATCGGTCCATACTCGCAGGGCGTGCGGGCGGGAAGCCTCGTCTTTACCGCGGGGCAGATCGCGCTTGATCCGGTCACCCAACTCGTGGTCGGCCCCGGCATCTCCGAACAGACCACGCAGGTCATGGAGAATTTGAAAGCCATTCTTGAGGCCGCCGGTTCCGGCTTGGCAAACGTTGTCAAAGCCACCGTCTTCCTGAAGGACTTCAACGACTTTGCCGACATGAATGCCGTCTACGGAGCCTACCTGGCGCCAAACGGGGTCACGCCTCCCGCCCGCACCACGGTCGAAGTGTCGCGCCTGCCCAAAGATGTGCTGGTGGAGATTGAGTTAGTGGCTGAAGTCTAGGCGGGCTTTGGGCGCTCGGCTGTTGTGCGTCGGCGATTCATGTCACGCTGCTGACGGACTTTCCTCTGCGGCATTTGTGAGGTGAGGTTCGCTGGTGACGGCAGGGCCAAGAAGCGGCCACCCCCTGCGCAGTACGTAATCCAGCCAGGCTCCCGCAATCTGCGAAGTGAGCACGGCCGCCACCACCAGGGTTGTGTAGAACTGAGTCAGCACACGCCGGGAAGCGATGAGTACTTCCGGCCTGAAGTGTGGTCTCTCCGCCGAATCGCGCCTTAGATGGGCGATGCGATGGGCGATGGGGCGAGTAAGAATTCACTTCCCCGTAACCCACGCACCCCACATCGGAACCTATATTTCTTCTGGATGCGGAATCCCCGAATTCCCCAAAAGTGCGGTGGATTCTCGCTCTCCATGCTGGCAACCCAGGGGCCGTCCGCCACAGCTTACTGACTCGTCCTGCTTCCTCAAGCTGTCATTTCACGCAACTCAAATTCTCGATCTGGAGAGGTCAATCGACATGAAATTCAAGAAAACAGCGCTCGTGCTCAGCATCTTCGCGTTGTCAGCCAGCTGCCTGCTGGCTGAGGACCATGACCGCAAGATTCCCAATATCGATCACGCGTTCGTGATCATGATGGAGAACCACTACTACGGCCAGATCATCGGCAACACCAATGCACCGTTCATCAACGGGTACGCAAAGACTGCCAATCTCGCCACGAACTACTTTGCCGTGGGACACCCCAGCCTGACCAACTACCTTGAAGTTGTTGGCGGCTCAAATTTCGGCATCCTCAATGACGATGCGACCAACTGGCACAATACGAGCTGCATCTCGAACATCGAACTGGGCATGACGGCAGACGAAAGCGCCACCACCACTACTTGCCCCATCGCTGGGGCTGGTATGGACGCCGCGATACCCGCGGTGGACACCACCAATGAAGGAACCCCGGCTGAACCCGTCTACAACGATCCCATCGCCCCGGCGAAGACTCGCGGAATTACGATTGCCAACCAGCTTGTCGAAGCCGGACTGACCTGGAAGTCGTACCAGGAGAACCTGCCGCCGTACGGCGCCGATGGGGTGAACGCCAGCGACGGGCTGGTTTCCAACATAACTCAGAGTGAACCGGGGATGCCGCAACTCTACGCGGTCAAGCACGATCCTTTTGCGTACTTTGCCGACGTTCAGGTAGGCGAAAACCCTGAGCTGAGCCTCAAGCAGGTGGTGGGCTTTGACCGCCTGTATGCCGACCTGAACAGCGGCCATGTTCCGAGCCTCTCGTTCATTGTCCCGAATCAATGCCACGACCAGCACGCCCGTGGCAGCAGCGAAATGGGCACTGGGTGCTCGGTCGATCAGAACGCTATTGCGCAGGGTGACGCAGCTTTGAGCATTCTCATTCCCGCGATCAAGAGTTCCAAAGCATGGAAAGAGGGCAAGAATGTGATTGTCGTGGTGTGGGACGAGAACGACTACAGCAGCCTGCCCAACCAGGTGGTCACCATCGTCGACACCAACTACGCTCCAATCGGCAAGCCGAGCAGTGTGAAGTACAACCACTTCTCGCTGCTCAAGACCTTGGAAGCCGGCTTCGGGCTTCCCTACCTGAATCACGCAGCCGACAAGAACGTGAAGTTGATGTCTGACCTTTTCAGCTACTAACGTTCCTGTTCCGAAACCCAGGGCCGGTCGCGTCAAAGCGCGTGACCGGCCCTCCTTTTTAGTAAGCTGCTCTTATGCAGACCGTGTTGTTGCGAGATTCGTTTCCCTGGTCGAGTGCCTTTGAGTTACCGATGCCAGGTTGCATCTCACGCGTAGAGGGTTGAAGGCATGGACTGGACGCCGGGCGGGATGAGTGAGGATGTTGAAGATCGCCGCGGGGACAGCGGCGGTGGTTTCGGCGGCATGGGCGGTGGCGGATTGGGGATCGTGGGCTTTGTGATCCTGCTGGTGATCAGCCTCTTCACGGGCAGAAACTACCTGGGCAGCGTGCTGTCCGGCGGCGGCCAGGCCCACGTGCAGATGAACCGGCCCATGACGGGAGGACCGGCGGGACGAGGCTCGCCAGGCACCGCCGGGCATCGTTCCCCTGGCGGGGACCGCGATGCGCAATTGGTGAGCTTTGTGCTCGATGATGTGCAAAAAACCTGGACGCAGATCTTCGCCGCGCACGGACGCACCTATCGACACGCCAAACTCGTGCTTTACCGCAACGCGACCTACTCGGCGTGCGGCACCGCACGGGAATCGACTGGCCCGTTCTATTGTCCTCAGGACGAAAAGGTCTACATTGACCTGAGCTTCTGGAACGATCTGAAGCGCTTTGGCGGAGACACCGGAGATTTTGCGCAGGCCTACGTGATTGCGCATGAACTGGGCCATCACGTGCAGAAGCTGCTGGGAATCGAGATGCGGATGCGGCGCCTGGCCCAGCAGGAAGAAGGCGAGCAGAATCGTCTCTCAGTCGATCTGGAGTTGCAGGCCGACTGCTTTGCGGGCGTCTGGGGTCACAGCACGGAACAGCGGGACATCGTTCACCCAAAGGACATTGAAGGCGCGCTGAAGGCGGCCGCCGCGGTGGGCGACGACCACTTGCAGAGGATGAGCGGGCGCGCGGTGAGTCCCGAAACCTGGACGCACGGTTCGAGCGCACAGAGGTCGCAGTGGTTTCGTCGGGGATTGGAAGGTGGACAGGTGAGCAGTTGCCCCACCTTCAACGGAGCGGTGTCTCCGTAGGTCTGCGAAGAGAAAACGGCGGGTAGCGCGTCTGCTGAGAAGCTGGTTTCTTTCTCTTGTGCCGGCGCATCCAATGGGCGTGAACCCAATGCAGGAGGTCGCCGCATGAGCGAGACGCCAAAGACCACGAGTGTACCCGAAAAAGTCGACCGTACCGATGCGGAATGGCGCGCGGCGCTGACGCCGGAGCAGTACCAGGTGCTGCGCCAGAAGGGCACGGAACGGCCGTTTACCGGCGCGCTGACCGAGAATCATGAGACTGGCAACTACCATTGCGCGGGGTGCGGGACGTTGCTGTTCCTCTCTGACGCCAAGTTCGACTCCGGGTGCGGCTGGCCCAGCTTCATGCTGCCTGCGGAGTCGAAAGCGGTTGTGGAGCACGAGGACAGCAGCTACGGGATGCGCCGCATTGAGGTGACCTGCTCGGGTTGCGGAGGGCACCTGGGGCATGTGTTTCCCGACGGGCCCCGGCCAACAGGGCTGCGCTATTGCATCAACTCCGCTTCGCTGACGTTTACGAATGAAAAGTAGGCCAGGCCGGGGCGGCGGTTGTCCGGCGTGGTTTTTCCTGCGGCCCCGCGTCCAGCAGAAGCCTTTATGGTCAATTTTGAACAGTATCTCGGATTCCGCAACAATATAGTTCGGCTCTGCAAATCATTTGTTGATCCGGTACTTGCCTTGCCGCCACCTTCGGGGCGGCAAGGCTTTTTAGACTCCCCCCGTTCCAAACCCCACTCTGCCTGCGAATCCATCCACACAGCCGCGGAATTACAATCCTGCTAAAATCATGGTTTCGGCCCGCCCTGACCAGGGAATTCCACTCACAGAAAGCCGCACCGTGCCTGACAAACCCAAGCCAAAATCCGTGACCTATGCTGACGCCGGCGTCGATATTTCCAGCGGCGACCGCGCCAAGGAGCGCATCAAGTACCTGGCGCAGAAGACCTTTAACCGCAATGTGCTGGGTGGGATTGGGGGGTTTGGCGCGCTGTTCCGGCTCGATCTGCAGCGCTGGAAGAACCCCATCCTGGTGAGTTCGGCGGACGGCGTGGGGACCAAGCTCAAAGTGGCGTTCGAGCTGGGACTGCACCACACCGTGGGCCAGGATCTGGTAAACCACTGCGTCAACGACATTGCCGTGCAAGGCGCCACGCCGCTGTTCTTCCTCGATTACCTGGCCAGCGGCAAGCTGGACCCTGAGGTGACAGAGGCCGTAATCACCGGGCTGGCCGAGGCATGCAAAGCCAACGGCTGCGCGCTCATCGGCGGCGAAACGGCGCAGATGCCCGGCTTTTATACGGACGGCGAGTACGACCTGGCTGGATTCATCGTGGGCGCGGTTGATCGCGACAAGATGGTGACGGGCGCCGGTATCAAGCCGGGAGACGTGCTCATCGGGCTGCCTTCGACGGGTCTGCACACCAATGGATATTCGCTGGCGCGCAAGCTGATGTTTGAGGTGGCCGGTTACAAAGCTACGCAGTATGTTACCGCCATCAAGGAGAAGGCCGGGACCGCGCTGATGAAGACCCACCGCAGCTATCTGCACGTGATTCAAAAGCTGGTGGCGGCAGGGCTGACGACGGGCATGGCCCACATCACCGGCGGCGGCATCACGGAGAATCTGCCGCGCATTCTGCCCAAAAACACCGGGGCGCAGATCGAGCTGGGCTCGTGGCCGGTGCTGCCCATATTTGAGCATCTCCGCGAACTGGGGCAGGTGTCGCAGGAAGAGATGATGCGCACGTTCAACATGGGTGTGGGGCTGATTGCGGCCATTCCCGTGGCCAAGTTTACGCGCGCTAAAAACCTGATGGACCGTTCGGAAGAGAAGTTTTATGTAATCGGGCGGGTGACCAAGGGTGAACGCCGCGTGCAATACACGTAGCACGTTCTTCTAGAGCGCACCTTAAGGGTTGAAGGGTACGGGCTTCAGCCCGTACATCATCCCAGATTAAAGGGCGGGGCTTTTAGCCCCTGAGGGAATCTTGGAACTCACATTTAACGCCCCGCCGCAACGTCTCGGAATACTCCTCTCCGGCCGAGGCTCCAACTTTCTGGCCATTGCCGGGGCCATCCGCGAAGGCCGCCTTGGCGGCGTCGAGATTGCCGTCGTCATCTCCAATGTGGCCGAGGCCCCCGGTCTGGCGGTCGCGCGTGAACTGGGCCTTCCGCACGAGGTCTTTGTTTCCAAAGGTCGCAAGCGCGCCGAGCACGACGCGGACGTGCTTGCCTGTCTGCGGGCGCACCGCGTTGATCTGGTTTGCCTGGCGGGCTACATGCGGCTGTTGACGCCGGAGTTCATCGCTGCTTTCCCCAATCGCATCCTGAACATCCATCCATCGCTGCTGCCGGCCTTTCCCGGGCTCGACGCGCAGCAGCAGGCCTTCGATTACGGTGTCCAGGTGGCCGGCTGCACCGTTCACCTCGTGGATGAGCATCTGGATCATGGGGTGATCGTGCTGCAGCGTGTGATTCCGGTGCTGGAGACCGACGACGCGCACTCGCTGGCCGAGCGCATCCTGGCCGAGGAGCACGTGGCTTACGCTGAGGGGATCGCCAGGGTGGCCAGCGGCGAGTATCAAGTGCAGGGGCGGCGATTTGTGAAGCGCAACGCTTCCGGCCGCTGATCGCGAGCCGTGCGGCTGCCCTGTCAATCGCGAACGCCCTTCCGATGCCAGCATATCGATGAATCTAAACTACTTGCTCGTCAACTCTCGTTTACCGAAGATATGCCTCCACTTGCATAGCCTTGAGAGATAGCCAGACACGCGACGGGAACGCCGCAAGTCTGCATGGCAGCGGCTCCGCCGCGGGCCCGCCGCAACCACGGCGCGCCCGGGTGGGGAGGCTGACCCTAACTCAAGTCCAGAGGCCGGCACGCAAACGGGCCGGCGCTGGCAGGAAGAGGATCATCGTCATGGCGAACATTCTTGTAAATATCGAAAAAGGCATCGAAATTGGAGCCGAGGACGCCCTGAAGTGGCTGACCGGCGCCGACAAGGCCCTGCACGCGGCTCCGGCCGTGGTGGCTGCGCTGGCCACGTTGATTGGCGCGGTCGAGAAGCCACTGTCGGAACTTGCCGGCGCTGCTGCGAATCCGCTCAACATCGCCCTCGACGTCCAGACGGTCACCGATCTGAAGGCCACGTGGCCCCAGGTGAAGCTGTTCCTGGGCACTCTGGGCGTCAAGTTCTAACCCAAGACGCAAGTTGGGCCGCTCCAAGTGGAGCGGCCCAAAAGGCATACCTCAGGGGCCAAACAGGCTGCGGAAAACTCGATTCGGAGAAGGGAATAGGCGAACTTACGCGGGCACTGACAACGCCAGCTTCTCCCACAGGCGCAACGTTGGCTCGGCCTGGTTGATGGTGTAAAAGTGCAACCCCGGCGCTCCATTCCGCAGCAGCGTTTCGCACAGGCGCGTGACGACGCTCAGTCCGAAGTCGAGCAGCGCCTCCCTGTCGTCCTGCAACTGTTCGAGGCGCAGGCGCACCCAGCGCGGCAGGTCGGCGCCGCATCCGTCGCAGAAGCGCACTGTCCTGGCGAAGCTGGTGATGGGCATGATGCCCGGAAACACCGGGATGCGGATGCCTGCCTTGCTGCATCGCTCCATAAAGTCGAAGTAGGCGTCGACATTGTAGAAGAGCTGGGTGAGGGCGGCGTCTGCGCCGGCCTCCACCTTGCGGCGGAAGTTATCGAAGTCGGCGCCCGGGCTGGTTGCCTGCGGGTGCATCTCAGGGTAGGCTGCCACCTCGATCTGGAATGCGTTTCCGTGGGTTTCGCGGATGAAGCTGACCAGATCGTTGGCGTAGTGGAACTCTCCCGGCGCAGAGGAAGCCGTGGTATCAGCCGGCAAGTCGCCGCGCAGGGCCACGATCCGCTTCACTCCAGCTTCACGGTAGCGGTCGAGCAGTGCGGCAACCTTGGCGCGCGTCGAACCGACGCAGGTGAGGTGCGGCACCGCCTCAACGCCGGAGTGCCTGACCACCGTGATGAGTGTTTCGTAAGTGCCGTCCCGGTCAGAGCCGCCGGCGCCATGGGTGATGGAGAAGTAATCGGGACGCACCCCGGCAAGCTGGCCGATCACAGCCGGCAGCTTCTCGACGCCCTCCGGAGTGCGCGGCGGAAAGAGTTCGAACGAGAAAGCAGGGTGAATGGTCATGCGGGGACACTCAACGGAAGTCTCTTGGCGGTTGTGGTCTCCCACCCTCTTCACGATGAGACCGTGAAGAGGATGGGGCACGGTGGTTTGGTGATAACGGAAAGCTGAAAACTCACAACTCGAAACTGACAACTGAAAACTATCTTTTAGTACCGGTACATCTCGGGCTTGTAGGGCCCCTCGACCGGCACGCCGATGTAGTCGGCTTGCCGCGGCGTGAGCGTGGTCAGCTTGACGCCGATCTTCTCAAGATGCAGCCGGGCCACCTCTTCATCCAGCTTCTTGGGCAGCGTGTAGACGCCCACCTTGTAGCTGTCCTTGTTCTTCCAAAGATCGAGCTGGGCCAGCGTCTGGTTGGCGAAGCTGTTGCTCATCACAAAGCTCGGATGACCGGTGGCGCAGCCAAGATTGACGAGGCGGCCTTCAGCCAGCACAAAAATGCCATGCCCGTCGGGGAAGGTGTAGAAGTCCACCTGCGGCTTGATGTTGAGCTTGGCGACGCCCGGCTCCTGGTTCAGCAGGTCCATCTCGATTTCGTTGTCGAAGTGGCCGATGTTGCACACGATGGCCTGATCCTTCATCTTCTTCATGTGGGCCAGAGTGATGATGTCCACGTTGCCGGTGCAGGTGACGTAGATGTCGCCGCGTCCCAGCGTGTCTTCCACGGTCGCGACTTCATAGCCTTCCATCGCCGCCTGCAGGGCATTGATCGGATCGACTTCAGTGATAATGCAGCGTGCGCCCATGCCGCGCAGCGAGTGCGCGCAGCCCTTGCCCACGTCGCCGTAACCGCAGATGACCGCCACCTTGCCCGCCACCATCACATCGGTCGCGCGCTTGATGCCGTCTGCCAGCGATTCGCGGCAGCCGTAGANNCCGTAGAGGTTGTCGAACTTGGACTTGGTGACCGAGTCATTGACGTTGATGGCGGGCACCAGCAGCTTGCCCTGCTCCATCATTTTGTAGAGCCTGTGCACGCCCGTCGTGGTCTCTTCTGAAACGCCGCGCCAGTCTTTCACAACTTTGTGCCAGTGCTGCGGATCTTCGGCGTAGACCTTTTTCAGCAGGTCTTTGATTACCTGCTCTTCGTGATTGCCCGACGGGCTGTCGACCCACTTGTCGCCGTTTTCCAGCTCATAGCCTTTGTGGATGAGCAGGGTCACGTCGCCGCCGTCGTCGACCACCAGCTCGGGACCCTTGCCGCCCTTATGATTCAGAGCCTGGAACGTGCACCACCAGTACTCTTCCAGCGACTCGCCCTTCCAGGCGAACACCGGCACGCCGGTGGCAGCAATCGCCGCCGCAGCATGGTCCTGCGTGGAGAAGATATTGCAACTGGCCCAGCGCACTTCAGCGCCCAGGCTGGCCAGCGTCTCAATCAGCACTGCGGTCTGAATGGTCATGTGCAGCGACCCGGTCACACGCACACCGGCCAGCGGCTTCTCGGCCGCATACTTGTTGCGAATCGACATCAAGCCGGGCATCTCGTGCTCGGCGATTGCGATTTCCTTGCGTCCCCAATCGGCCAGGGTCATGTCGGCGACTTTGTATCCCGCAGCCGTGATTTCCAGTGTTGAAGTTGCCATTCAGATTCTCCTTATATCGAGCTATCGTGATATCTTGATATGTAACAGAACCGAGCCATGCCGTCAATTGTGAAAATCCTCCGCGCCGCCGCCGATCCCAACCGGCTCCGTATCCTATTGCTTTTGCAGGGCGAGGAGCTGTCAGTGGCGGAATTGCAGGAAATCCTGGTCATGGGACAGAGCACCATCTCGACCCACCTGTCGCAGCTGAAACAGGCCGGGTTGGTTGAGGACCGGCGCACGGGCAAAAGCAATCTCTACCGTCTTTGCAGCACCTTCGTCGCGGGTGGCGTTTTGGACGGTCTGTTGGCCCAGGCGCGCCAGGAAACCCCCGAAGCAGCCGCCGATCAAGCCGCCATGCGCCGCGTGGTGAAGAAGCGCCAGGACAAGATGCGCAGCTTTTTTGACAGCGTCGCGGGCCGCCTGGGCAAGGACTACGTGCCCGGCAAATCGTGGAAGAGCATGGCTGAAGCGCTGCTCCGGCTGATGCCGCCCATGGTGATCGCGGATCTGGGCGCGGGGGACGGCACTTTTTCTCTGTTGCTGGCTCAACGCGCCACCAGGGTCATTGCCGTGGATGCGTCAGAGAAGATGATTGAGTTTGGCCGCGAACAAGCCGGCCGACACAACATTGAGAATGTGGAGTTCCGCCTGGGCGACATGGAGGAGCTTCCCATTGAAGATGCCCAGGTCGACCTGGTTTTCTTCTCGCAATCTCTGCATCACGCGCTGCATCCCGGCCGCGCCGTTCAAGAGGCTGCGAGAATCCTCCGGCCCGGTGGCCGTATCGTCATCCTTGACCTGGCCAAGCATCGCTTTGAAGAAGCGCGAGAGCTGTATGCCGACGAGTGGCTGGGCTTTAGCGAAGCCGAGTTGGAAGGCCTGCTCGAAAAGGCCGGCTTCAACAACGTCGAATCCTCGGTGGTGCACAAAGAACCAGAGACTCCCCAGTTCCAGACCCTGCTGGCCATGGGCGACAAGCAGATCCACATCCAACCAGCACCTGCCACGGTCTAGGCAGATCCTGACCGATCGACGAGGCACGTTTATCCGCGATGCCCGGCAAGCCAAGCATGTGTGGAGTGTCGTTTGCGCCAGGGTGGTTTGGATATGTGCCCGGCTCCGCCGAACATCATGAGGATCACAACGCCGGAAACGGCAGCGACAGCCAGGATGAGAACCACCGCGAACATAAGTGATAGGCTATTCATCGCAGAATCTCCTTTCTGCGAACATATTCCAGGCGGTTGCGATTCTACTCCAATTCCGGAGCGCCGGATCGACAGAATGACCAACAGAATCGGACCACCTTGAGGTTTGGCGGCACGGGCGTGGATACTGCGAAGGGAGGTTGAATCCAATGAGCGAATTCACAACGCTGAAAGCAGCCGACGGCCATGAACTGGCCGCCTACGTGGCGAGGCCCGCGGGCGAGCCACTTGCGGGACTGGTCGTGGTGCAGGAAGTCTTCGGCGTCAACGCCCACATCCGTTCGGTGGCCGACGGCTACGCCAAAGACGGCTTCCTGGCCGTGGCGCCTGCCCTCTTCGACCGCATCGAGCGTGGCGTGGAGCTTGGCTACGAAGGGGCCGACATGCAGAGGGCGATGAGCTTCATCCCCAGGCTCAACATTGACAACGCCGTTGCCGACATTGCCGCCGCCCTGGAGTTTGCCGAGTCGGCCACCGGGAAGAAGGCGGGCGTCATCGGCTACTGCTTCGGCGGAACGCTGGCCTGGTTAGCCGCAACACGCCTGCATCCCGGCGCTGCGGTGGGCTACTACGGGGGCCGCATCGGGAACTATGCCGCCGAGAATCCGTCCGCGCCCGTCATGCTCCACTTCGGCAAGCAGGACACGCACATCCCTGCCGACGAGGTGGAAAAGGTCAGCGCTGCCCATCCTGAAGTGAAGATCTTCTGGTACGACGCAGGACACGGGTTCAACTGCGAACCAAGGTCCAGCTTCAACCCCGGAGCTGCTCACCAAGCCCGCGAACGATCGTTGGATTTCCTGAAAAGATACCTGGCCTGATTGAAAGAAGCTGATAACCCGATCAAAGCACTTGGGTGCCCCATGTTTCGTTCGCCGCGGCAGGCGAGACATGGGAGTGAGAAGGAAGTTCACTACACAGGAAAGCCCCGTGCCCCATCCTTTCCGCTTCTTTCTGCGGAAAGGGTGGGGTACCTCGAATCTCAACCAGACTCAGCCCCTCTCCACATCCAGCAGTTGACGTTTGCGATCCACGCCCCAGCGGTAGCCGGTCAGCGACCCGCTGACGCCCACCACGCGATGGCAAGGCACCACCAGCGCCACGCGGTTGGTAGCGCAGGCCCGAGCCACAGCGCGCGTCGCCTTGGGGTCTCCCAGGTCGCGGGCAAGCTGGCTATAGCTGCGCGTCTCTCCGCGGGGAATGGCACGCAACGCCTGCCACACGCGTAGCTGAAACGCTGTGCCGCGCAGGTCCAGCGGCACCTGCGGTGCGGCCAACTCTGGACCCGCACGATTGCCCACCACCGTTCGCAGCGCTACGTCTACGAGGTTTGCGAGAGACTCATCGCGCACCAGCGTCGCCGCCGGAAACTCCGTTCGAAGGCTGGCCGCCGCCTCGGTCTCGGTGGCCGCCAACGCCAGCCAGCACAGCCCGCGCGCCGTGGCTCCCACCACCAGCCATCCAAAACGCGACTGAGCCGTGGTGTAGCCGATCTGTTCGCCGAGGCCGCCCGCGGCGAACCGAGCCGGCGTCATGCCCAGTTGTGCGCCCTCGTAGGCGCGGCTCGCAGACCCGAATCCTGCATTGTAGATTGCGTCTGTCACGTCGTCTCCCTGCTTCAAGGCCGCGCGCAGGCTCCCCGCCCGCAGCGCCCTTTGATATTGCAGCGGGCTCGCACCCAGTGCCTGTTTGAAGAGCCGCTGCACGGTGAACGGGCTCAGCCGTGCCACACGGCCCAGCTCAGCCAGCCGCACTGGCCGGTCGACATGGGCCTCAATGTACCGGCGAATCCGGTCGACAACCGCATAAGCCTTCGCAGGGCCGTTCCCAGCAGGTGTTGTGGGCGCGCAGCGTTTGCAGGGACGAAACCCCGCAGCCAGCGCTTCTACTGCCGAGTGAAAGAACCGCACATTTTTTTTGAGAGGCCGGCGGCTGGTGCAACTGGGCCGGCAGAACACTCCCGTCGTTGTGACCGCGTAAACAAACGTCGCATCGGGATCGCGGCAGAGAACCTGGTGCCAGGCTGGCTCGGGATCGAGGTCCGATTGAGACGTCAATGCCTGGAAAGGAAGCTTGCTGTCAACCGGCGCGAATTGGACTTTACTGTTCACGAAGCAATGGTCGCCGATGCGCCCGCCGCACGCCACTCGGTTCTTGCGCTGTAATTCAACATTTCTATATTTCGCTGCAAGTCCTGTGAAACAAGCCCCCGTGCCCCATCCTTGCGACTTATTTCTGTCGCAAGGGTGGGAAGCCACGATCCTCAGCTGTCCTTTGGCTCACGAGAGATTCTCTCCCCCGCAACACCGCCTCAGCCCTTGCCAGATCTTCCTCGGTGTCGACTCCGATGGTGTCCGCAGGCGCCGCAGCCACATAGATATCAATCCCGTTTTCAAGCAGCCGCAGTTGCTCCAGCCGCTCCACGCCTTCCAGCGCTCCCGGCGGCAGCGCCCCAAACCGCTCCAGCGCAGCCTTGCGATAGGCATAGATTCCCAGATGCTTCCGGTAACCCACAAACCCCGCCTGATCGCGATCAAACGGAATGGTCGAACGCGAAAAATAGAGCGCCCGGCCATCGAGGGCCGTCACCACCTTGACCGCATTGGGGTTCGTGGTCTCGGCGGCGGGACAGGACACCGCGAGCGTGGCCACCTCGACCTCCGGACGCAAGAAAAGCTCCAGCAGCGGCGCAAAGAACTCCGGCGTGAGCGTCGGCTCGTCTCCTTGAATGTTGACGTAGATATCGGCGTCAACCCGGCTGGCCACCTCGCGCACACGGTCCGATCCGCTGGCGCAGTCTGCCGAGGTCATTTGCACAGGAATCCCACGCTCCCGGCAGACGACCGCCACGTCCTCTGAATCCGTTGCCACCAGCACGGGGTCCATGCGCCCGCTGGCCGACGCGGCGCGCCATACCCACTCCACCATCGACCGGCCGGCAATCACGCGCAACACTTTGCGGCTCAGCCGTGTCGAGCCGAGGCGCGCCGGGATGACCCCGGCAATTCTGAGGGGAGATGTCATTCAGTTGAGTGTAAAAGGGGGAGGGCTGCCTTGTCCCATTCCGGTCCAGAGAGGTGCAGTCGCTGGACCGGGACTGTGGGGGACAGTGGAAACCGGGGAGAGCCGATGACCAATGCGATGCGCCCTCCCGGCAAACCGGTTGCATGCGTATCGAAAATACTTTCGGCGTTCAGGGGATTTATTCCGAGGCTCTTCCGGGCTGGAGGGTTTGACCTCGAATCCACGGCCCCGTATCATCAAGACTTGGTACGGCACTTGGTACGGCTCGACAGCCGGCCCCGCCCGGCGGAGTAGCTCAGATGGTTAGAGCGACGGATTCATAACCCGTAGGTCGGCAGTTCGATCCTGCCCTCCGCCACCACTGATTGAAAAACGGCTGATTCTTAAAGGGAATCTGCCAATATGCGCACCAAGTTTGGTTCAAAAAGGCGATGGAGCTACGGACAGAAAACCGTAGTTCTATCGCTTTTCGCGTTTTCAGGCCGTCCCGGTTCACTTCTCGGCCGCGCCCGGCACGGAACCAGGAACCATTTCACATCTGAGCACCGAGGTCGAGCCGGCTCCGGCTGGCGTAGGCGCCACAAACGAAGAACCACACTGCGTAATTCCAGTTCTAGTAAAATCAGGACAGGCAATGCGAGGGTCCATGATGGCGAATCGATATGGCGAAGCAGCACTGATTGCCGCCCGGCTAAGGTCTTCTGCCGAGATGGATCCACTGGCTCGATGGGAAAGCGCGATGGAGAGGTTATATCCCACGAGCCCGGGTGCGCGGAAGAAGGGCAGTCCGCGTGCAGCATTTCTCGGTCTCTGCGAAGAGGGATTGGTGAAGGGCATTCCCGCCGGTCACTACTCTGCATCGTTTGACAACAAGGGTTATGCCGTCCGTGCCGCGGCATTGCTGACTGAAGGAAAGCAAAGCTGGTCGACAAGTGCATTGTGGCGGGCGGTTGAGAATGATCCCGAGAAGACGCACAATGGCCAGATGGATATCGTGCTGGCGTTATGGAAGAACGACCTCATCGTTCGCAAGCCATAACTGCCGGATCCAACGTGATGCCGCCACGTTGGGCAGCGGACTTGGCGCAGGCGGCCGAGCCAATATCGTGAATCGAGGTTCCTTGCTACCCATGGTTGTACTAAGTATTCACGCCACGAACGTTGTCCGGTTCGTGGCGACCCTCAGAATTTGTCGCGGTCGGATTCTGTCCCCTGAATAGAGGCCGCGAAGACCGGACCAAAGAAGATGAGCAGAAACGCGAGACCCACCAGAAAGTCGATCATTGGATAGAACTCCCCAAGGTTTGCTTGAAGGTACATCTCCTTTATCGGCAAGTTCAGGGCTCAGCAGGCTGCGGAAAGACGCTTTTGAAGTCCATTGCGGAAGATAGCCCTCCGCGAGAGCACAATCGTAAAGGTAGAGGGAACGCCAGGTTCCCAGCCTTGAGGGGCTCGATCGTGTACCAGGATCGGGTACCCCCCTGTTCCCCCTCCGAAAATTTGGCTAAATGTTCGTCTAACTTAAACACAATCAACAAGTTACAGCAATAATTGCCATCGAAGGCAAAAATGTCAAGTGCTTTATAATCAACAACTTAAATGAATTGAAATGCCTCAACATCGGTGCAAAACGACTCAACAGACTGCGGAAAAAGTGCCGTTTTGTTTCTTTTTATCGGCGATTTCTAGTCTGATCCCGGTTGAGTTGTAGATCGTAGCTCATGAAGAATCTCAATTGAGAACCAACAAATAGAATGGTCGCAAGCCGGGAATCCTGGCGGTGCAGATTCGCCCGGCGCCATCGCCGTTAGTTCCGTGATCCAGTTACCGCGAGGTCACGCGAGGCCCAGCACGTCCATACCTCCGTCGTAGCGTGGCAGCACAAACTTGCCGCCGCTTACCACTCCCACGTTGAATTTGGGGAAGGCGAACGTATAATTCCGGGCCTGGCTGTCCCAAAGGACATTGAGCTTGGAACTGCCATCTGCCCGTCTCACAAAATTCTCGAGATCGTAGACCAGCAGCCGGCCGTTGGTCACTGTCGCATTGCCGTCACCGTACGGGACGATGGCCCACAGGAGTGCGGTTCCCTGCTTGTTTCCGTTGGCTGAGATGCACATGAATCCGCCCGGCATTCCACCGGGAGCCTGTGTGCAATTCACTGAAGCCACTTCATCGGAATCCGCGAGGAATGCCATTTGCCCATTCGGCTGCATCGTCCATACGCGGCACTGTCCGTTCTCGCCCCAACAGGCAAGCATCTGCCCATGCACCTGTGAGAAATACTGTGGAGAGGTAGAGTGCAAATGCTGCGTCTTGTTATCGAAAAGAAAGTCCAGATCGCTGGGATTCTGCGGCGCGGCATTGACGTTGTTTCCGGGATAGTAGCTGTACCAGATCGGAGGCTGCGCCAGCTTGGCGTAGTTTGATGCTGCGTTTGCGAAGTCAGCAGGCATCGTCTTTCCCATTGCATCCATCTTGACCGGGTAAGCAATGCCATCTTTGCCGTAGACCAGGATGACTCGATATCTGCGTACCATCGCCGGACCGGCCGAGCCGAGGTCTTCATCGCCAAACGCGGCGCCCTTCTGAGAGGGTTTGGTACTGAATAGATGACCGGCGACGACCTTACCGTTCACGTCGCGCTCCGATGCCATGTTGGTGGGCATGTGGCCGGCCGAGGTGGGCGCATTCACGCCTGACAACTTATCAGCCATCACACTCACCGGTGTCGAGAGGGTCGGGTCTTCGCCCTCGCGGCCGGCATCGGTGTAGGGGCACCACCAATCGACGACATTGAGTGAGGCGGGCGTCGTGCCACTGGCCGGTGTATAGCGCACACGACAGACGGACTCACCGTAATCTCCGTGATTGGGATCGAAGCTGCCATTTCCTGTTTCAAAGAGCAGGTCTCCGTTGTCATCGACGGATAGTCCCGACCCGGCCATCCACACGCCCGCGCCATAACCGGCGCTCATCGCCAGCCCGGCCGCGATCTTGTTGGTCGCTATATCGTAGGCAACAATCCAACCGGCCGATCCTGACGCCGTCTCCAGCACGGTTCCCGCAGCGAAGAAGATAGTCTTGGCCCCTTTGACCTTCGTCAGAGTTAGTGAGGATCGCTGCTTGCGCATAACATCACCCCAGCGCTGCGGCTTGCCCCCGCTGGGCGGCTGGTAAGTCACATCCGCCAGCGGGACCGGGGGATGGACGCGGCTGCCGTTGGCGATATTGAGTGAATGAATAAAATGAGCGCCGCTTGCGGCAGTGCCGTCGGGCGATTGCCACGCGACGCCGTACCAGGTCTGGGTGTCGGGATCGATCACGCCGGTGCTCAACAGGCCCCAATGGTCGTTGATCAGATGGAAGTCGATGGCGCCACTGCCGTTGATGGGCACACCCAGTTTCTTGACCCACAAAATGTCAGACGTATTGAAGTCATAGGCCCAGACTGTATTGTTCATCGACGCGGTCAATAGGACGTCGCGCACGTTGCCGTCATCGCAGCGCACGCTGGGCAGAATGAGCGCCTGCGCCTCAGCGCCACGCGCATCGCCCTCCATGTAGAGCGAGAAATATCTTCGCATGCCTTGAGTGCCGACGTTGGATGGAGTGAGGACCGTGTCGTTGTAGAAGTAAGAGCGGTCGTTGTCGTTACCGCGCGTGAGAACCGGCAAAGCAATGCCGGAGGGCGGCAGCGCGAATGCGTTCCGGGACGGCAACAATACCGATGCAGCCACACCAGCGCCCAGCGTCAAGAAACCTCGGCGGGTCAACGGGGGATCGTTTTTAACAGGGATTTCCATGGTGTTGGCCTCTTCTTATTCGTGGGGTGTTTACATTTGGCCGGCGTCGTAGGTCACGCTCAATTCGAATGAAACCGGCGTGGCCGAACGCGAACTCACTCCAATGCCATACCAACCTGTCTTCGCAGGCTTGTTGCCCGTTACCGGCGTTGTTCCGTCGAGCAGTGCAGCTTCGATCTTGTTATGGGTGGCAAACACGACAGTTGTCTCTCTCTCCACATAAATACGGGCGATGGAGTGGAACGCCCCCGGGCTTGCAGGCGGAATATCGAGGTCGGGCGAGCCGAAGAATTCCTGGGTTGTCCGTCTCGGCTGCTGAACAACGGTCTTGTCGCTCCAGGCGCGAGAGAAGCACAAGTAACTCTCACCACCACCGTAAGCGTTCGCGGGAATCCAGAACGTTGCGTTGCCTTGCCAATCGGTCCAAATATCGGAGTGGCGACCGGTGTAATCGTGCAGCTGCACATTGGCACCAAAGCTGGTGGCGCAAGTGATCTTGCGGATGTTATACGTGTCAAAATTTAACGCGGTCAGCAGCCCCGGGCTTTGACCGACGGGGCCGCCATTTCCATCGCGTTCGATCACAATCACTGAACCATCAACCCAACGTGTGGTCTGCCCGCCATAAGCGAAGGTGCGGTTGATGTAAATGAGATTGTCGATAAGCGGTTTGAGTCCATAAGCTCCCGGCCACACATCTCCTGAAAAGTAGTCCTTGCCGTAAATGAGAGCCACTCTGCAGTTGACCGTCAGCAAGAACGCATAGCCGAGCATTTTGGAGCCGATCACTTGCTCGCCAAAGCTGGTATCGGTGTCAGGGTTGTCGACAAATCCAAAAGAAAGTCCGCTGTTCCATTGCGAGTAGCCCGCCCCATCCAGTGCCGGTGCGTTCAAATAATTGCATGCGCCCTCAATGGCGAAGTGCATGGTAAAGTCTTCAACACCGCAGCGGCCATTGATAGGCCAACTGGTCGCCCACCAGTTCAGGCTGGCAGGATTGCCGTCGAAGTATTCGCCATAAAAGAGCTTGCTTGCCATGGAACCATGATTGATAAACTCCGAGACAAAGGGCGCCCAGAGGCCCTTTACGTCATCGATCCTCGCGCCGTCCGCACCAGTAGTACGGAACACCCAGTCTCCGTAGTCCAACGCATCGACAATCGTGTAACGCGGCGGATTCGAGTGCTGGTAGACCTTCTCATCGCCAAAGGAGGAATCGTCCCGGGGGACAGGTACGTCGTCTTCGGGCTGCGTGCCTGCTCCGGGGGACCAGCGAAAGCATCCGGGATGCATTGCGCCCCGGCCACTCAGGGATTTGCCGTCCGCACCCAGATAGCGATAAGTGCCGTTCATCCCGCCGATGAGTTGGTGAAGCACAAGGTCCAGGTCCACGGCCAGGCCGCAACGATGCGCAACCGCCACCAGCCGCCGCAGCGAGTCCGCCGTGCCATAGCGCGTAGGAATGCTTCCCTGCTGATTCTTGGTTCCCAGGTCGCGCGGGTCGTAGATGCCATAACCATCGCAGCCGGCGCCATCGCCGCCCTGGGCCTTGCTTGCGGGAGGCAGCTGAATCCGGTCGAAACCGACGCTTGCAAGGTTTTGGGCTTCGGCGGCAAGCAGGTCCCACAGCCATGGTTTGCCGGGGTCGGTACTCGGCGCCGGCACCGTGACCTTGTTTCCGAACTTATCAAAGAACCTGCCCCAACCAATCAGGCTAACTGTCATAGGCCAAGAACCTCCTGGAAGCTACCCAAGACAACACCATCCAATGAACTGACAGCCCCTCAATAGTGACTCAGAATCGGCGAACGTTACAGATAAATACGATTGATTGCATTGCAAATCTGAGTCACAACGCTCGTTCGCTAACCTTGGAACGCGTTATACACATCTACCAACCTGTTCCCCTCCATGACGACCG
>PLXP01000041.1 GCA_003151435.1 Acidobacteriaceae bacterium
TGACGGGCGAATTGCGGCCTCCGCGAGAGCCGAGTTGTTACTTGATGGGGCTGTAAACTGCACCGAATGCCCCCAAGTGTGCAACACGCTCAAGTGAACTCCATTTTGTTGCCGAGACATACAGAATGTCGCCTGGACGCAGCTTCGGAACTTCCTCAAGCTTGTGGTGCTTGATCAGCGAACCGACGTTGACCAAACGTGTTTCCCTGGTGCCGCCCGGCTCGTTGCGCAGCAGAAGGATGTTATTCTTAGCGCCCGACTCACGAAATCCTCCGGCGAGGGCGATGGCATCGAGAACCGATATTTCATTTCGGAACTCGACACGCCCCGGAGTATTTACTTCTCCTTCCACCATGACGTGAGGTTTCACATAAGTCTTCAGCGTGAGTGTCAGGTCCGGAGAGACAAGGCGGGTGGCTGAGAGCGCAAGTAGGCTCTCTTTGAAGTCGTCGAGGGTCAATCCGAGCCCAGACACAGTACCCAGCCCAGCGACCTGGGCCCGTCCGTCCGGTCCGATTGTTACGTCCTGAGAGAACTCCGGCGTGTAGCGGAATGTCAGGGTTACAACATCGTCGTAACCCAGCCGATATGGGATCTGCCGGTCTGCCAGAGTCTGCGCTGCAGCCGTCGAATAGACTGCCAGAAGGAATACGGATGCAAATACGATCAATCGTTGCATGGTGTAGGTCCTGTGGTGGCGCCGGAATGATCAAGGGTCGTGTTATAAATGGCTCCCAGCAGATGACCGCCGGTAGACACAAGTTTTTGGCGCGCAGAACAGATGTCGCCGATATCCGTCTGGTTAGGAACGACTACCAGCAGGACGCCGTCGACGTGGGGGGAAAGGGCCTGAGCTACCCTTGATACGGAAAGAGCCGGCGCGTCCACTATTACGTACTCGAATTCATGCAAAAGCGACTCGATAACGAACTGGAAGCTTTCCTCCTTCTTTCCAGTATGATCCACAATTTCTGCTGCCTTCGCTTTGCCCAATACGGAAAGCCGGCTTCGTCTAACGGAAGAACAGTCAGACCGCATTGGCACCACTCTCCTGCGCGCCAGGTTGGCAACCGCGTGGCCGTCAACCAGCAATGTGGTGCCAAACTTTTCGGCTAACAGCGTAGATAAGCAACTCGAAACATAGGACACTCCGCTTTCCGGATGCACTGCTGTCACCACGACGGTTCGCACAGGGGAGCCATTTGCAGAAACGTACAAGCGTTGTATGAGCGTAGAAAACGATTCATAAATCGCAAGCGGCATCGAGGAAGGCAGCACAGTCTGTTGTTTTTGGGTGCAAGGGCCGCCAGAGACTTTGCCAACTTGTTGCAGGTCTTCTGTAGTGCTGTTCACGCAAGCCTCCAGGTATTCTTTGGCGACTGGCCAACGATTTGAGCGTAGACCGCCGGCACGTAGCCATAAGGGTGTTGACTACTGGTGTTAGCGCCCAGAATTGCAATGACAGGGGCACCGAGAGCGCTTTCGATATCAAACGGCGAAGTCACGCGTGCGCGCATGCGGTCTACGATCAAGATGGCGATTATCGACGAGACGAGGGACCAGATGGTTCCAATAGTCAGAATCGTTCCAACGAGAGGGGTACGATCGGGTGGCGCGAAGGGTGTTTCCACCAGGGAAACGTTTGAGACATGATTATTGTTCAGCGATTCGTCGGTATGGGCCGTATCCGCCTTTTGTCTGTAAAGGTGGTCCAGTTCAGTAAAGCGGGTAACATTCTCGATTAACACGCTGTAGGCCGCTGCCTCTTCATCCAGGGCCACAAGCTGTTTCCGGTTCATCGCCAGCTTCCGGCGCAATTCATTAGCTTCTTCCTGGTATCCGGCATAATCGCCACGCGCGCGAACCATGTCGGTCTGTCCCTCGCGGAGAACAGGATTGGAGATCATCGACACTTCCTCTGCTTTTTGCGAGGTTGCGGCCTCGATTGCGATCTTGGTCTCCGCGATCTGTTGATCGAGATCGGTGATGATCCGGTCAGTCGGGGAATAGCGTGACGTTGCCTCGATGCGTTTTAACTGCAATCCGGAGAGAACCGATCCCAGATGTTCCACTTCGCCTTGGTGAGGAATGCTCTTGCGCTCACCCACAATGTTTGAAGGGGTACGTTCTAAGATTTGCTCGAGCGCTTGCGTTTGCCGACCGCTCTTTCCCGCAGCGACGGAGGCATCGGCATACTGCTTTTCGAGATCCGCCTCCCTTTGCAAGGCAATGGTCCTTTCGTCCGGCAGGGACACGATGTTGTGCTGGCGTTTGAATTCGTTCAGCGCCGATTCGGCCTTCGCCCGTTCCGCGGATGCGTCCTCCCAAAGCTTCTGGAAAACGGCAACAGCTCCGGGAGTCCCATGAAGGCGGGCATGAGCGTCGAGATAAAGCTCGGAGAGAACAGTCAGTACGTGAATTGCGCTTTCGCGGTCATTGGAGCGGTAGCGAACGTCAATCACGGCGGACTTCCGCACCGGGGCGACCACGAGATGAGTCTTCAGCTTTCTGAGAACGATTTGCTCGTTGTATTCAGCCGGGCCGTCCTTGCCGCTCACGATCCCAGCTTTCCTCACTAGGTCGAGCAGTAAGTCGTTACTTGTGAGAAGCGATACTTCAGTGTTGACTTGGCCTTCATTGATGTCGTTCATATAAACAATTGCTTGCGTGCTGTTGTCCGAGCCTACCGGCGCTGTCACGCGATCGTTATTGACCATGAACTGCATCGATGCTTCATAAGGCCGGGGCATCAACAAAACGCACAGAACTGTAACCACCATCATCACCACAAATACGGTGATTCCAATCCTCCGCCGCCGCCAAATCATCGTCAGAAGAGATGAACGGCGCCGCTGATGCGGGTAAATTGGTTCAGGTGCATTTAGAAACAAAGAAAGAGATTCCATAGGATTTGTGCTACCCCCGTGGCACACATATGTGGCACATCAACAGTGAAACCCGATGAGGATTGTGATCGCCGGGACAATCGCTGTGGATTGAGCCCAGTTTGCAACAAAATCCTCCCTCGCGTGTCGCTCATGGACCGAATGCGGTCTAGAAACAACGCTAGCAACCTCAAAAAGTGAAATATAAGATATGTACCCTTCGGCGGCTTCGGGGTTGTACCGCTTCATCACTCTGGTGCTCGATGCTCCAGAACGGGAGCGTTGTAAGTGAGGAGTGGGAGACGGCCAAATGGACCCATCCGGTCGAGGTTAACTTGCAAAGAGATCATCACGTGGCGTAGAAGATAGGGCGTGTTACCACCTGAATAATGCACAGAGCC
>PLXP01000044.1 GCA_003151435.1 Acidobacteriaceae bacterium
CGATCCGGCCGTGCCAAAAGGTGTGGGTTGTGAATCATAGGGATGCAGCACAAATCCATTTGCCAATTCGGCTCTACAACGACACAGTGCTTTTGATGCGTTTGCTTTTCAACAACATCTGGACTTTAATTCCGTTCTGGTGGAAGCAGCTACGAGGCCCGTCATCATGCACCGTGAGCAAAAGCCTACTTGCGCCCTGAAAGCGGCCTTGACGCTGACAGGGTTCAGCGCAGTCATCGGACAGATCGTGCTCATGCGGGAGCTGATCGTTGTTTTCAACGGCAACGAGATGTCGCTGGGAATGACGTTGGCCACTTGGCTCTTCTGGACCGCGGCCGGTAGCCGCCTTGGCACCGGTTTTACTCTGGGCGGAACCAACGTACGGCGGTCGGTCGCCGTGCTCGAATGCCTGCTGGCCGGCAGCTTGCTGCCGACGATATGGATTTTGCGTACCTCCAAATCCTTTATTCAGACCGTGCCCGGCGAGCTAATTGGGCCGCTGCCGATGCTGCTCGCATCGCTGGCATGCCTGAGCCTTTTTTGTGCAGTCTCAGGGGCACTTTTCGTGGTCGCGGCTCGACTGTACCAAACGGAGTGCAGGGTCTCAGTGAGCATGGCTGCCGGTTTTGCATACCTGCTAGAGGCCGCCGGCTCGGCCATAGGGGGGCTTGTAGCCAGCGTTGTGTTGCTGCGCTTTCTTGAGTCCTTCCAGATCGCGACCATCGTGGCTCTGCTCAACCTATGCATGGCGGCCGTTTTGACATTGCGGATGACCCGCAAGCGGGTTGTTGTATTGACTGGATCGTCGGCACTCATCGCGATTCCTCTGCTTCTAATTGCTGCGCCGCTGCTAAACCGTTCCGCACAGGTGCGCCTGTGGCGGGGCTTTCATCTTGCGGGATCGCGCGACACGATTTACGGCAACCTAGCGGTAACTGAGACCGGGGATCTTCGCAGCATCTATGACAACGGCATGATTCTTGCCAATGCGCCGGATGAGAACGCCGCCGAAGAGGCGGTTCACTATGCGCTGCTGGAGCATCTGGCGCCGACCAGAGTTCTGTTGATCGGCGGCGGCGTGAACGGCAGTATTGCCCAAGCTCTGAAGCACCCCACCGTCGAGCAGATCGACTACGTTGAATTGGACCCTGCGCTCATCGACATGGCGCGGCAGTTCTTTCCCGCGCACGCAGCTGCCTTGAACTCGAATCCCAGGGTGCATTTTCACTTTGCGGATGGGCGACGATATCTGAAGACGGCTGAGGCCAGATTCGATGTAGTCATTGTTGATGTACCCGACCCGCAGACCGCGCAGTTGAATCGCTTCTACACGTTGGAGTTCTTTCGTTCCGCTCGCGATCACCTCGCACCTGGCGGACTATTGGCCCTTGAACTGCACTCTTCGGAGGAGACCATTAGCCCCGAGCTGGCTGAGTTCCTGCGCTGTATTCAGCATACCCTCAACGCAGTATTCCCTTACGTTGCCGTTATTCCTGGCGAAACGATCCACTTTTTTGGCGCTATGCAGCCTGATGTTTTGACGGAAGATTCCCGCATCCTGATTGCTCGATTACGGGAGCGGCGCCTGAACACGAAATATGTCCGGGAATATTTCATCCCATACCGCATGACGGCTGATCGCATGGCGCAGGTTCAGGAGCAACTGCGGCCGCTGGCATCGACACCGGTGAATCGCGATCTCGCGCCGATCGCCTATTACTTCGACATTGTACTGTGGAGTTCACAATTCAAGTCAGGCTATTTGGGCTGGTTCCGCGCCGCGGCGCACGTCCCTTTCAGCTTCCTTTTCGGCGCGGTCCTGTTTGTCCTTGCGCTTACGGGGGCGCTTGCAGCGTTTGCGACCGCTCGCGAGAAACGCGCCCGTTCTGCCGCGGTGTATTGCACGTTGGCCACAGGCTTCACTTTGATGGCTCTGCAGATCTTCCTTCTGCTTGCGTTCCAGTCTGTTTACGGCTACGTGTACCACCAGCTTGCAATTCTCATCGGCCTGTTCATGGCAGGCATTGCCTTCGGAAGTTGGCTGGGTATCCGGCGCATTCGCTCGAGCGATCATGCACCCTGCAGCAGCATGGCAACGACGCAGTTTCTACTCGCCCTGTCCGGTCCCGCGCTCATCTTATCGGTCAGTGTGCTGGCGAGGGCCTCGGGAATAGCCGCAACATGGCTGGCTGCGCAGTTGGTTTTCCCCGCTTTGGCCGCTCTGTCGGGAATGGTGGGGGGCTATCAATTTCCAGTCGTGGCGGAGATCTACCTTCATGACCGCGAGGGTCGGCCAAGACTTGGTACGCTTTATGCCATCGATCTGCTGGGCGGCTGCGCAGGTGCACTCGTGTTGAGCGGTTATTTGATTCCCGTGTTCGGGTTCTGGAAGACAGCCTGGCTATGTGCGGCAATCAACCTTGCGCCTGCAGCGCTTGCCGCACGGGTAAGCTTGCAACCGAAGGCGCTTCGAACATAGATGCTCACGGCTTCTGCTCGCCGAATACCACCGAAGTAAACATGAAGATATCTGTATTCTCATCCTTCCAGCAATTGGGGCGCACACCTGCTTTGACGCAGGTTTCTTCTAGAAACTTCTCCCGATCCCACTTTTGTTCTACCGGCACTTGCGGGAGCAAGAGGCCCTCGTTTGCGCCATTCTTCATCAACAAACCGTCCTTACCGACCTTGATCTGCTGAATGTCCGTGACACGCCGGAGGGAAGAGAGGACGGATATTTCGTATTCGAGTCGCGGTAACTCTAAAGGAGATACAGGCTGGAATCTGGGATCGCGCAGCGCGGCCAGCGCGGCCGTATCCCGCACAGTCATGTAGAGAGGCTTCACCGCCGAGGTATAGCCGACGCACCCGCGGAGCGCACCCGACTCTCGCAAGGTCACAAACGCGCCGCGCTCCTGATTCAGCACATTGTCTGCGCTCGCGGGTGGTTCAAACGCCTCTTTCTCTCCAACCGCATGCTCCACCGACTTGCGTGCTATTGTGAGGAGTTCGTTCTTCTCCCGGTCGTTCAGTGAGAATGGTGGATCTACAGCATCTCCCCTTGAGGTTTTCACAAAGACATCCGCGCTGTAACCGACTACACGCGAGTGATCGCCTGCGGTGTCGCCTGAGTTTGCATACTTGAGCACCAGGGCCTGATTCGCTCCCATGCGCTCGGCGGCAATCATTGCGGATACGATCGGCGCGCCACCGCAGGCCTCCCATATACGCTCCTCGAAGTTGCGGGACATGCTGAAGTAGTCCCACCTCTGCAGGGCATTCAACGTCTTGTGGTCGATCTTCACGGCTTCGTCGTAGGGGTGATAGTGCGACAGATCGGAACTGGCCACAATCAGAGTGTCGCCGCCATGAATCAGCTTCGCCAGCGCCACGCCCAAAGCACGGCTATTTTCATAGCTCTGATCTCCCATCACTATGGGCACGAGCGTGAATTCGCCCAAAACTCGCTGCAGCCACGGCAATTGCACTTCGATTGCGTGCTCGGCGCCTGCCTTTGTGGGATCGTGTCCCTGGCTGGAAAGTCGCATAGTCGAGCTCATCTTTGCTAACTGTGCTGCAAAGGCTTTGTCCACCTGTACTGTTCCCAGCGGCGTAACGTAAGCATCGCCCTCATACACAGAGGTGAAGTCGAAGGCCTCGTAATGCGAGGGTGCAATCACTACAACGCGCGAATACCTCCGTCCTTTTAGCGCCGCGTAGGTATAGGCGGCAACGGGACCGGAGTACTGATAGCCGGCGTGCGGCGCGACGACGGCGAGAATTGGGTCCTGAATCGGCGGCGGAGTTGCATGGGCCAGCATGTCATCGATCATCGCCGAAAGTGTCTTGGGGTCGGCCGGATAGAAACTGCCGGCAACTCCGGCTTGTCTCACCATTGGCGGATTCTCAGCGACAACATGCTGCAAAGGTACGGTCACCAGTAGCACGATGAGTTGAGCCGTTAGCCAATTCATACTCAAAATCCTTTTGATACTCATTGGGAAAACCTCTTTGCTCCCTCATGTGTGCCAAATGCCGGGGATCGGGTGCCGGCAGAAGGGGCAACTATCCTTTTTGATCAGCATCTGGCTCGCCGTGAATCCCACGCGTTCCACTAACAAGCGACTGCACTTCGGGCAGTAGGTATTCTGTGCCGGGTGTCCCGGCACATTGCCGATGTAGACGAAGTGCAACCCTTCGGCGTCGGCAATTGCTTTTGCACGTTCCAGCGTCGGAACTGGCGTGATTGGCAGGTTCTTCAACAGGTATTCCGGATGGAATTGCGTGAAATGCAGCGGCACATCTGTGCCCAGGTTCGTCTTGACCCATTGCGCTAAACCACGGAATTCCGAATCGCTGTCATTGAGAGTGGGAACCACTAGGTAAACAATCTCTGTCCACTTGCCCATTTTTCGCAAAGTCACCAGCGAATCCAGCACAGGTTTCAATTGTCCCGTGACTACATCCCTGTAATACGATTCGGAGAAAGCCTTCAAGTCGATCTTCACCGCGTCCATCTTTCCGTACGCGGTCTTCAGCGCCTCCTCTTGTATGTAGCCGTTCGACACTACAATACTGCGGATGCCAGCTTCATGTCCGGCATCCGCCACATCCATCAGGTACTCGCTGAAGATCACCGGCTCGCTGTAGGTGTAGGCAATTGTCGGACAGCCGTGCTGCTTCGCTAGGTTGGCAACCCGTTGCGGGGGAGCGTATTCGGCGGGGATCTGCTCCGGACGCGTCTGCGATATATCCCAGTTCTGGCAGAATTTGCAGTTTACGTTGCAGCCGGCCGTGGCCAACGAGAACGCCAACGTGCCGGGTAGGTAGTGAAACAGCGGCTTCTTCTCGACGGGATCCACATGCGCCGCGCACACCCGCGAATGCACCAGCGTGTAGTAGGTCCCTCCGCGATTCTCCCGCACGCCGCAGTAGCCGCGTTCACGATCTCCCACGGTGCATTCGCGCGGACACAGCTTGCACTTGATTTTCAGGTTCTGTAGCTTCTGGTAGAACTTTGCTTCGACAGTGAATCGCGCATCATCCTGCTTCTGCTGCCCAACCTCCGAGGGAATTCCGGCGGCCGGATGGGCCAACTCGCCCAGTCCTAGAGCCGCTCCCGAAGCTACGGCGCACTTCAGGAACGAACGCCGATCAAGCGAACACCCGGGCAGGCTTCGCGCACTGCTTATATCCAGACTTTTGCCTTCCAGCACTTGTAGGTCACGGAACATGTTGAACCTCCCAACCCGCCGTCTTGCTATACCTCGACAGTCGAGATCCTTGTGGGGTCGTTCATGCCCAGCCGATGCTGCGCATCGGCTGCGGTCGCGATGTAGTGGGGCGCTCTGTTCTCGGCCTCCAGCGTCTTCAATTCCATTTGGGCTCGCTTGCGCTCGATGATCTGCCAGCCGGTGTAGTCCAGCGCAACGGGATCCTGCGATACGATCAGGGCATTTTCTTTCCAGCTGTGTTCCGGTTTGTATGCCGGACCGCCTTCGTACATGGCCGTGGTTGCATCGCAGATGATCAATCGCATCCTTGTCCGGATCTCCGGCAGCATGTTCAAGTCTGCGATGTACGGATCGCAGCCGTTAGGGTGGTACTTATTCGGGTTATGAATGACGCCATACATGTTCTTCAGAGCAATCGTCACGCCAGCTCCATCGTGGTCTTTCAGAACCGGGACATTGATCAGGACATTCGTGCGTTGGGTCAGAATCTTCGACAAACGGCTGCCAACGCTTCCATGCATAACAAGATCCTGTTCGTAATCGACTCGATCCGTCCCGAAGTATTGAACCCGGTTTCCGCCGATCGAAACACGGAATCCCGCGTGTTCCATTTCGCCGCTGTCACGATCCCACACCACGATGTCATTGGCCTTGATTCCGGCCTCCTGCAACCTTTCACAAATGGCTTCGACCAGTTGAAGGTTGCTGGAGATTCCTCGTCCTCCAAGAGTGTTCACCTTCAGTCCCACCGATTCACCCGGACGAACCAGTCTTCTCCAGGCCTCGATCGGATTATCACGGTCGAAAAGAGCCTGCATGGCACGATCCACCAGGCTGAGCATCCGGCGCGAATCCACCGTAAAACCCGTGCCGCGCAACAGGGCATCTTGGGCGATTACAACCTTGGACTTCGCCTGCGCTGCTCCCCGTTCTGCTGCTGTGAGAAGCCACGCTCCGCCGGTCGTGCGCAGGAGTGCTGCGCTCGTAAGAGCCCTTTTCAGAAAATCCCGCCGGCTGGCAATGTGGATTTGGTTCATATGGGACTTCCCCGCACCTAAGCCCTAAACCGAGGGGCTTGCGGAAGGGCATGGCTTTGACTGGCTAGGCTACACCATTCAAAGTAAAGCGCTTAACCTCGAAACGAGCCCTCATTCAGCTTGAGGAACACCGCCCCATACAACACATAACGCAACTCGTGTGAATTTGCAGTGATAACCGGCACCTTTGGGAAAGATCAACCGCCAAGCTTGCTTTGGTCGATAGATAGATCCAGTCGGGAACGGTTTTCGCCGTTGGAGATTCAACGCTTCATGCATCCCTATGATTCACAACCCACACCTTTTGGCACGGCCGGATCGGCAGATCCGGCCGTTGAGCTTATTGGGTTTAGCTGGCGTGTTTTGAGGACCCTTTTGTCACGGGTACACGATAGCGGCGGATGTCGTTGATGGCGCCGCGTTGATGACGGAGGGTGCGATGGAGGGCGCGGGTTTCCGCGACATTCTCTT
>PLXP01000073.1 GCA_003151435.1 Acidobacteriaceae bacterium
TCAATGCTGCGGAAGCTGGGCTAGATTAGTAACGAAATGTCGGTATCGCGACTGGAATCTCCCGATTACGGGCGGGACTGGCGATCGGCGTCGTGATGGGCGATTCCTGTTGACAACACGGCACCGATTCAGGATCCGATCGTTTCGCGACTGGGAACGCAGCAATGCCAAACGCCACGGGAGAGTGGAGCGGATGCCTCGCTCCACTCTCCCTCGAGCTACCGGCAGACAAAGCTCGCGTAGACGTGGGCGTTGTTGTAGTCCGACGGGGTTGTGAGGTCAAACGCCGCCAGGATCAGATAGTCCGGCGTCGTAAAGGTAAACGAGCTGCTCGCGGCTCAAGCGGCGGCCAGGATCGCTCGGCTGAGGGCGCCTGTGAGTGCGCCTTGTGCGCTGAGTGCGACATCGCGAGCAGGACCGGCGAGAATGCGCAAGTGGCCGGCGAAGTCCCACGCGAGTTCGCGGGCGCTGCAGATATTCCAAAAGGCCAAGAGGCGACCGATTTTGCCGGTGTCCTGCGCGCACTCGCCCAGCGCATCCGTGGCAAGCATCGTGAGTGCCGAGGGCATGACGGTGTTGAGCAGGCCGTTGACCGATTGGTAGTCTGCGAATTCAGGCCCATCGAGTGAAGGAACGAGATTCAACTCGGCATTGGTGGCCAGCAGAGCCAGCGCGAGGTCGTGGTTGATGTGGGCATTCATGCCTGCGAGCGCAAACTGGATGCGATCAACGCCGGTGCGGTATCGCGCCTCAAAGAGTACGTTCCATGCCGAGGGCACCGAGCGCCCGGCGAGAAAACCAGCCACAGCGCCAAAATAGAGTCCAGCGAATACGACATCGAGGCGGGTGAGCCAAGCCGGGCTCCGCCATTCGCCATCGGGTGGATGCAAATCGACTTGCTGCGTCACCATGAGATAGAGCCGGTTGAACCACTTCAGTCCATCATCTGCCGGCAGCAGGGCGTCGATGGCCTGCATGCGCACGATGACTTCCACGATTGTCGCCGGAACGGGTCCGTTCACGAACTCGTAGATCGGCTGGTCGGCAGGGGACGTTGTGGCTGCGGGCATGGTCGGTCTCCGGAAGCGATTTGCAAAAGTATATGCGATTTGGTCGGCCGCCGACACGGATCTTGGCCGATCAGGAGCGCGGATTGGCAATGGGCTGGACGAGGCGGGCGCGCCGCTATTCGCTGCAAAATCGACACCGACCGTGTCTTCGCAATCTCCGGCTCTAATTCGCCGCCATTCCGGGCTTGACCGCTGCCTGGTTCTTCACCTCGGTCATCATTTGTTCGACTTTGTCTTTCCCTTCGTAGTTCGGGTTGACGGCCAGCAGCTTTTGCCAATCGGCGAGTGCTCCCGCGCCGTCCTCCTTGCCCTTCCACTTGACCAGGCCTCGATTGAAAAGGGTGTTTGGATTGTTGGGTGCGTACATGAGCGCCTGGTTGAATTCCGTAATCGCCAAATCGGCGTTACCCATGTACCAGTAGGCGGTCGCCATATCGGTGCGTACGGCTGCGTCGGAAGGTCTGGCCTTGAGGGCGCGCTGATAGTAGTCGACGGCGACGGGATACTGCTGCGCGTCGTAATACGAGTTGCCGATGGTGGTCAGCAAAACCGGATTGTTGGGATCGGACTTGAGTTTATCGAGCTGCGGCGCTGCCTGGGCGTCGGCCATTTCCTTCAATCGCGCGGGACTGGGCACCTGGGACGCCGGGCTGATCTCGTTCCCCGCCGGCGCGGAGACATTTGCGGTGTTCGCGGATCCGGTTGTCGCCGGGCGTTGCGCCCCGCGGATGGACCAGCCGCCTGCGATTCCGACTATAAGGCAGACAACCGACAAGAGAATAGCCTGCCTGATTGTCCATTTCTTATCAGGAGTTTGATTTGTGTCCGTCATTGCTGCCGTGCTCCTTTAATCCCTCGTTGATCCCCTAGCGTTGTCAACACGTCGGCCATGAGTTTTTGCACCGTGGCTTTGCGGTCCGCGCTCAGTTGCGGATTGGTCTTCAACAATTTTTGCCAGGCGGCCAGGGCGCCCTTGCCATCGCCTTTTGCCTGCAACCTGATCATGCCAAGATCGAACAGCGAATTGGCGTCATTGGGTTCATAGCTCAGCGCTCGATTCAGCTGCGCAATCGCTCCATCGACATCGCCGGCGCGGTACAGACTGGAGGCCAACTTCGTGTGCAGGGCAACATTTCTGGGGTCGACCTCCACTGCCTTGCCGTAGTAAGCCGCTGCTTCCTTGAATTGGTGAGTGGTGTGGTAAATGGCTCCGACTTGCATCAGCAGAACGCTATTCCTCGGATCGTTCTTCAGCTTTTCAAGCAGTGGCGCGGCCTGCTTGTCTGCCATCTGCCTCATCTCGTCCAAGCTCGGCATATGGCTCGGCGTATGTTGGCCGCCCGTCGCGCTCCGGGGGACGGAGGGCCGGCTAGCGTTGGCAACTGGCTGCGCCGGGGATACGGGCGATTGCAATCCCCGGGACAGGAATCCGATCGCCAAGCCCAACATAAGGCAGAAGACTGCTATCGCGTAGACCTGCGTCGACTGCAAGGAAGGACTCGCAGTTGAAGCGGTGGTTGGTTCGTTTGCCATGCAGGATTCTCCCTTGGTCAGGATTGCTCGTGAATCAGGTTTTTTCGATCGCCAACATCAGAGAACCAACCACCATATAAGGTCAATATTCGCCGAACGGAAGGTGTTCTGTGGGCCAGGTTACTAACTCACTTTGACGGTAACCAAGAAACAGGAGAGCACCATACGTCACGCGAGAATGTGATGTTGATCACATAGAAAACGCATTGCGACGCTGGGCATGAAGAGATGGATCACAGCACGTGACGTTCTCCCAATCGAAAACGTGACAGACGTCACGTTAACGTGGGGCATTTCACCAACGTGACTGTGCCAGAACGCCCATCATGGCGCGGTGAATTCCAGCCAGGGTCTCAATTCCTTACATCACCAGATATCTAAACAACGTCCCAGCAATACGTTACGAGCTACAGCGAAAAATCGCCCAGCCCCACGGCAACGGTATGAGTCGTGCACTCGTTCTACATAAAGACTGAACTGAAACAAAGCCGCTATGGTCGACGTCACGGTTCAGGCGAGCAGCAGGAGTACATGCTAGGAGGCTTTACTCAATGAAACGGAACTTTCTAATCGCCCTGATGTTTCTGACAGCCGCGGGATTCGCGGCGGCCCAGATATCGACGCCGTCGACGGACGTCCTCGGTGCTCATCTCAACTACGGCCGCGGTTGCGCGGCCTGTCACGCACCGCACAGCGGCGCATACGGCAACGGCAACGCCAGAACCGCCGACCCCACTTCAGGCAATATCGCTCTTTGGGGCGAGGATGTCACCAGTTTGGCCGGCAAGTCCATCACAAGTGGCAGCACTGACGGCTCAACCGGCTACGTAGACGTGCTGCCGGGCACGGCGGGTACGACGCCGGACATGTCCGGCCTGCTCATGTGCCTTAGCTGCCATGACGGCAATTACGCGACGGGCGCCATGATGAAGAACAAGGTCTATGAGAGCCTGCCCATCACCTACGGGATCCAAAACGCCATCCCGACCCTGCTCGGCAACGATGGAACGACCGTTGGAAACTATCTCAACGACCACCCGGTTGGACTTACCGCGGCAATCGGCTGCGGTGGCCAATACGACTGGGATTGCACCATCAGCGCCACCGGCAAAATCCAGATGACCGGGCCAAAATCCAGCCAGTTTCTGACGAACTACGGCTTCTTTGTCAGCCCGAAAGCCTATGGCGGCAAACCCACGGTCATGTGCACCACCTGCCACAACCAGCACCTGATGAACGTGGTCAAGGTGAACAACGGGGTCGACCTGGTCGCCGGCACGGGAACAGGTCTGCCGACTGGCACCTACGCGACCATGTTCTTTATTCGCGCCCCCTACAACCCGGCCAGCGGCACAGCCGGGAGCAACCAGACGGCGCAATTCTGCCGCCAGTGCCATGGTGGCGAGTCGAACGAAATGGCCGGCAGCACCGCAGGAACCATATTCTAAATCGTTTGCATGAATGGGGAGGGAGGCTGCAATTTCCCTCCCCTTTTTTTGGAACCAGGATGGCAACCATGAAGTACAGACTCTCAATGGGCGGCTTGCTTCTGCTGTCCCTGGCGGCGGCCTGCGCCCAGGTAGCGTCCCACGCGCCCACGGTGTTTACGCAGAAGCCCGCAGCTAGCCCGGCCACGTTGCCGCTGACGGCGGTGGGCAAGGCGGTAGCTCGCGTGAACGGTTCGGTACTGACCGACGCCGATCTGGTGCGCGAGGAATACGCGATCTTTCCCTACGCTCGCCAGCACAACGGCATTCCGAAAGAGCTGGCGCCGCAGATCCGCGACGGCGCGCTGAAGATGATCATCTTTGAAGAACTGGTTTATCAGGAAGCGCTGCGCCGAAAAATGACGGTGCCCGCCACGAAGATGCAGCATGCCGAGGCGGACTTCCGCAAACAGTTTGCCACGCCGGACGAATTCAAAACATTTTTGCAGAGCGATTTTCATGGCTCGCAGCAGTTGCTGCTGGATAAGGTGCGGCGCTCGCTGCTGATTGAAGCTTTACTGAAGACCGAAGTTGAAGATAAAGGTACGGTTTCCCCGGCCGAGGTCAGGGCCTTCTACGATAAGAATCCAGTCCGTTTCGAGCATCCGGAGACTTTCACTTTCCAGACGATTTCCATTCTCCCCCCGGCCAACGCCACTGCGGACCAGTTGAAGGAGGGGCGCAAGCGTGCGGATCAAGCGCTGCACCAGGCGAAAGCGACGAAGACCGTGGAAGACTTCGGCCTGTTGGCGGAGAAGATCTCCGATGACGATTACCGCGTGATGATGGGCCAGCACAAGCCCGTCGCTGCCGGTGAACTCGCGCCCCAGGTTGTGAAGGCGCTGCTCGCCATGCATGGGGGCGACGTGAGCGATGTGATTCAAATCGAACAGGCCTACACCATCGTGCGTCTGCAGGAGCACACGCCGGCGGGCAAGGCGAAATTTGAAGATGTGAAAGCGCAGCTGCAAAAGGAACTGCAACAGAACAAGACCAACCAGCTTCGGGCCGCGCTGGACAAGAAGCTGCGGCAGAACGCGAAGATCGAAGAACTGTAAGAGGCTGCGGAAGGGACCTGGAACCAAGGGCCGGGCCTGCAAGGGGCAGCTGGTTTTAAACGGCTGGCGGTATGGCAGAAGCGATACCTGATACGAGAACGAGATGCTCAGCAGCACGCTTCATCGCTGAGAAGTTAAGGGTGGTACAAAGTGGCTGGATCTTTGCGAGTCGCGTGGCTGGTGCAGGCAGGGCTTCTACTGCTGGCCTGGCCTGTTGCCGCGCAGGTCAAGTTCGGCGAATTCAGCACGGACCTGAGCGGCACGATCTCGCCAGGATATTCCGCAACCTACGGGAACATGACGAGTTCAACCCACAACTGGATACTTGGAGGCGCCGCCGATTTTTCCGGGTCATTCTACAACCCCAATTTTCTATCCTTCGATGCGTCATTTTACTTAAATCAATCGCGGGCGAATTCCAACTTCCAGTCCATTTCCAATGCCAGCGGGGCCAACGTTTCCGCCAACATCTTCGGTGGCACCAGGTTTCCCGGCTCGGTCAGCTATTCCAAGGCTTACAACAGCGAAGGGAACTACTCTGTTCCGGGCTTAGCCGACTACGTTACCCATGGCAACAGCGATACATTTGGCGTCAACTGGAGCGAAAGCCTGCCGGACGCACCGAGTTTCTCGGCGGGCTACCAGATGGGCAGCAGCACGTATTCGGTGTACGGGACGAACGATCAAGGGAAGAACGCGTTTCATTCGCTCAACCTACACTCGGCCTATAAATGGGAAGGCTTCAACATGGGCGCCTACTATGCCAAGGGAGGCGGTCACTCGCTCATTCCGCAGGTGGTGGCCGGTCAACAGGTAACAGAAATGCATTCGGACAACAGCGCCTACGGGTTCAATGTTTCGCACCTGCTGCCGTTGCAGGGCTCGGTCTCCGCCGGCATAAACCGAACCAACTGGAACAGCGACTACCTGGGTTTCAGCTCCAGCGGGAGCATTGACACGATTAACAGCCTCGCGGCGGTGCACCCAATCAACAGCGTGTCACTCTCGGCGAGCGCGAATTACTCCGACAATCTGAGCGGGCAACTGATTCAGTCGGTTGTTGCGAGCGGCGGTGTGGTTCCTGGGTTCAATTCGAACCAGACGTCAAATTCCCTTGACCTGATGGGTGTTGCCAGTTACACACCCGCACCGAATCTGCAAACCTCGGCCTTTGTCGAGCGCCGCACCCAGAACTTCCTGGGAGAAACTTACGGAGTGAACTCATACGGTGGAAGCGTCGTATATGCACACACGCTTCTTGACGGCACTTTCAACGCCGCCCTGACCGTAACCGAAAATTCCGCAGACAAGACCGGCGAGGATACTTTAGGGTTTTCGACTACCGAGAATTACTCCAGCGAAGTTCTGGGGTGGCACGTAAACGGTTCGTTCAGCTATGCGCAGAACGTACAGACCTTACTGGTCACGTACATGAACTCGTACTATAACTACTCAGGCAACGCAAGGCGGCGCTGGGGGAGACTGAACGTTGGCGTCGGCGCAGGCGCCGCGCGGACCGGGTTGACCCAGGAAGCCGGAACCGCGAATAGCAGCCAGAGTTACAACGCCAGTCTCGGCTATAGCCCCTGGTTCACAGCCACCGGCAGCTACTCAAAATCAGACGGGCAGGCGCTGGCGACCGGGACAGGACTGGTGCCGGTGCCGGTGCCCTCACCCGTTCTGCCCTCGAACCTGGTGAGCCTGTTCGGCGGGAATAGCTATTCTTTTGGCCTTTCCAGCACTCCTGCGAAAAGGTTCACCATCGCAGCCGCTTATGCCAAGTCGACCAGCAATACCACCATTGGGTCGCTGGCGTCGGCGAACAACAACGATCAATACAATGCCCTCCTCCAATATCAGTTCCGCAAGTTGAACTTTACCAGCGGATACGCGCGGTTGGATCAGGGCTTCAGCGGGTCCGGCACGCCACCAGAGACTATATCCTCGTTCTACATGGGTGTATCACGTTGGTTCAACTTCTTTTAAGACGAGAGCGGCGGCGGTGCCTGAACGCAGCGATGGTTCTGGCCAGCGTGGCGCTGCTGCTGACCCCGACCTTGGCATCCGCAAAGTCCAAGCCCTCGGCGGCTCCGGAGTTATGGGAGATGTCGCTGGACGGCGGGCGCACGCTCTCGTGGGAACACAGTTTCAACTCGGAGTCTGAAGTCAAGCCGAACCGTGGTTTCTGGAACAAGGTGGTGGACGTAATTGCCGGGGCGCCCGATTACCGCTCCATGGTGCGTCCTTACAGCATTGCAACCGATTCGCGCGGACGGATCATTGTGACTGATCCGGGCGCGGAGGGCGTGCACGTCTTCGATTTCACGCAGCATAAGTACAAATTCATTCAACGCCAGGGAAAGGGCAGGGACTCGATGCTGACGCCGCAATGCGTTGCGGTGGATGCCCAGGACAATGTATACGTAACCGATTCGGACTCGGGCGAGATTTTTGTCTTCGAGGCCAGCGGAAAGTACCTGCAAACCATCGGCCGCTTAAAGGGCGGCGAGGGTTATTTCAAACGGCCCACTGGAATTGCCGTGGACTCGGCGGCACAGCGGATCTACGTAACCGACACGCTGCGCAACCAGGTGTTCATACTTGACATGCAAGGCAGGGTGCTGCAGACCATCGGCAAGACGGGCAACGGTGAGGGCGAGTTCAATTTGCCCACCGAACTCCGGCTGGACGGGCCGAATCTGATGGTGGTAGATGCCATGAACTTCCGTGTGCAGGTGTTTGACCGCTCCGGAACGTTCCAGTACGCCGTTGGAAAGATCGGCGACAGCACCGGGGCCATGTTCCGGCCGAAGGCGGTCAGTGTTGACTCGGAAGGCGATCTTTACGTGGTGGATGCTTTGTGGGGGGTGGTGCAGGTTTTCAACCGCCAGGGTCAGCTGCTCTACTACTTCGGCTCCAAGGGTACGCATGCGGGAGAGTTCCAACTGCCGGCGGGGTTGTTTATCGACCATGACGACCGGGTTTTTGTGGTGGACTCGTTCAACCGCCGCGTCCAGGTCTTTCATTACAATGGCTTGAAGAAGCCGGCCAGGGAGGGAATGTAGTGAGGCTCAGAATATTGCTGGCCGGGCTGACGATTCTGCTCACCGGGACCACCCTGCCTGCTCAAATCTCAGGCGACGCGATGGGCGTGCATAATTTCGGGCCGGGTAGTCAATCGCCCGTCACCGGTGCCCGTCCCGACTCCTGCGCCTACTGTCACGCGCCGCACTCTGGACTAAACGCCGGCCTCTGGAACCAGAAGCTCACCACCCAAAGTTACACGCTATACAGCAGCAACACAGGAAAGAACACTGCTACACAGCCAGTGCTCGGCTCCGACAGCAATCACTGCCTGAGCTGCCATGACGGTTCCGTGGCGGTTGGGGAAACCGTGGCGTATGGCAAGGTGACGAAGAGCGGAGAGATGTACGCGTCGGACAAGTTCGGCAGCAACATGCAGTCGTCGCACCCGTTCAGCCTGGCGCTGCCATTGAAGGACAATATCTACCTGACAGCCTCGCTGACGGCAAACGGCAAGACCGGCGACCCAACCGGGGCGGTGAAGCTGATCAAAGGAAACGTTGAGTGCACGTCGTGCCACAATCCGCACATACAAGCCAAAGACCTGGTGTCGCGGAATTTTCTTGTGAAGGACAGCTCCAGTGGACAGTTGTGCCTGGCCTGCCACGATCCCAGCCGGCAAATAGGCGGCCAGGTGAACCCGCTGGCCGATTGGCCCACCAGCGCGCATGCCCAGTCCGCCAGCAAAATTTCGCCGTCTGCCCTTCTCGGCAGTTACACCACGGTGGCCACCGATGCGTGCATTTCCTGCCATACGCCGCACAACGCCAGCGGGGCGACGCGGCTGCTGCGCGGTCAGGATGAACAGGATTGTATTGCCTGCCACAACGGTTCGAACGTCTCTCCGATGTTTACTTACGCCAACGTGTTTCCCGAGTACGCCGCGCCCAAGATCGGACATCCATTTCCCAGCTCGCACGATCCGCACGATGCCGCCGAGAACACGTTGCTCAACAACAACCGGCATGCGACTTGCGTGGACTGTCACAATGCTCATGGGTCCGAAGCGGTTGGAGTATTTCCTCCTGCGCCGCTGATCCGCATCTCTCAGAAGAACATCGCGGGTATCAGTGCCAGTGATGGAATCACTCCGCTAACGCCCGCCGTCAATCAATATGAGAACTGCCTGCGGTGCCACGGAAAAGGCACGGGCAAACTAACCAACGTGATATACGGATACTACCCAAAGCGGGCGGTGGATTATCCTGCCGATCCTCTGAACCAGATTGTGCAGTTTGCACTCGGCGCCGCCTCGAGCCATCCCGTAATGCATTTGAGAAACAGTTCATACGAGCAACCCAGCCTGCTGCCCAACATGCTTAACCTGGATGGCGTCAAGCAGGGTCGCGCCATGAGCACCCAGATTCTGTGTACCGATTGCCACAATAGCGACGACAATCGCGAATCCGGGGGAACGGGCGCGAACGGTCCCCATGGCTCCATTTGGACTCATATTCTGGAGCGCCGGTATGAATTCAGCCAGGCCCCCGGAGCGGGACAAACGATTACCAACCTCTTTCCCAATCCCAATCTGGGCGCGAGTGGACCGTACGCCCTGTGTGCCAAGTGCCATGATTTAGCCAACCAGATTGCGAACAACACCAGTTTCGCCCAGCACAAACGCCACATCAACGACGGCTTTAGCTGTTCCACCTGCCACACCGCCCACGGCATGGTAGCCGCCAGCGGAACCATCAGCGGCGAGCGGCTGATCAATTTTGACGTGAATGTCGTGGCCCCGAATGGAGGCGTCCTCTCTTACAATCGCAACGGAACTCCCAAGAACAGCTGCGTATTGGTGTGCCACGGGGTCGCGCACAATGCAGATGGTTCGACTGCGCCGGCCGCGTTTCGCCGAGGCCCTGGCGTAAAGCGGTGAGCATGGCTTTGCGTTTGAATGTTGCCTTGCGTTCTACCTGGTACCGTGACCGTGTGATTTGAAAACTCAACTCATGACGGTCTGGGTGCCCCAGGTCTCGCTTCTGAGACCTGGGAGATTACATATCCATGCGGCCGCAATACTAGAACACGGTTCTGGCACTACTTCCGTTCATTTCGTTCGACTTGTCAGCGTGGCACTGGCGGCAGAATTGCGCAGTCTGATTGGACAAGGGGTTGGTGTCATTCGGATTGTAAGGAGCGCGCAGGAAGAACATGGTGGAGTAGGTGCCGGCCGGCAGACCTGACGTCGAACTATTGGTTACCGAGACCACATTCATCACGTGCGGGTCGTGGCAGGTGGTGCAAACCACCACGGCGCTGTTGTTGTAATTACCCGGTTGGACAAAGAAGCCGTAGTTGGTGACAAACCGGCTGGAATTCGCACCCTTCATGCTGATCACTCCGTTGGACTGGGCGCAATCCCAGTTAGACGAGCCTCCGCAACTGATTTTGGCACTGAGTCCCATCGGGTGCTCGTTCACGTAGCTTGCGGTGCTGGTGCCGTTGTTTCCCATCAGCGTCGGAATGGAGTTACTGATTCCGTAGGTTGCTGGCAGCGGCTCATAGACCTTGTTCTTCATCATGGCTCTGGGTGCATAGTTGCCGTCGTGGCAGCCGAGGCAGGTAAGCATGCCTGCAACGTCAGGCGTCGTGGCCGACATACTGGCCGGCAGGACTTCAACGAATTTGCCCCCCCCCGTTGTGATCGTCTTGCCGTACAAGCTGCTGACATCTTCGCCCCAGAGACTGGTAACGCCCGAAGCAGGGTCGGCGGATTTGGCGTTGCCGTTGCCGGATGCGCCGCTATGTGGTGAGTGGCAGGCCGTGCAACCGCGGCCGTAGTTGAGATGAGCGCCGAGGACGTCGGTCGACGGCTTCGTCATCTGGGCTCCCGCAAAGCCCGCGGCTGCCAGAAATGTCAGGGCGACTAGAAAAGAACGCTTCATTGAGCAGAACCCCCCTTGTGCGTACTTTTCTCATCGGCGGAGGTCCCTGAACCTGTAGCGGAGGTGATGAATGTCGTTCCGGGAGATTGGCGCTGTTGTCGTTTTGGCTCCATTGCGTACACGATTCCCGCGTTGGAATACAACAGCAGGAAAGATGCCTCTTCTGAAAGCGTGGTGGGTATCTTGACCGATTTGCCCGAGGCTACGGATGTCTTGCTCGTTTTCCAGAGGGTTCCTCGAGTTCCGGAGTTCACAGGGGCAGGGGTTACGTTTTCGAAATCGATGTGAAAGGGAAGATCAACATGGTGGGGTCGCTTAAGTAACGCGGTCTCAGTATCTGGTGTTGGTCCCCCACTGGCTTTGCCGATCCACGAGGGATCAAACGGGTGTCCTTCGCTTTAGCTCTTTGTGTTGAATCTTCAGTTTTGTTTCTGTTTTGGGCACGAATTCTAGCCTGCCCTGACTGCAGCCGAAGGGCGCCGTAAACGCCTCAAAATAGGGCGCTGGCTCAAGAGGCTGCGGGAAGACTCTTTGAAGTCCATTGCAGAGAATAGCCCTCCGCGGGCGCACAATCGTAAAGGTACAGGAATCGACAATCCTGTCCTGACGGGGGCCGATTGGGTACCCCCCCTCCCTTTCATCCAAAAATGTCGTTAGATATTGGCTTAACTTAAATATAATCAATAGGTTACAGCAATAATTCTGACCGAAGCCAAAATATTAAGTACTTTATAATCAACAACTTAATAAAATGAAATGCACCAAAACCGGTGCAAAACGACTCAATCGGCTGCCGAATAGAAAAGGAAATGAGAGAGAGCCTGACCAGTCTTCAGCCACGTTGAACTGCTAGGCTTCGTCTTCGCCGCGAACCGAGCCGAATTTCTTGAGCTTGTAGCGCAAAGCGTCGCGGCTGATGTCGAGCAGTTTGGCGGCGTTGGTCTGGTTGCCGTTGGACTGGCTCATGGCCAGCTCGACCATGGAGTGCTCCACTTCTTCGAGCGACGTTCCGCCTTCCGGAATATAGAGACGCGGGAGGGCGCGTCCGTTGGGCAACGTCTGGCCGCCGTCCGCCGGGGAGGTTCGCTCGAAGAGCGTACGGCCACCCGATTCGCCCACCGAAAATGGCAGGTACACCGGACGCAGGAAGGGCTCTTCTTCCAAAATCATTCCGCGTTCGATGGTGTTCTTGAGCTCGCGAACATTGCCCGGCCAATTGTGACTGAGAATGAGATTGCGCGTATCGTCTGTAATGCCGCGAATCGATTTCTTGAACCTGCGGTTATAGCGGTCGATAAAAAAGTCCACCAGGGGAAGGATGTCTTCCTTGCGATCGCGCAAGGGCGGGATGAAGATTGCGATGATGGCGAGCCGGTAATACAGATCCTGCCGGAAGTGGCCCTCGCGCACCGCCTTTTCCAGGTCGCGATTGGAGGCGGCGATCACCCGCACATCGACCTGCATATCGCGGAGACCGCCCACGCGGCGGATGACCTGATCTTCGAGGACGCGCAGCAGTTTGGCTTGCAGAAGCGGCGAGAGCTCGCCGATCTCGTCCAGAAACAGCGTCCCGCCATCCGCGGCCTCGAACAGGCCCTTCTTCATTTGCTTGGCGTCGGTGAATGCACCCTTTTCGTGTCCGAAAAGTTCCGCTTCCATCAACGTCTCAGGGATGGCGGAGCAATTGATCGGTACGAAGGGCTTTTCGTGGCGGGAGCTTTCGTAGTGGATCGCTTTGGCGATGAGGTCCTTGCCGGTGCCGCTTTCG
>PLXP01000036.1 GCA_003151435.1 Acidobacteriaceae bacterium
TGTTCCTCAGACTCCGCGCAGAATCCACTTTCGGAGACTTCGATGAACTTGGCGGACTTGATAACGACCACCGCATCGCGAACGACCTGGAGAGCGCCAGTGTCCCGACACGCCAGAGTCAGCCAATGTCCCATCTGAAAGGCCGGATCGGTACCGAAACGCCGTTTGCTTCAATGATCCTGCGGCCTTTGCAGCACCAGCTCTGAAACGAGTGGTACCAAGTCACTGACCGAGTCTTGAGAAAATATGTGCTCGCGCTGAAACCGGCGCTCAGCGGACGACGCGGTAGACGTCCGGAGGCTGATATTCTGCGAGTTCAACGGGCTCTCACCGCCAGCAGGTTTAGCCGTAGCCGCCGTAATTTCGTGTGACCAAAGTCACAGACGCGCCCGGCCAGCTTGATGGACGATGTGAATGATGATTCACATTAATCGCAACATGGGCACAGAAAAACTTGATACCGAAGTCCGGCAGGAGCAACTGGCCCAAGCCGCTTTGAAACTGATGACCACCCTCGGTCTGAAGGGTCTCAGTGTGGCGCGGGTCGCCAGGAGAGTCGGGCTGGTCCCTTCGGCGGTCTATCGCCACTTCGAAAGCAAAGACGAACTCCTGGATGCGGTACTCGAGATGATCCGTGAGCGTCTCGATGCCAACGTGGTGCAGGCCTCCCAAGACGCAACGGACGCACTCCAGGTTCTGCGACGGCTGGTGATGGCCCATGTGCGGCTGATTCGGGAAAACGAAGGGATTCTGAGCGTTGTTTTCTCGGACGACGTCCAAAACGGGCGCCCCGAACGAAAGGCCCGGGTCCACTCAATAATCCAAGGGTACCTAAAAAAGGTGGCGCAAATCGTTTCTCGCGGGCAGCGACAGGGCCACATCCGTCCNNTGAGTGAAGGCGGGTTCGATGTAACGCAGTACGTCGAAAGAGCCTGGAACCTGCTGAGCGAGACCCTCAGGGCGTCGTGATTTGTTTGGGCTGCGAAGTGAACGTGACTTCACTTAGGAGGTGAAGGCGTGAGGAGCAAGCAAAAGGGCGCCGGAATATCCCTTGGTCTTATTCAGTGTCCGCTTGATTCAGCACATCATCAATGTTCATCACCCGTGCATGCACTTTTTGAAGCTACCGTGCTGGCGGATGAACTTGCCTTTTCTACAGAGCAACTTCAACGCCAATGAGAACGGGACATGCCTGCCGGATGCTATCCCAAAATGTCAAAGTTTCTGTCCTGCTTAATACGAGAGGATGTGTCTCCCAATGAAGAGAAACTTGGGTTGCTTGATGAAAGAGCACGATCTCGTCATGCTCAAATGTCATTTCCGAGCGCACTCCATGCTACTGTTGTTGATCCTCGGGTTGACGACTCTCAATGGTGTGCCATCGATGGCGGAGGATTTGCAGGCAGCCTACCAACAGGCGGCTTCTACGTCTCCGGCGATTGCCCAGGCGCGCGCTCAGTTTGATGCAGACGTGGCCGGTAGACCTCTGGCGCGCGCTGCGCTGCTTCCCCACATCAATGCTTATGCCAGTGGAGGCATGAACACAGCCCGTGCGGCAGGGCTTGGCCTCCAAACGGTTTCCACGGGATATCATTCCGATGTCTTCAGCGCCAGCCTGACTGAATCCATCTTTAACGGCCAGGCGTTCACGGCGATGAAGCAGTCGGACAGCCGCATTCTGGCCAGCGAAGCAGCTCTGGCGTACGCAGAGCAGGTGGTCGCCCTGGAGGTTACGCAGGCGTATTTTGGCATCTTGCAGGCCGAAGCCAATCAGCGAGTGGCGCAGCAGCAGATGGACCTGCTGCAAAGCATCGACAAGCAGACCAGGACAAGCTTGCAGGTTGGCACCGGAGACATGATCTCCGTGCAGGAAGTGCAGGCGCAGTTAGACGCCGCGAGGGCAGACCTGGTCGCGGCAAATAATGCCGTCGCGGTGGCGAAGAACCAGTTGGAGCGCCTGACCCATCAGGTTGTAGGAATATTGCAGGACATCACCACTTTGGAGCCGACTGGTCCGCAGCCGGACACCTTAGAGCCGTGGCTCGCGGCTGCGCTCAAGAACCAACCGCTTCTCAAGCAGGCGCAGGCAACATTGAAGGTATCTGAACACCAGGTGCAGTATGCCAAGCGAGCGCGTTGGCCCACATTGACCCTGAGCGGAATCGGTCAGCACGCTGCGGGCACGCTCTTTCCATCTGTGGCGATCGACCAGGTTGGTGGCTCGCTGAACTTGTCCATTCCTATTTATGAGGGTGGAAGCACGCGAGCTGGAATCCATCAGGCCGAGGCGCTTTCCAGGGCAAGCCGCGAAAACGTCGCCAGCATCCAAGACCAAATCAAGCTGGATGCGCAAACTGCATTCCACGATCTTGAGGACAGCGTCGCCCAGTTTCAAGCCGCGCAGCAATCGGTCAATTCTGCCANNATTGACCTGCTGACGGCAACGACGAAATACACAGCCGCGCAGCGCAATTACTATCTTGCCCTCTACACACAACTCGTCGCTCGAACACAACTGAAGGCAGCAGCAGGAGTACTGACGCCGGCAGACATTGAGGCTCTCAATACCTTGCTCCATAGCAATCCTTCAAAGTAAGCAGCACGGCTGTTTGGTTCGGAGAACTTCCATGGTTTCAGTCAAAAAACGCGTTTCTATTCTGGCAGTTTTGGTTCTTCTTCTGGTTGTTGGTTACGTCTGGCGGCGCTGGCTCCAGAGAGAACATGCTCCCAGCGATACCATCACGCTCTATGGCAACGTAGACATTCGTCAGGTACAACTGGCTTTCAATGATAGTGAGCGCGTTGACAAGCTGCTGGTGGATGAAGGCAGCGCCGTCCATGCAGGCCAGCTTATTGCTCAACTGGTGCCGCAGCGCTTTCTGGATGCCGTGGCTCAGGACAAGGCAACCACGGCGGCACAGCGACAGATGGTTGCACGCCTTCTAGCTGGGAGCCGTCCGGAGGAAATCGCCCAGGCGCGCGCGGATGTTGCCGCCGCACAAGCGGATGTAGCCGCCGCACAGGCCAATGCGACAAATGCCGAGTTGCTCTACGGCCGCCAGCAAACTCTGGCAAAACAGCAATACGTATCGTTACAGATTAGGGACGATGCCGAACGCTCCTATCTGGCAGAGCAGGCCAAGCTGGCGGCAAAGAAGCAAGCGTTGGTGGCCAAAGAGCAGGCGCTGCGGCTTGCCGTCATCGGCCCGCGCAAGGAAGACATAGCCGCGGCCCAGGCAACGCTTCAGGCGGACACGGCGAGTCTAGCTCTGGCGCAAAAAGAACTGGCCGATACGCAGCTCTACGCACCCGCGGACGGCGTCATTCAGAATCGCATTCTGGAACCCGGCGATATGGCCACTTCGCAGACGCCAGTGTTTACGCTCGCTCTCGACAATCCACTTTGGGTGCGTGCCTATCTGCCCGAGCCGCAGATGGGCAAAGTCGCGCTCGGGATGCGGGCGTGGATTCAGTCGGACAGCTTTCCCGGACAGCGCTTTTCGGGGTGGATCGGCTTCATTTCTCCAGTGTCGGAATTTACGCCGAAGAACGTGGAAACAATGCAGCTACGCTCGCAGCTTGTCTATCGAGTGCGCGTCTACGCTTGTAACCCAGAACATCGCCTGCGCCTAGGGATGCCGGCAACGGTCGTCATTCCACTCAGCAACAATCCTCCGCTTGCAATCAACGCCCATCCATGCGAGACGAACTGACATGGACGCAGTGGTTGTCAGGAACATGAGCAAGTCCTTCGGCAAAGGAGCGGCTCGCAGAGACGCGCTGAGGAATATTTCCCTCCAGATTCCTGCGGGAAGCATGACGGCACTCATCGGCCCGGATGGCGCGGGCAAAACCACGCTGCTGCGCGTGCTGGCGGGGATCCTGACGCCTGTCGCGGAGGAGGTTCGTGTTCTCGGTCATACTTTGCCAAAGGAAGCCCTCACGCTACAGAACAAGATTGGCTATATGCCGCAACGCTTCGGGCTCTATGAAGATTTGACGGTCGAAGAAAACCTTACTCTATTTGCCGATCTGCAAAGCATCCCAAATGAGATGCGAGAGCATCGCTTCGCGGAGCTGCTGACCATGACCGCACTCGGCCCATTTCGCAAGCGGCGGGCAGGACAATTATCCGGTGGTATGAAGCAGAAGCTCGGGCTGGCTTGTACATTGATCCATCCACCGCAGTTGCTGCTGCTTGACGAAGCCAGCGTGGGCGTCGACCCTATTTCGCGACGGGAGCTGTGGAGCATCGTCCAGCAACAGGTCGTCAGCCAGAATGTGACCGTCCTGCTCAGCACCGCATATATGGATGAGGCCGAGCGCTGTGACCATGTCATTCTTCTGCATGAAGGGGAGATTCTCGCACAGGGAAATCCTGCACAACTCACCGCACCGATACAGGGCCATGCATTCGTTCTGGAAAATGTACCCGCGGCACCGCGGGACCTACTGGCCCAGATTGCACAACTGCCAGGCGTCGTAGATTCGGTCATTCAAGGCGATGGACTACGCATTGTGATGGAAAAGCCAGAGCCGCCTGCATTGCAGGGGAGTCATGTTGGTTACGGAACACCAAAGGCAGTTCCAGCGCGACTGGAAGATGCTTTCGTCAGCCTTCTGTTCAGCAGGACCCTACGCCATCCTATTTCGCTGCCACCGCATCAAGATACAACCCACGACGATGCGGCAGTCGTCGTGGTGAAGGACCTCTTTCGCTACTTTGGCGCCTTCGCCGCAGTAAAGAATGTCAGCTTCTCTGTGCGCAAGGGAGAGATATTCGGACTTCTGGGGGCCAATGGCGCCGGGAAATCGACGACGTTCCGAATGCTCTGCGGACTGCTGCCATCCTCATCTGGAACACTACGTGTCGCCGGCGTCGATCTACGCACCGCGAGTGCAGCGGCCCGAGCGAAGATCGGATATGTATCTCAGAAATTCTCGTTATATGGCTCTTTAAGCGTCCAGCAGAATTTGTCCTTCTTCTCTTCCGCCTATGGTTTGGAGAATCGGCGCAGGAAAGAACGGATGGCATGGGCGCTGGAAGAACTGGAACTGAAGGAATACTCCAAGATGAATGCAGGGGACCTGCCCCTGGGGTATAAGCAAAGGCTTGCTCTGG
>PLXP01000148.1:0-15223 GCA_003151435.1 Acidobacteriaceae bacterium
CACGCGCGGGATGAAACTTCGGGTGGGCCATCCTTGCCGCGTCTTTGTTTTTGCGGCAAGGGTGGGAAGGTACAATCCTTTCCATTATTCTTTGTTTTGTTGAGCTTGCAGTTTTGTTTCTTTTTTAGCGTCGTGCTTTCATTGCATCCGGACCTTGTGGTGATGCCGATAGACATAGTGGCCCACCAGCCAGCCGGCGGCGCTGCCGACCAGGATGTCGGACGGGAAGTGCTGCTGCCCCATGAGCCGCGTAAAGCTGATACCGGCTGCGCCCGTGTACACCAGGGCCTCGGTCCAGAAGTGCGGATACTCGTTGGCAATCACCGCAGCGGTGGACCATGCCAGCACGCTATGCGAGGACGGAAAGGACGAATCGATCCCTGCGCTGGACGTGAAAAACCGTCCGCGTTCCAAATTCTGGTAGGGCCGTTCGCGCCAGAAGATCAGCTTCATGCCCTGTTCCACCACCACGCCGTCGAGGAGCGCCTCAGCGCCCAGAATTCCGGTTTCACGCGCATGCTCGTTGCCGCGGAAGTGGCCCACTCCATAGAGAACTACGGGAGCTGCGATGTAGGGGGCTATCAGGATGTTGGAGGCATTGGTGTTGTCGTTGTTGAAGTTGTGGTCGAGCGAGACGACGTCGCGCAGAGTCCGGTGGTCAGTCGCGATGGCGGCCCCGGTGACGAGAAGCAGGGGCACCTCCCATTTGAGATTGGCTGCGCGAAACCGGAATGGACTGGTCCAGATCGCCTCCTGGTCTTTGAGGATGTTTCGCGGCGCGTTGCGAATGGTGACCGCATCCTGTGTCTGAGTCTGGGCCTCGGGGGCGTCGGGGAGAGCAGAAGTCGACGTCTGCGCATAGGCGCTGCAGCTGAAGGCCAGCGTCAAAAAAGACGCGGTGAAGACGAAGCGAGCATGACGGCGCAGGGTTTGCCTGAAGTTGTCCACAAGACTCTTAGATGCTGAAAGATGGAGTTGATTGCTAAATGAAGAAAACGTCATTTTGGGCTCAGTTGTCAACTTCAGACAGGTAGATCGCGGTGTAGTCCAGGTAGTTCCGCGCGTATTCCAGGATGAGGGCCCTATCCTGATCTCCGAGTTCGCGGCGGAGCTTGGCCGGAACGCCGGCCCACAGTGTGCGCGGAGGAACGACGGTGTGTTCGGGGAGCACGGCCCCTGCGGCGATGATGGAGCCCTCCCCTATGCGGCAGTCGTTGAGGATGGTGACGCCCATGCCGATCAGCACCGCGTCCTCGACCACACAGCCATGCACGGTGGCGTTATGGCCGATGGTCACCCAGTCGCCCACCGTGACGGCATAGAGATTGCGCTGCCCGTGAAGAACGGCACAGTCCTGGACGTTGGAGTTGGACCCCACCCGAATGGAATTCACGTCGCCGCGGAGAACGGCATTCATCCACACCGAGGAGTTCTCACCCAGGGTGACGTCGCCTAGCACCTGCGCGGACTGATCGACATAACAACTGGCGGGAATCTGGGGTAGCCGCCCCTGGTATTTGCGAATCATTGACCCGACCTCCACTCGAAAGTGTAGGGTATCGCACAATCGCACATAAAGCCGGTCGGGGTCGCCGGGCAAACCGGGAAGCCCCGGCGAAACCGCTCCTTGGCGGGAAAGCGCTATCGCAGGCACCGTTCTGTCTCAATTCTGGACAGAATCGCCAGGTTAGTGTAAATTCGGATGCCGTCGCTTGACCGAAGCACCAATGTTTCCAGTATCATAAAGGAGCCCCTTTGGCAGGTTTGGAGGTGGAAACCTTTTGGCAGAGGTTCGCGTACAAGAAGGCGAGCCGCTCGAAAACGCGCTACGCCGGTTTAAGCGGAAGGTACAGCAGGAGGACATCATCAAGGAAGTCAAACGTCACTCCTATTATCTGAAGCCCGGTGAGAAGCGCCGCGTCAAGGCAGCTTTGGCGCGCAAGCGGAATCGCAAGAAAGCTCGTAAGGAGCAGGACTAAGGGCAGATTCTCCGATGCCAGCGGCTTTGTGCCGCCGGGCGCGAAGAGTTGTTTTAACCCGTAACCGTTGTGAATCGACCACCCCATTATCTTTCCCGCCGAGCCAAGCTGGACAATTGATAGTGAAGCCGGTCGGGGTGGTTGTTCACGATCGATATTGCAGTCACGCCGGCTAGTGCCCGGCCTTCAATTTTTCTCCAGTCTCTCCGGCTCATCGGGGAGACGACAATTTGCCGCCAAATCTTACGCGGCCCGGGCCCTTGTTGTGGGACAACGTACGGAGACAGGGAAACGGGATCGGCGAAGAACCAGCAACGTGGCCGATTTCGTTTGATTTCCCTGCTTTGGGGATGCCGGCCATGGAATTCGTCGACCGAGTCTTGAAGTGCAGCGACTGCGGTGCAGAGTTTATCTTCACTGCGGGCGAGCAGTTATTCTTCCACGATAAAGATTTCAAAAACGATCCCAAACGGTGCAAGCAGTGCAAGGCGAAGCGCGCCACGGGTGGGCCTCGGGTCCGCACGGAAACGCGCACCAATTGCTCGGCGTGCGGCGAGGAAACTACGGTTCCGTTCCGGCCGACCCAAGGTCGTCCGGTCTTGTGCCGTTCTTGTTTCCAGAAGCACCAGCTCGTGCCGCCGTCGCCTCCTACGCCTGCGCCACCGCCGAACTAAACAGGACGTCGGCGGCGCGCCCAAGGGTGGACCGCTGAGCCCCATGGCGTTGACTGTGCGACAGCGCATGGACCGCAACTTTGCGGCGGGAGGCGATTCGCGCCTCAAGTGGCAGCCAATCGAAGTCCGACAGCAGGGCTCCGCACATTTCTATGCTTATTTCGTCTTCTTGAGCGCGCGATGGCCGATGTCGCGGCGATAGTACATTCCCTCGAAGCGAATCTCCGCCATCGCCTGGTATGCGCGTCGCAGCGCCTCTTCCAGCGTTGCTGCGGCGGCGGTCACGCCCAGCACGCGCCCGGCGGAGGTGACCAGTTGGCCGTCCTTGAGAGAAGACCCGGAGTGGAAGACCTGCACGCCCGGAATGCGGGCCGCATCGTCCAGCCCAGTGATCGGGAAGCCAGCCTCGTAGCTGCCGGGGTAGCCGGCCGAGCTCGCCACCACGCAGGCTGAGGCGCCCTGGCTCCAGCGCAGTTCCGTATCCGCCAATTTGCCGTCAATGCAGGCCTCCAGCGCATCGACAAGGTCACTGTCGAGGCGCATCAGGATGGCTTGCGTCTCCGGATCGCCGAAGCGCGCATTGAACTCCAGCACCTGTGGACCGCGTGCCGTCATCATCAACCCGCAATAGAGAACGCCGGTGAAGGGCGTCTCCTCATCGGCCATTCCTTTGATGGTGGGCTCGACGATGTGGTGCAAAATCCACTCGGTCATTCCGGGGTCGAGCATGGCGTCTGTGGAATAAACGCCCATGCCGCCGGTATTCGGTCCGGTGTCGCCTTCGCCGATGCACTTGTGGTCCTGCGCGGGAACCAGCGGCGCCACGTGCTTGCCATCCGCGAGGCAGAGGAAACTGATTTCGTCGCCCTCGAGGAACTCCTCGATCACCACCTGCCGCTCCGCCTCTCCCAGCAGCGTGCCTGCAAACAGGCTCTCCGCAGCCTCCATGGCCGTGCGCCGCGACTGGCAAATGATGACGCCCTTGCCGGCGGCCAGGCCATCGGCCTTGACCACGATGGGCGCGTGAAAGATGTCGATGGCTTTCTCCAACTCGGCCGGGCTGGTGCAAACCGCGTAGTTGGCGGTGGGAATGTTGTGGCGCTGCAGGAATCGTTTGGCGAAACCCTTGCTGGTCTCGAGCATAGCGGCTTCGCGGGTGGGGCCGAAGACGCGCAGGCCGCGTTCGCGCAGCGCATCCACGATGCCCAGCGACAGCGGCACCTCCGGTCCCACGATGGTCAGGCCGGGCTGTTCCGCCTCAGCCACGGCGATCATGGAATCCAGGTCTTTCAGATCCGCCGGAATACAGCGTGCAATTTGCGCCATGCCGCCATTACCCGGCGCGCACACCACCTCTGTCACCCGCTCACTTCGTTTAACCGCCCAGGCCAGCGCATGTTCGCGGCCGCCCGAACCAAGGATCAGGACTTTCATTGCATCGCCTCTTGCTGCCCCGGTCGATCACCGAAGCTCTGAAAGCTTATGGTCGGCAATGGGCCGCGTAAAGTCAAACGGCCGGGTGAGTCAAGGTACATTGCGGTCCCCTATACTGGCGAGTGGACGCGCTGAGCGCGAATTCTGGGAAGATAAGCAGATGGTGGAAATCCGCATCAAGCCGCACCTGCAGCAAGTCGCCGAAGCTGAGCGGCGCGAGCAGCAGCGGCGGGTCTACCGGCGCAACCAGGTGTTCGGGCTGCTGATGGTAGCGGCAGTCATCCTTGCGTGGTGGCTCTTCCACACCAACCGCGCGTGGATTTTTCCGCCCGGCTGGTGGCGCCTGTGAGTCCTGGGCGGGTGGCAGAGCCTCTGGCGGTTCTGCTTCTGGGACCGACCGGAAGCGGCAAGACGGCACTTTCCCTTGTGCTGGGCGAGCGCTTCGGCGGCGAAATCGTCAGTTGCGACTCGGTGGCGGTGTATCGCGGCATGGATCTCGGGTCGGCCAAGCCATCGGCGGCTGAGCAGGCGGGGCTACCACACCACCTGATCGATATCGCCGACCCGGATCAGCCTTTCACCGCGGGCGCCTACAGCCGTGCCGCGCGAGCGGCGCTCAGGCAGATCGCCGGGCGCGTCAAACTGCCCATCGTCACCGGCGGAACGGGCCTCTACCTGCGCGCACTTACCGAGGGGCTCTTCGCTGGGCCGGAGCGTCAGCACGAACTGCGCGCGCGCCTGGAACAGAGCCGCCAAAGGCATGGAGCAGCATGGCTGCATCGGGTGCTAAGCCGGTTCGATCCACCATCTGCCGAGCGCATCCACGCCAACGATACGCCCAAGCTGATTCGCGCTATCGAGGTCTGCCTGACGGCGCGGAAACCGATGTCCGAAGTGCTGGCGCGCGATCCGCTCACCGGATTCCGTCTGCTGCGAATCGGCCTGAACCCGCCACGGCAGGCTTTGTATGACCGCCTCAACGCAAGGGCTGCCGCCATGTTTGCGGCGGGGCTGGTGCAGGAGACACGGGCGCTGCTCGCCTGTTACGGACCGGTGAAGGCATTGGATTCTCTGGGCTATCGGCAGGCTGTGTCCGTTCTCACTGGCGGTTTGAGCGAGAAGACAGCGATTGCGGAGGCACAGCAGGGACATCGCAACTATGCCAAACGGCAGTTGACATGGTTTCGCCGCGAGCCAGATGTGAACTGGATCGAAGCTTTTGGCGATGAGCCGGAGACGCAGGCTTCAGCTATTAACCTGGTGCAAGGAAACCTCTAGCGGACAGTCTTCTCCGGAAGGTCGAGCTTGCCCGTTGCGTGGGGTGCTGGCCCTCATCCGCTAAACTGAACGGTGACATGCGGCGTTCTAGCGCCCAGGAACGGAGCCCCATCTTGGCAGACACAAACGCAGACACAATCTATGACGTGGCAATTATCGGCAGCGGACCCGCAGGCTATACGGCCGCCATTCGCGGCGGGCAGTACGGACTGAAGGTGGCTCTGATTGAATCGGCGAGCGTGTTGGGCGGCACCTGCCTGCATGTGGGCTGCATCCCCACCAAGGCTCTGCTGTTCAATGCCGAAATATGGGACCACCTGAAGAACGCCGCGGAGTACGGCATCGCCGGCATCGGCACGCCGCAGTTGGACTGGGCCGCGGTGCAGAAGCGCAAGAACGCCATCGTGACCAGGCACACCAAGGGCCTCGAGTTCCTGATGAAGAAGAACAAGGTCACCACCATCTCCGGGTATGGCAAGCTGACGGGGCCAGCAAAGGACGGCATTCACACGGTGGAGCTCTCGGACGGCGCGAACGGCGAGAACAGCCAACAGACCCGCCAGGTGAAGGCGAAGAATCTGATTCTCGCTACCGGTTCCGAGGCCAAGACGATATTTGGCCAAGAGCCGGACGATCGCATCCTCACCAACATTGAGATCCTGGCGCTCGCTGAGCCACCCAAGTCGCTGATTGTGATTGGTGCGGGCGCGGTGGGCGTGGAGTTCAGCTCCATCTTCCGCAGCTTCGGCACCGAAGTGACGATCCTGGAGTTCCTGCCGCGAGCCGTTCCCGTGGAAGACGAGGACATTTCGAAGGAGTTGACGCGCCTGTTCAAAAAGCACGGCATTGACGTGAACACCGGCTGCAAGGTGGAGAAGATCGAGAAGACCGCGACCGGCGTGAAGGTCACATGGACCACCGCCAACGGCAAGACGCAGGAGAAGGAAGCCGAAAAGGTGCTGGTGGCCGTGGGCCGCGCACCGCGCACTGCCAACGTGGGAATTGAGTCAACCAACATCGAGCTGGAACGCGGCTTCGTGAAGGTGAATGAAGCGCAGCAGACGGCCGAGCCCGGCATCTATGCCATCGGCGACATTGTGGCCGGGATGCCGCAACTGGCGCACGTGGGCGCGATGTGCGGAATTGTCGCCGTGGCCAAGATTGCGGGCCGCAAGTTCCGGCCGGTACGCCGCGACCGCATTCCGGGATGCACCTATACCGAGCCGCAGATCGGTTCCGCGGGGCTGACGGAAGCGCAGGCGAAGGAGCAGGGCTACACGGTGAAGGTGGGCAAGTTCCCCTTTGCGGGCAACTCCAAGGCCACCATCGTCGACAGCCACGACGGCTTTGTGAAGATCGTGGCCGATGCGAAGTTCGGTGAAATTCTCGGTGTCCACATCATTGGGCCGCAAGCCACTGAGCTGGTCGCGGAGGCAATTGCCGTGATGGAACTGGAAGGCACGGTAGATGAGTTGATGTTCACCATCCACGCGCACCCCACGCTGTCAGAGGCCATGCTCGACGCCTATGCGGCCGTGGAAGGAATGGCCATTAACGCGTAGAGCCGCGAGGTCCCTGATGGTCGCTCCACAAATGCGGGGTGCCCCAGGTGTTTCAGGACGATTTCGGTCCGGCAACTCCATATCGCTTGCAGGACATAGCAGCCTCCGCACCATCTTACGCAATAGACAAACCCGTGTAAGTTGTTCAAAAAATGCGACAATAATGTCAGCGGTGGCCCTTCCCATCAGGCCCTGGCGACTGCGGGGGAATCCATTACGATGTTGCGAGTCCTGTCGACTCACTTGTTCCTGAATCAACGCCTTCACCCTGGGCTGCTGGAACTCGCCAGTAGGTCTGGCGCTCAGGCGGTCGAGATCTTTGCCGCACGCCAGCACTTCGACTACACCAGCCGCGAACATGTTCGCGAGCTGTCCGAATGGTTCAAATCGAACCCGCTGGAAGTCTTTTCTATGCACGCGCCGCTCTTCCCTGATCGCGAGATGGGCCGCGCCGGAGCGCCCGCGGTAAACGTGCTGCACCCGGAGAAGGCCCGCCGCATCGACGCCATGGACGAGATCAAGCGCGCGCTCGAGTCCGCGGAGCACGTTCCCTTCCGCCACCTGATTCTGCATCTCGGCGAACGCGACGATGGATGGTCGCCGCGCACCATCGAGCACGCAGAGACCGCGCTCGAACATCTGGGCGCCTTTGCGCGGCCGCTGGGCGTGCGCCTGCTGGTGGAAAACCTGATCAGCGAACCCACCACACCCGAGCACCTGGTCACGATTCTCGAGATGGGCCACCTGGACAACATCGGGGTGTGCCTCGACCTCGGTCATGCGCACATCACGGTGGGCATCGTGGAAGCCATCTCCGTGCTGAACAACCGCATTGTGTCGCTGCACGTGCACGACAATCACGGGATGAAAGACGAGCACCTGTGGCCGGGCGAGGGGACGATTAAGTGGCCTGAAGTGGCTGAAGCTCTGAAGAGCCTCACCGCGCCGCCAGCGGCTGTGCTGGAGATTGCCAAAACGCTGGGCGACACCCCGGCGGATCTGCCGGATCGTATCGAGAAGGGTTTTGAGCGGCTCGCCTGATTTAACAGATGCGCGGTAATTGCTCGCCGATCTGGATGGGGATGACGCGATTGGCGCCCATTGAGGTTCGAGCCACCAGCATGCGAGGATGCTCGGCGGTCACTTGGCCGATGCGCGCGGCATCACGGCCCAGAGGATGGGCGCGGAGAACGGCCAGCACCTGGTCGGCGGCTTCAGGCGCGACAAAGAACACCGCCTTGCCCTCGTTGGCGACGTAAACCGGGTCGAGGCCAAGCAGTTCGCAGGCGGACTGCACCTCAAACCGAACTGGAAGGCTGGGCTCGTCAATAGAAATGCCCACGCCCGACGCCTGCGCAATTTCGTTAAGCGTAGAAGCGAGACCGCCGCGCGTTGGGTCGCGCATCGCATGTACCGCGGTTCCGGCGGCGTCCAGCACCTCGGCGATCATTCCGTTCAGCGCGGCGCAGTCGGAGCGAATCTGGCTCTCGAATTCCAACCCCTCACGCACACTCATAATGGCCATGCCGTGGTCGCCGATGAAGCCCGAAACCAAAATTGCGTCGCCCGGCAGGGCGCGGTGCGGGCCGACGGCGACGCCGGCGCGCAGCAGGCCAACACCCGCCGTGTTGATGTAGCAGCCGTCGCCATGGCCGCGTTCGACGACCTTGGTGTCGCCGGTAACAATCTGCACTCCAGCTGTTGCCGCGGCGTCGGCCATCGCTGCGACAATGGCGGCAAGCTGGCTGAGCGGAAAACCCTCTTCAAGAATGAAACTTGCACTCAGAAATTTGGGTTCGGCGCCGGAAACGGCAAGATCGTTCACGGTTCCATTCACCGCCAGTTCGCCGATGGAGCCGCCGGGAAAAAACAGTGGCTGCACCACAAACGAATCGGTGCTCATGGCGATGCGGGCGGGACTGAGCCCGGTACCCAGTTCCAACACCGCCGCGTCGCCCAGGTTTTCAAGCGCCTCATTGCGAAACGCGGGTAGAAACAGGTGCTCCACCAGCTCATTGCCCAGCTTGCCGCCGCCCCCATGGCCCATGACGATGGTGGGATAGCCGACCAGCGGCAGGGGGCAGGACCAAGTGGAAAAATCGGGCACGCCCTGTTCAGTCATGAGCTTGGAATCCTCAGGCATTGGCCGCTCCTGACAGGCCTGCACCGGCGCCCGCCAGTTGCTCGGCCGAGATGAACCGGCCGTAGTTGTAATAGGCAGCGCAGGCGCCCTCAGACGATACCATGGTGGCTCCCAGCGGGTGGCGCGGCGTGCATTCCTTGCCGAAGGCGGGGCACTGGGCTGGCTTGATGGCTCCGCGCAGCACGTCGCCCGCATGGCACAATGCCGACTCCTCCGTATGAATTCCGGAGATGTGGAAGCGCTCTTCGGCGTCGAACTCGCGATAGGGTGCGCTAAGCCGCCAGCCGCTCAGCGGAATCACACCAATGCCGCGCCAGGCGCGGTCTGTCACTTCAAACACCTCGGCCAGCAACTGTTGCGCAGGGAGATTTCCGGCATAGCTCACAATGCGCTCGTAGGCGTTCTCGACCCTGTGCTGTCCCGTCTCAAGCTGCACCACCGCGCGGCGAATGCCATCAAGCAGGTCAAGAGGCTCAAAACCCGTAACCACGATGGGAATCTGATACTTGTCGGCTAGGGGCGGATACTCCCAGTAGCCCATGACGCTGCACACGTGGCCGGCCGCCAGAAACGCCTGCACCTGGTTGCCGGGCGCTCCCATAATGGCGTCGATGGCCGGCGGCACCAGCACATGCGACACCAGCAGCGAGAAGTTTTTTATCCCGCGGCGCTTTGCCAGATGGACGCTCATGGCGTTGGCCGGGGCGGTGGTTTCAAACCCCACGCCGAAGAACACGATCTGCCGGTCGGGGTTCTTGACCGCCAGCTCCACGGCGTCGAGAGGCGAATAGACCACACGCACGTCTCCGCCCGCACCCTTCACTTGGAACAGGTCGCCCTCGGTGCCTGGCACGCGCAACATGTCTCCAAACGAGCAGAAGATGACGCCCGGCTGGGCCGCAATGGCCAGCGCCTTGTCGATGAGCTCCAGCGGGGTGACGCAGACCGGGCAGCCCGGCCCGTGCACCATTTCGATGCCGGCGGGGAGCATCTGGTCAATGCCGTTCTTGATGATGGAGTGGGTCTGGCCGCCGCACACTTCCATGATCTTCCACGGCCGCGTGGCGACCTGGTGAATCTCGCGCGCGATCCGCTGCGCGATCTCTCCGTTGCGAAACTCAGTCAGGTATTTCATGAGCGGGATGAACTCACTTCGGGGGTGGCCGGGGCAGCCTCAGATGCGGGAGAACCGACTGCGCAGCTTCCGTCGGGGCATGAGGACTGCGGCGCAACCGCGGCGCGCGCGAAAAACTCCTCTTCGGTGGCAAGTTCCTCATCGAGCACGCCCATGGCGCGGAACGTCTCCAGCGTTTCCTGGGCGGTCACCTCGTCGATGATCGAGAGGGCGAAGCCGACGTGGACGATGGCGTAGTCGCCGACCTGGATCTCGGGCACGTAGTCAAGGCAGACGCGCTTGACCACACCGCCGAAGTTGACGCGGCCCATCTTGATAAGCCCGTCGGTCGTAATCTCTTCCACTCGACCCGGAATTGCTAGGCACATGGTTGACCTCTTAACTCGCTTATACGCCGTCCAGCGAGTCGAAAAATGTGATTTAGATCACCCAAAAAGAAGACTGTCTCAATGACTCATCCATGATCCTGAGCAGACTGCCGGATCCACGGTAGCCCTCCGCTCATTCGCTGCGCTCGCCGGAAGCGCAGCCTACCCACGCCTTACTCCGAAGCATGAATTGCCTGGACGGCGAGCCTTCACTGGCCGGTGAGACGGCCTCTAATGTCTTCTGGCGGATGAATGTCTCTTTGCCGGTGCGTGTTTCTTCCCTGGCGCATGTTTCCTGGGATGCGCCGACGCTGGACTGGAGGGCGGAACCTCTGAGCTGGCGATGTCCGCCTCGGCCTTCCATTTGCCGTCCGCTTTCTTGCGATAGGTGGTCACATAGCTGCCGTGGTCGTTGATCACCTTATGCGTGGCTGGATCCGTCACCGTCAACGTGTAGGAGCCCTGGGTATAGGCGAGATCGCCCGACTTCGCCACGTCGACCTTTGAGGCTTTGAACACGAGCGTCATTGCGGGGTCGGCCATCATCTGTTGCATCGAAGTCCGAATCGCTTCTTTTCCGGTAACCGCCGCCATTCCCGGGACAATCAGGACCGCATCGTCCGCATAGTGCGACGCGATCAAGTCGGCATCTTTCGCAAGGTAGTCACGGTTCCACTGTGCTTCGTTATCGTTGATCGCCTTCACGTCGGCGTCGTGAGTGTTGGCGGGAGTCTGATTGCACCCCGTCATCGTCAACGCGATTACTGTCGCGCCGCACAGCGTTGCAAGACCTCTCATGTTGTGTTTCCTCCTCCAGGTAATCGTTCAAATCACTCGGGAACCATGGGTACACGCGATGCATGCGAATGAAGACGAACCGCAAAAGGAAATCCGCACAAACAGAATCAATGATGATATGGAGTTCAACCCGGTCCATCCTGCGTGCAGTTTTCGGCGGACGCAACATCCGATGCGACGGATACTTCCAGGCCCAGCACTGCGGCAGTCAGTATTCCAGTGGAAACCTGGAAAAGCAAGCCATTTCCAGAGTCGGTGCGCCTCTAAGCGGGATGAGCAACGCGTCCGGCCCTCTCCTCGGCCAGATAGTCCAGCCACTCTTCCATGCCCGCGCCAGTCTTCGCTGACGTTTCGAATATCTTGATCCCTGGCCTGATCTCGTTGATGTTTTTGAGCGCCGCCTCGCGATCGAACTCTACCGCTGCCGCGATATCCATCTTGGTAATCACTGCGGCATCGGCCGAGTTGAACAGGGTGGGGTATTTCAGCGGCTTGTCCTCGCCCTCGGTAACGCTCAGCAGGGCCACGCGGATGCGCTCACCCAGGTCGTAGCTCGACGGGCAAACCAGGTTGCCGACGTTCTCGATGAACAGGTAGTCGAGCGCGCCAAGCTCCCAGCCTTCCAGGTGGCGGCTCACCATCTCGGCTTCAAGGTGGCAGATTCCATGGGTGTTGATCTGGCGAACGGGGGCTCCGCTGGCTGCAAGGCGGCGGGCGTCGTTGTCGGTTTCGAGATCGCCCACCAGCGCCGCCACGCGTGAGCCGCGGGTCTTCAGTTCCCGTAGCGTGCGCTCAAGGAAAGCTGTCTTCCCGGTTCCGGGGCTCGAAACAAGGTTCAGCACGAGCACGCCGGCGGCGGAGAACCGATCTCGCAGGCCCCGCGCCAGTTCGTCGTTCTTCTTTAGAATTCCCTGCCGCAGTTCCACAATCCGGGTGGTCATGGTTTCACGCACTCCTCAGCTTCTTCAATCTCTATGGCGTCAATTTCCAGTTCGCGGCCCTGGCGTACGTCGGTCGCGGGCTCTCCGCAGTGCGGGCAACGGAAGCTCTGCAGGCTCTCCAGTTCGCCATCCGCGCCGCACGCCTCGCAGTGTATCGTCACCGGCAGCGTGTTCACCACCAACCGCGAACCCTCCAGCGGCGTGCCTTCGGTGGCGATTCCGAAGCAAAACTGGAGCGAGTCTTCAACGACGGAGGCCAGCGCGCCCACATTGAGGCGCACCTCGACGACCCGGGCGCCCGGGTAAGCGGCCAGCGACTCCGTCACCGACTCCACGATGCTCGCGACGATTGAAAGCTCATGCATGCTGAAAACCTGCCCGTGAAAGCCTGATTCTACGCCCGCGGGTCATCGAACCGGTGCCCGGCGGCACTGTGCCGTCCGCTTTGCCCCAGATTGTAAGATGGTGACCAAAGGAATCTTCCCCGTGCCGAAGCCAGCCGCCGAACCCACCGCAGCCAACACTCCCGCAATCGATGCGTTTGACGCAACCGCTGTTTCCATTGCCACCCCCCATGCACCCTCCCGCCTTGCGCTCAGCGAGATGGCCCCCGGGGTCATGCAGTCTGAAATCCGCGCCATGAGCGTGGAGTGCGACCGCATTGGTGGCATCAACCTGGCGCAGGGCGTGTGCGACACCCCCGTTCCACAGGTGGTGGAAGAGGCCGCCATCGCCGCCATTCGCGAGGGTTACAACATCTACACGCGTCTCGACGGCATTGGCCGGCTGCGAACTGCCATCGCCGCCAAGCAGCAGCGTGACTACAGCCTGGACTACGATCCGGAAACCGAAGTCCTGGTCACGAGCGGCGCCACCGCGGGTCTGCATGCCGCCGCAATGGCCCTGCTGAACCCGGGCGACGAGGTGTTGCTTTTTGAGCCGTTTTATGGCTACCACGTGGCCACGCTCAACTCCCTCCGCATCAAGCCGGTGCTGGTGCCGTTGGCCGAGCCGGATTGGGCCCTCGACACCGACGCGTTGGAGGCCGCCATCACCGCGCGCACCCGAGCCATCATCCTCAACACGCCCGCCAACCCCAGCGGCAAGGTTTTTTCGCAGGCTGAAATCGAGTACCTTTCCGCCGTCTGCCGGGACCACGACCTCTTCCTCATCACCGACGAAATTTACGAGTACTTCGTCTACGACGGCGCAAAACACATAGCGCCCGCCACGCTGCCCGGCATGAGGGAGCGCACCATTGTCATCTCCGGCTTCTCGAAGACCTTCAGCATCACCGGCTGGCGCATCGGCTACGTGACTGCCGCCGCCAAGTGGATGGGCGCCATCGCCTACTTCCACGATCTGACGTATGTCTGCGCGCCCTCCGCCCTGCAGCACGGAGTTGCCGCGGGTCTGGAGCAGCTTCCATCCAGCTTTTACAGCCAGATTGCCACCGACCACCAGTCGAAGCGTGAACGGATGCTTGCGGCCCTGCGCGATGCGGGAATGGACCCCGGGGTGCCTGCCGGCGCTTATTACGCTTTGGCGCGCGTTGATCACCTGCCCGGCGACACTGCAGCCCAGAAGGCCCGGCACCTGCTGGCGAAAACCGGGGTAGCCGCTGTCGCTGGCAGCGCCTTCTTCCGGCCCGGTCGCGGCGAGAACCTGTTGCGGTTTTGCTTCGCAAAAAAGGACCACGAGCTAGACGATGCCTGTGCTCGACTGCGCCGGTTGTGAGGACCGGTCGGAGTCGGTGTCGAATGACGTTTACTGACGAGTAGCTTCCGAGTTAGACAGTTCCGAGTTAGCCACAAACCACTCGCAACGATGAAAAGAGAGGGGGATATTGAACCCGAGCGCGTTCGAGCGTACACTCCGTCGCATGATTCCTCATACTTTCAGCTATCCGCGGCTGGCTGCCGTTGTTTTGTTTGCAGTGGTCTGTTTTCCAGCCTCGTCGCCCTCGCAGGGAACGCACGATCACTTTCAAGAAGGCTGCTGCCGCAATCCTGAGTTCAAACGCACCAAACCCGTATCGGACATCAAGGTGTCGGCTCGCGTTCTTACAGAGGCATTGCACTGCGCCACCAACAACATATCGCTGGGTAACTCGGCGCGGCTCGCAAAGGAGCTGGGAGGGCGCGATACCTTCAACGTTTCTTATTTCTATGGAAAGTACATGCCAGAACAAGAAACTCAGATGCTGACTGTCGCCGTTTACTCCGAAGATGAACGCACGGGCTACCTGTTTGACCTCGGATTCGACAATGGGAAGTACTTTCTCGCAAACCTGCCCGAACTGCGAAACCGCAAGAAGCAATGGCAAGTTGGCGAAATAAACGGTGGGATTTGGAGCTACACGCGATTGTGGTATCTGGCGCAGGAAGTTGGTACACGCTCACGCCAACACGTCACTGTCTCTGAGATTCTCGCAGCTCAGCCAAAGGGCTGCAGCGCAATGAACCAATGAACTATCAATACCTCGGCCAACAATCTGATTGAATCAGCCACGCCCGCACACTCTGGGGGAATCACCGCCAATCCGGAAGTAATCCTCGAACATGCCTGCATCTGCGCGATCTGTAGCGGCATGCCACACGTCGGGAATGCCCTGCCGCGTACCGCATTGGGGTGAATCTGTGGCTATCTGTGATTCGAGTCACGGAGAGGACTGGCCCTGGCTGGATAGCCTCAAGGCAAGGGAAGCACCGGGAACGGGCTCCCAAGACTTAAGGAGCAAATTCATCATGGCTTATGTAATTACCGATGCTTGCACCAAGGATTTTGTCTGCGTGGCGGAGTGCGCAACCGCCGCCATTGCGCCCACAGCCGGCGATCCCAAGGCCGGAACCGTGTCGCAGGTGTTCATCAACCCGGACGAGTGCATTGACTGCGGAAGCTGCGCCGACCT
>PLXP01000148.1:15253-31514 GCA_003151435.1 Acidobacteriaceae bacterium
GCTGCTGGTTGGGTCTGTGCCGAGGTAATCGGAGCGGGTTGCGGGTCCGACGGTGCGATGGGGATGACCGGAAGGGTGATTGTCTGCACGGTTCCAGGATCGTCGCGGAGCTTGAGGTAAAGCACTCCGTTGACCGGGTGCGGCACGCTGAGTTGCCCTCCGGTAAAGTCGGCAGGGACATCAGCGGCGTTTTCAAAGGCTTGACTGGAAGCGAACGCGTCGGCCAGGAAGAGATTCGATCCGACCAGTGTGCAGGGCTTTGAGACCGCGCGCGGACAGCGCAGCTCTTTGAATCCGGGCAGGCGGACCAGCGTGCCCAGGAGCATCCAGTCTCCCGGAACCCCGGTTGCGGAGAGTGCGCGCGCCCGAAGGGGACCGAAGGCCGAGGGGCCGAAGCGAGCCAGTGGGTCCACCGTCGCCAGCGCGGTTTTGGAATCTTCAAGAATCAGGCTGCCGTCGGACAGCGAAAGCACGGTGCGGAAACTTCCATCCGCCGCAGCCACCTCGACGTTCTGGTTGCGGGGAAACTTCTGCGGCACCACTGACTTGAGAAAGAACACCAGGCGGGACCCGACGGGCACATCGTCGGCGCTGCCCATTCGGACTGTGGAAGGAGGCTGGCTTCCATCCTCCTGGGTTCCCTTGCCGAGCAAGGTCACTTGCGGACGCGGCGGTTCCACGGTCACCGGCACCTTGAGCTGGCGGCCGTCGCGTAACACCACCTTTGCGACGTAGTGGGCAGTTGGGTCGAGTCCGACCGTGGCTCCGTCAGTGTTCAGCGTGAGTTGATCGAAGTCTTGCACGCGCGTAAGACCGGCAGGCGCCCAAGTGATTCCATTCAGGCTTGCCTTTGCCACCTCGTCCAGACGGGTACCCTTGAGCACTGCGCTGTGATCGCCCGCGCTGAGGGTCAGGTGGTCGAGCGAGGCAGCCTCAGCGTAGGCATCCAGGCTGAGCGTGTCTGGCAACTCGACCCCGTACTGGTGAATGGCGAGTGTCAATGTGCCCGGAGTCGCATCTTTCAGGTTCACAGCAACTTCGAGCAGGTCTGGTTTGGGCGATTTCCAGGTGAGCGGCAGCGCCGGGCCGGAGGCGGGTTGCTGGTCCACGCTGGAGACGCAGAGNNTCTTCGTGTCGATGTGCAGTTCGAGGTCGTGAGCCAGTTCAGTGCCAAACACCAGCGGCGCACCCTCAGAGGCGAAGACCAAACCCGGCTTCTGCGCGCACACGGTGTCAGCCGGGTTGACCTGGCGCAAAGCCGGCATTTTGGCAGGGCCGATGGGCGGCAAGGCCATCACCACGACCGATTTGGGATCGCGGAAGGATGGCGGAAGGTTCAGTCGCAGGTTAAGGGTGTCTTTGGTGGGCAAAGCCAGAGCGGGGATGTATTGAAAGTGCGCGGTATGCAGCGAAGCCAGGATTTTTGCCGTGTCGACGATGGCGCCTATATAGGGGCTGTACATGCCCCCTCCACCCATGCTGGAGTAGCTGAGCTGGTTCATCAGGTCGCCGGTGGCTCCGTTGGCGATCTGGCTCACCAGCGATTGGGCGTTCGCGTCGTCGAGAACCATTCCGTCGGTGTGCTGCACCAGGCAAGGGGCCTGCTGATCGGTGGGTTTGTCAAAGCACTGCTGCTCTACCCGGATCCCGAGGGAACGAGCAGACAACTCGGCGCGCTCTTTCAAGGTCCTGGGATCGGTCTGAGATGTGATCTTCACCTCGGACAGGTACGCATCCAACCGCATGCGATCCCAACTCGCGGCCTGCAGGTCCTGGGTGGCGCGCACAAAGGCCCCGGGCCGGTCATGCACGGCTTTGCGCAGGGTGCTGAAGTCTCCGCCCGTCTCCGGCGCCAGGAAGATGAGCGCCTGTTGCGCCTCTTGGGGAACCGTAACAAATACGCCCTCACTGCGGGGACCACGCGCCCAGGTTTCGACGCGGGTGAACCAGTCGTTTGGAGGCGGATTGGTGGCCCCGCGCAGGAAGGCGACGACCAGAACAAAGTGGGTAGACTGGCTTTCGGGCAGATCGGGATGGATCCAGAGCCGGTCTCCGGGCATCAGGTTGGAGGTCTGGCTGATGGGCAGGGTGATGTCGCCCCTTTTGACGTGCACATCCACCTTTGGTCCGGTGAGGTCAAAAGCCGGGCTATCGGCATGCAACGGTACGGATAGGGCCAGTACCCCGAACAACAACAGCGGCAAACAACGGCGCATAACTCTATTGTACGGAGATCGCTGGGTGAAGCAAAACTGGGCGGCGGTACAACTGCGGATGGAACCGGGGTGGAATCGGAAAATACTTGACGTGCGTCAACTTGGGGAACGCCGTTGTGCTTATAATGATTTATATTACCAAGGGGATAGTTTCAAATTGCATAGGTAGAGCCTTTCTCGTTTCCTGGTAGGTCTTTCAAACCAAAAGTGAATGAACACTTCGGGCAGAGCCGAAGCACTTGCCTACATTGAGCCGGGAAATGCTGCGGGCGGCATTCCGCTGCAGGACATAGCATGTCCGCAGCCGAGTATGCCCGGACGTCTTGAGCCAGGCCGCCAGGCCGCTGGACGCGCCGCTCATCAGGCATGCGGAACGGGATATATGGAGAAGAGTATGAAATCGACAAGAGCTGTGCAAAGCAGCATAGATGTAAGCAACCTGAGCATTCCTGATGCAGAAGAGATTATTGAAGAGGCATTGACGGAACTTTCCTTTTCGCAGGATCCCGGCATGGTGAGGGCATTGCGCTTTCTGGCGCCTCCTGGATACCAGGCAATCGTTGAATTGTGCAGCGAGAACGGGCGCAGCAAGCGCCGCAACGCCTCAGCGGACGCATGGTCTCCCGAAGAGGACGAGGTGCGCATTTATTTTGAGCGGACAGACGGAGACGAGCCTGCACTGCGTCCCATGCGCAGCGCTCCCCGCGCGATGGTGGATCACAATTCCGATGGAAACAGCGACAGTCAGGAAGCGGTGATTCCGGCCGACCTGGATGCTCGCGTGAAAGAACTGTGTGCCGCGCTGGCCGAAGCGGAACGGGGAGGTCATGCGTTCATCGCCCTCAAGTGGTTCCGCGATTCTTTTCTTCCGCGCAAGGCATTCCGCTGGAACCAGAATCCCGAGTCGCGCCAGTCGGTGCTGGCCGAGGCCATTCAACGCGGAGTAGTGCTGACCAGCAAGATAGCGAATCCCAAGACGCCGGCGTATCCCACCACGACCATCCGCCTCAACCGTGCCGAAGCCGGGATTCCCGAAGAAGCACAGCGTTTTCACCCGGTAGCGGTGCACGGCGAAACCCTCACTGCCGTGATGGAAGAGGAACGGGGGGTTCTGTGAGCTGTTACTTCCTTGAAGCCACGGCCTTCGCGAAGCTCTTCGTACGGGAGCCGGGCACAGACGCGCTGATTCGCCTGATGGAGACGGTGGAGGATAACCGCAAGCTGATTTCGGCTTCCACGCCGCTGGAGGTTTACGCGGCGGTACGGCGGAGAGAGCGGAGTGGCGCCATCGGTGCTGAAGACGCCGCGGCCGCGCTGGAGATTCTGCGCCTCGAAGCCGCGCGCATGGTGCAGGAGCCGCTGAATCCGGCCGTACTGGAGTGCGCACGCCAGTTGCTGGACCGCACCACGTTACGCTGGCCGGAAGCACTGCAACTCGGTGCCGCGCTCGCGGCCCGCGACATGTTCCAGGGCACTGAGATTATTTTTGTTTCCTCGTCGGCGCAATTGATTGAAGCCGCCAAGTCAGGCGGGTTCCAGGTGATTGATCCGGCCGCGCAAGAGGAACCGGCCAAGGAAACGGTCGAGCCGTCATAGAACGCGGAACTGCCTGCTATTCCGATGGAGGAGCAGCGAGACACTGGAGGAGAACCCTCGGGTGCACCGGTTTGGCGAGCATCTCGAAGTGGTAGCCGTGGGTCTCGGCGCCATGGAGCAGTTGCGGCGTTGCCCGAGATGAGAATGACCCTGCAGCGCGGCAGCAGCACTGAAACGCGAAGGGCTAGCTCAGTGCCGTTCATTTCACCCATAACCACGTCGCTGATGAGCACGTGGGGGTTGAAGGTGGCGGCAGTTTCCACCGCCGCTTCCCCGCTATAGACTGCGGTGGCGTCGAATCCGTTCTGGTTGAGGATGAGGGCGAGCGAGTCCGCAATGACGCATTCGTCGTCCACGATGAGCACCCTTGGGCTCTGGCCCGTTTCGAGCATATCCGCCCCTCTCAGTAACCTGCCTGCAAGGACTCCTGGGGCAACTGAATGGAAAAAGCAGGCGGTCTGACTTGATTGCCGCTGTCGCAAGGTTCAGGTGGGCGCTTCTGGGCCTCATTTTACGGCCTTCGCGGACTGCTGCGCGCTGCGACGCTCAGAACGGTTTCTGCCCGCCCGCCTGGTGAACTTCTGCCCAGATGCACTGCCTCACGCTATGCGGTTGCCACCTGTTCGGGGCCACTCAAACGATCGAGAAGAGTGCGTGGATGAATGGGTTTGGCCAGCATCTCGAAATGGTGCCCGTGCGCCTCGGCGTCCCGCAACAAATTCGTGGTTGTCGCGTTCCCCGAGAAGAGAATGATACGGCAGCCGGGGAGATGCGCGGAGATGCGAATGGCAGCATCGATGCCGTTCATGCCGTGCATCATGACATCGCTAATGAGCACATTGGGCCGCAACGCGATCGCCGCCTCAAGTGCCGTTTCGCCGCTATAGACCGCGCGGGTTTCAAACCCGCTTTTATTAAGGATAAGGGCCAGAGTGTCGGCAATGACGCACTCATCGTCAACCACCAAAACGCGCGGGCTTACGCCGTGATTCGGCATTTGTTCGTACCTCTATCTCTATGGGGTAAGCCAAGGAAAAATGCAGTAAAACAAAAAGGGACGAAACTCCACGCATCTTCTGCCGCAGGAATGCCCGGTAATGAGGCTTGGCGGCTAAAGCAGGGTCGGGAGCAAAAACAAACTGAAGAGCACTCGTGGGAGTTACTGCAGCTCTCTTTTGACTGTGATTGTGTCCTTGAGACGACATTACCACATCGAGAGTTGGCTGGATACCCCTCAGATGACCATGCAAGTTTCCTTCTTGGCTGGAAGATGCACTTCGGCAGGTACACGGAAGGTCAGGGATGGGCAGTCGCAAGGCCTGCGGGGCCGCATCGAGGGCAGCGGACGCTCAAGGAGTTGCCGCCTGGAATCACCAGAGAGAGGCCACTGGCTCTTCGTTGAATTCCGGCGGTGGGCCGCCCCGGTTGGAGAGCCGTATCACGTTAAGAAACGGCTTGGCTTGCGGATCATAGGTCACGGTGATTTGCCCTCCGCGGCCTTGCGACCCATCGAATCCATTCCGGCCATCCGAGCCGTCACGGCCGCTGGATCCATTGGGCGTGCCCATGCCACCGGAGCCCCCGCGGCCTCCGCGGCCGCCCTTTCCGCCGGAGCCCCCGGGACCGCCGTCCGCCGTTACGGTGAGCGAACCTCCCTGAGGATCAACTAGGTAAAACCGCTGCTTATGGCCGGGCGCAGAGACGCCCGCCTGGAGGAGTGGGTGGGGACCCGATCGGAGCGTCACTCGAACATCGACAGGCGGCGCATCGCTCCCGGCTCCTCCGTCCTGGCCGTTCGAGCCATCGGTCCCATCGGTGCCGTTGCCGCCGGCAGAGGGCTGATCGGGATCCATGGAACCTGTACTTCCGCTGGCGCCGTCGGTTCCGTCGCTGCCGTTGATGCCACTGGAGCCACTGCTGCCGGAAAAGTTCGACACGAATTTGTAGTTGTACCGCAGGGGAATATCGAGTTCGGCGCGCAGGTCCGGATGGCTGGCTACCGTAACAATGACGTGCCCCGCTTTGCCGTCACTGAGCCTGGGGTCGCGGGGAAGAGAAAGAACGCCCTTCTTGCTGGCGGACACAACGCTCGCCGCGATCGCGAGATCACTCCACAGGATCTTTCCCTTGCCTGCCCCCTCGGTCACCCACACCCTACCGTCTGGCTGAGTCAACGTAACCACGAGTGAGGACTTCTCTCCGGGAGCGATACCGGGGTCTCTAGGAAGGCTTGCCTGCATGGTCGCGATGGGGAGTTGGGCGACGTAGACTTTCATTCCCAGCTTGACCTGTATTGCGGAACACCCGCACAAGGCCAGCATGGGGGCCAGCACGAAAGCCAGCGTGAGGGAGGCTAACTTTGTTGAAGTGCGTGAAATTTGCTGCGACTTGACCCTGCTCATGATTGTGCTCCGTCAGGTTTCTAACTGCCGGTGGAGACATCAGCCCCGGCGCGGACTTTGCCGCGCTTGCCGCATCATTCCAGCGCCCGGACAAAACCCTGAAGACAGGTTTTCGGCGACATCCAAGGTGACTTGGCGTCTCGATGCTTTTCCTCTGAGGTTTCCAGTTCGAGATTGCTTAAATGAACACACGATTCACCGACATGTTGCGCTCTGCGTGCAATTTACGCGCGAATCCGGAAGAGCGAGTCGAGTGCGCGTGCGTGCGAAGGCCGCGATGGGAGTTCGTTCTCAAGCACTGCACCCAAGTCGCGAAGGTTTACTCCCGGCGAAACCGGTTTGCGCGCTCGAACTCTTCGCGCAGTTCCGGGGTGCGGAGGTTTTCGCGAAGGTGGGCGAGGCGCTGCTCCAACGCCTGCAGTGCGGCTTCGACGGCAGGGGTGTTGGTGTAGGCGATGTCGCGCCACATGGAGTAAGGGCTGGCGCCCAGGCGCGTCATTTCGCGCAGCGCGCGGCCACCCACATCTTTCAACTCGGGTGCGTCGCCCACTTCTTCTTCGAGGAGGGCGCTCAGCGCGGTGGCCACAAACTGCGGCAAATGGCTGACCCACGCAACCAGTTCGTCGTGGCGCGCGGGATCGAGGTCGATGGCCCTGGAGCCGATGGCCGCGACCCACTCCCGCCAGCCCTTGACCAGGGCTGAGGCATGCGGCGAGCGCTGCCACGCGGGATCGTCTGTAAACAGCCACACCGCGCCGCGAAACAGGTTGGCGTCCGCGAGGTCCGCACCGCCGCGCTCTTTTCCAGCCATGGGATGGCCGGGGAGGAAGGCCGCACGCTCCGGCGTGTTGAAGAGGCGGCCGGCAGCGGCGGAGATCTGCGCCTTGGTGCTGCCCATGTCGGTGACCAGATGTTCGCAGCCGAGGATGCCGGAGAGCTGCTCCATGTAGTCAAGGGTGGCGTAGATGGGCACGGCCAGCAGCACCACCTGGGCCTCGCGCGCGGCCTGGAGCGGGTCGGCCGCAATCGAGTCAATGGCGCCGACCGAGAGCGACGCCCGCGCACCTTCCGGGCTTCTGTTCCACCCCACGATGGACCCTCGAAAGCCAGCCGCGCGCAACGCGAGACCCACCGACGTGCCGAGCAGGCCTGTGCCCAGAATGGCGATGCGTTCGATCATGCAACCTTTCTCGCTTCCAATTGTTTTGAAAGGGCGCGGCTTTAGCCCCGAGGGAGAGTCCGACTAGCGCGAATGACATTTCCCCAGGGGCTAAAGCCCCGCTGATTTCGCGAAGCTTACGGCACGACTAAAGTCGTGCCCTTTCAAAACTGCAACTGTCTCAGATGGTTCTTCCCACTGCGGTGGCAATCAGACGCAGTTCGCTCATCAGCTTATCGAACTGGTCCGGATAAAGGGTCTGTGCTGCGTCTGAGGCAGCCTTATCGGCGTTGGGGTGAACCTCAACGATGATTCCGTCGGCGCCCGCGGCCACAGCGGCTCGCGCCAGCGGAGCCACCATATCGCGGCGGCCCGTGCCGTGCGACGGATCGCCCACAATCGGCAGGTGGGAGAGCTTCTTCACCACCGGAATGGCCGAAATGTCCATGGTGTTGCGCGTGGCCGTCTCGTAGGTGCGGATGCCGCGCTCGCACAGAATCACGTCGTAGTTGCCGCCCGACAATATGTATTCGCTCGACAGCAACAGCTCTTCGATAGTCGCAGCCATGCCGCGCTTGAGCAGCACCGGCTTGCGGATGAGGCCAAGCTCACGCAGCAGGTTGAAGTTCTGCATGTTACGCGCGCCCACCTGGAAGAGATCGACAAACGGCAGCATGGGCTCGATCTGCGAAATCTCCATCACTTCACTGACGACCAGCAGGCCATGCGCCTCCGCGGCCTCGCGCATGAGTTCCAGCCCGGGGATGCCCATGCCCTGAAAGGCGTAGGGCGAACTGCGCGGCTTGTATGCGCCTCCGCGCAGGAAGCTGCCGCCGGACTCCTTCACGCGCTTCGCGGTTTCAAAAATCTGCGCGCGGTTCTCGATGGAGCAAGGCCCCGCCATGACCGCTACTTGCCGGCCACCCACGGTTACACCGTTGCGAAACTCCACCACTGTGCCTTCCGGGCGAAAGCCGCGGCCAGCCAGTTTGTAGGGAGAGCTGATGCGGTGCACATGGAGCACACCCGCCAGATTCTCAAACTTGCTGAGGTCAAGGCTGGCGGTGGGTCCCACGCCTGCCAGAATGGTTTGCATTGCACCCGTGGTCCGGTGTACGCCGACCCCGGCCTCGACCATCGCGTCGATCACCGCGTCGATCTGCTCTTCGGTGGCCTTCTCCTGCATGGCTACAATCATTGCTTCGTCCCTGTCTCGGGCGCCTCTGCGCCTGTGTCCTGGCCCGACTGCTCACCGCGGAGAGTCTGGGCATTTCTTTCCGATGCCAACTCGTTCCTTTGCAGGGATCGCATCACGTCGATGATGCGCTCGTAGATATGCGTCAGTTCGATATCCGGCAGGGGACCCTTGTTGGCCGCGCGCACGTTGGCGTAAATCACCTTCTCGCGCGCCGGCTCATACACCGGCAGCGACGTGGCGGCCTTCAGGTGGCCAATCATCTGTGCGGCACGAGCCCGTTCGCTCAGCAGATCCACAAGCTGGCGGTCCAGAATATCGATTCGATCCCGCAATTCATCAAGCGTCATTCCATCCTCGTGTTGCTGGGGCCCGTGGGCAACTTTTTGGGAAGAGCCCGCGGACCGGGTGCATTGGAACAAGAGTTGAGACTTTACCGGCGGCCGAACCTCAGCCGCTTTGGGAATGATTTACCGGGCCAGCGCCGCAGACGTTTGGCGAAGGCCCTCGATAAATCGAGCCACTTCGCCGGGTGCGGTTTCGGGCGTCGACCTCTCGATCAGTTCGACGATCGCGCTGCCAACGACCGCGGCATCTGCGAACTCCGCTACTTGCGCAACGTGCTGCGCGTTGGAGATGCCAAAACCGACGGCCACGGGCAGCGCAGTCCATCGCCGTATGCGCGCAACGAGCGAGGCTGCATCGGCCGTCATGCTTTGCTGCTTGCCGGTGATGCCGACACGGGAGATGGCATAGACAAACCCCTTCGAATGGGTGGCGATAGCCTCAAGCCTCTCGTCGGGACTGGTGGGTGCGGCCAGAAAGATGGGCGCAAGGTGCGCGCGTTCCATCTCCGCCAGGTACTCATCGGCCTCTTCGACAATCAGGTCGGTAACGAGCACGCCGTCTGCGCCGACGGCCGCGGCATGGTCGACAAAGTGCGAAAGACCGTAGCGAAGGATTGGATTGAAATAGCTGAAGATGACGAGCCCCGCCGCGGGCCGTGCGGCGCGAATGTCGCCCGCCAGCGCCAACACATTTTTCAGGCTGGTGCCGCGCGATAGCGCCCGTTCACTGGCTCGCTGAATCACCGGTCCGTCGGCGAGGGGATCGCTGAAAGGGACGCCGAGTTCGATCACGTCAGCGCCCGCATCGATAGCCGCCAGCGCAATGTCGCGCGTGGCTTCGAGACTTGGGTCACCGGCGGTGACGTAAACCACCAGTCCTGGTTTGTGATTGAACTGAATCGCCATCGGAATTCGCGGTTACGCTCCCTGGATGTGCAGTTCATGGGCAATGATGCCCATGTCCTTGTCGCCGCGTCCGGAGAGGTTCACCACCAGTATGTCATGCGCGGGCATGGATGGAGCGATGCGCAGGCACTCGGCCACGGCGTGCGCGCTTTCGAGAGCGGGCAGAATTCCCTCGGTCCGCGCCAGCTTGACTACGGCGTTGAGGGTGGCGGCATCGTCCTGCGAGACATACTCCGCGCGGCCCGAGTCGTGCAGCGCCGCGTGCTCCGGACCGATAGACGCATAGTCGAGGCCCGCGGACACGGAATGCGTCGCAGCGATCTGACCGTTCTCATCCTGCAGCACGTAGCTGAAGGTGCCCTGCAGAACGCCCGGCGACCCGCCGCTGAAGCGCGCCGCATGCTCTCCCAGAGCGGTTCCGCGGCCGCCCGCCTCCACGCCGATCAGCCTGACTTGCTTGTCGGGAATGAATTCATAGAAGGCGCCGATGGCGTTCGATCCACCGCCTACACAAGCAATAATGGCAGTGGGCAGCCGGCCTTCCTTTTCCAGAATCTGCTGCTTCATTTCAATGCTGATGCAGCGGTGGAAGTCGCGCACCATGGTGGGATACGGGTGCGCACCGAGCGCGCTGCCCAGCAGATAGTAGGTGGTGCGTACGTTGGTGACCCAGTCGCGCATGGCCTCGCTGATGGCATCTTTCAGCGTCTTCGATCCCGACGAAACGCCGCGCACTTCCGCGCCCAACAGACGCATGCGCAGCACGTTGAGCTCTTGCCGCGCCATGTCCACATCGCCCATATAGATCACGCATTCCATGCCCAGCAGCGCGCACACGGTGGCTGTTGCCACGCCATGCTGCCCCGCGCCCGTCTCGGCGATGATGCGTTTTTTGCCCATGCGCCTGGCGAGCAGCGCCTGGCCGAGCGCGTTGTTGATCTTGTGAGCGCCGGTGTGGAGCAGGTCTTCGCGCTTCAGGTAGATTTTCGCCCCGCCCAGCTCTTCGGTCAGGCGCTTGGCATAGTAGAGCGGCGTGGGGCGGCCGGCAAAGTCCTTCAGCAGCCCTGCCAACTCGGTTTGGAAAGCCTGGTCCACCTTGGCCGCGTTGTACTCGTGCTCCAGTTCGACGAGCGCGGCCATCAGCGTCTCCGGCACATAGCGTCCGCCGTAGATGCCGAAGCGGCCGGGCCGCGATTCCGATGGAGCCGCTGGAAGAATCACCGATGCCATTTGAGGAGCCTCCTGCGCATGTGTCCGGGAGAATGGTTAACTCTTCAGTGTACAAGGGGCCTGGCCGTTGAGCTTGGAGCGTTGTGGGACGTGGACTACCCTTGAATTTCGCACGAATTCACCGCGGCGCGGGCATTGGCTATAAAGCTGTGCACCTTGGCTGGATCTTTACGGCCCGGCGCAGCCTCCACTCCAGACGCCACATCGACGCCCCACGGGCGCAAGGTCTCGATAGCCTCGGCCACATTCGCCGGGTTCAGTCCGCCTGCGGCAACGAACCGCACCTTCGCTGTCTTGCTAAAGATCGTCCTGCGAGCCTCTGTCCAGTCGAACGTGAGCCCCGTTCCGCCCACCGCCTTAGCCGTCCGCGAGTCGACCAGCAGGGAATCAATATGAACATCCTGGGCCAGAAACGCGGCCTGTTCCGCTGCCTCCGGACCGAAGTGAACCACGCGCAGAATGTGCAGCGCCGGTCCCAGACGCTCGCGCAGCCGTGCTGGGATGTCCGCCCCGACATTGGAATGCAGCTGAACGCCGGTCAGTCCGGACTGGCGCACCGCGGCTTCAATTTCATCCAACGTAGCGTTGACGAATACGCCAATTTTTTCAATGGTGTCCGGCAGGAGCGGTGCAATTGCGGCGACCTGGGCAGCCGTCACACGGCGTGGGCTGGGCGCGAAGACGAACCCGACGGCATCGGCTCCGGCGTCAACGGCAAAACGCGCATCTTCAAGCGAGGTGTTGGCGCAGATTTTGATCCAAAGACTCATAGAGCTATACCGACCCCGGCCAGCAGCGCCGCCAGCGCCGCGCCCGGATCAGGCTTTCGCATCAGGCTTTCGCCGATTAGAAAGGCGTGAAACCCTGCCGCACGCAGCCGCGCGAGGTCGACCGAAGTCGATATACCGGATTCAGCCACGCGCACCACGTTGGCCGGAATGCGGGCCGCCAGATCGAGCGAGTTTTCCAGACGCACCTCAAAGGTCTTCAGGTCGCGGTTGTTTACGCCGATAGCGTCGGCACCCGTCTCTCCCAGCGCATTGAGCACGCGGTCCAGTTCGCCGGCTGTGTGGACTTCGACCAACACATCCAGTGTCAAGCCGTGAGCAGACTGAGCGAAGCGCTTGAGTTCGGCATCGGTCAGGGCTGCGGCGATCAGCAGGATCGCATCGGCATGGTGGGCGCGCGCCTCCACGATCTGGTAGTCGTCCACCATGAAATCCTTGCGCAGGCAGGGCAGGGGAACCGCGGCCGAAGCCAATTCCAGGTTGCGCAGGCTGCCCTGAAAGTAGGGCTCATCGGTCAGGACGGAAAGCGCCGCCGCCCCACCAGCCAGGTAGCGTCCGGCGAGCCACGCCGCGTCGAAATCCGCGCGAATCAGTCCCTTGGAGGGTGAAGCCTTTTTGATTTCGGCGATCACCGCGGGGCCAGCCGCAGCCTGACGACGCAGGCCCGCGACCCAACCGCGCGGCTGGTGATCGCCCGCCAGCCGTTCCAGTTGCGCCAGCGGCACACGCTCCCGGGCCGCCGCCACCGTGGCTCGCGTCGACGCCAGAATTGTGTCCAGCTGAGTGGGCATAGCTACAAGTATGACCTGGTGGAGGCGGCGGGAGTCGAACCCGAAATCAGCGTTGAAAACACTCAACTTACTGATTCTGAGAATGCCAGCATTGCAGAGAATGCCACGATTTCCAAGTCTTCCGTACAAATCACGTACAAAGATTTCCCAGAACTCCAGAACTTCCAAGCCTCTCCTGCGCACGCCCAACACGCCGAAGTGCTATTCACTATTTATACATCGATCATGTGCAGTTGGACATCAGAGAGGGCTCGAATAAGGCGGAATAAGGCGAAAAAGCGACCTGGCAGCAGCTGGTGTTCGCGTCGACGAGAGGGAGCCGCGAGAAATCGGTTACTCTGAACCTTGGACCGGGGGAGGAATATGCCGCACGACCTAAAAAGCTTGATGGGATTCTCGGTGATCGCTTCGGACGGTGAAGTCGGGAGTGTTAAGAACTTTCTCTTCGATGACGTTTCATGGACAATTCAATATTTGGTTGTTGACGTTGGGACCTGGTTGAAGCGGCGAGAAGTGGTTCTTCCAATTGCGGCTGTCGATCGGCCGGATTGGGCGAAGAAAACTTTCCAGGCTCATTTGACGAAGGAGCAAGTAGGAAATAGCCCCAACACCGATACTGAAAAGCCAGTTTCCCGTCAACAAGAGATTGCAATGGAAGAATACTTTGGGAAGTTAGCCTTTTGGGTGTCCACTCAGTACTCGGGCGGAGCTCAAATTCCGACCGGAAGGAAGTACCCGGTTCGTACCAAAGAGGATCCTGATCTCCGTAGCGGCTGGGACTTGCTTGGCTATGGGGTTTGGGCCTCGGATGGTGAGATCGGGCGCCTGGAAGCTCTAATCATTGACGATGATTCCTGGCATCTCAGCTATTTGGACGTCCAGATGGGTGATTGGCTTCTCAACCGATCAGTTCTGATTCCTACTGGATGGGTAGAATCCGTTTCTTGGGCTAATCGCAGAATAATCTTGCACCACGAGAAAAATGGGATTTAAGGTTCATTTGCGAACGACCGTTCGTGGCTTCGGCGGCACCGGTTCCTCGGAATTCCAATCCCAAAGGGATCGTTTTATTTCGGCTTTGCTCCGCTGCTCATCCCCTGTTTCGCGAGCGTCACATGATCCAATTCCCCTTCGGCTACACCGTTGATATAGCGAGACCGTACTGGCTGCGCACGCGCGCGAAGTATGCTTCTCCGCCCGACCCAACACGAAGTGAAAACAGAGGGCCTAATCCTTGGCAGACTATTGCGGGAACGCGAGAGTTCGAAGCTGCTTTGCCAATAGCTGAGTAGAACCCCTTGGCGTCTTCAAGGAAAATCGGCCCGAGTCGAAGTGCCTAGCCGTCGAATTCGCAGGACGATAACTCCTGAGCAGAACTGCTCAGATTCGGCAGGCGCACGCAACGATACTGAAGAAAACACCGTCGGTTTCGTGGCGGAAGTGAATTTAGTGCTTTATCAAATGTTTTGCTCGATGTCTGAATAACATGCGCTAGCCTACAGGGTTTTCGACGTGCGAGGTTCTGCGCAGTTGAACCATTCGCCCTCTCCGAATGCGGTGACTTGGGATCGCCAACCTTCTCATTCGTTTGTTCCTAAGGTCTCTCCCACGCGCCCCAACCGTTGCCAGCCAGTAATGGATGCTCCGAATTGAGGCAACTATGGCACCCGAACTAGGGAATGAAGCGGACTCTTCTAATCTTGGATCGGTCGTCTCGGTGCGTGGTGGCGTCGTCGATGTGAGATTTGACCGTCGTCTGCCGCCTATATTCTCCGTTCTCCACGCTGGTCCTGAAGGCAAGATCATCGTCGAAGTCATGGCTCAACTCGACTCCAGTCGTGTGCGAGGCATTGCCTTGACGCCCACTGCGGGCCTGGCAAGAGGAATGCGGGTCGAAGACTCCGGCAAACCGCTTGAGGTACCGGTAGGCAAGGAAATTATTTCGCGGATGTTCGACGTGTTTGGCTCTGCCATTGACCGCAAGCCGCCGCCGGAAAATGTCCAATGGCGGACGATCCATCAGAATCCGCCATGTTTGTCTGAGCGTTCGACAAAGTCCGAAATCTTCGAGACTGGCATCAAGGCTATCGATGTGCTTGTTCCATTGGAGCGAGGCGGCAAGGCCGGATTGTTTGGGGGCGCGGGTGTAGGCAAGACTGTACTACTTACAGAAATGATTCACAACATGATCGGCCATCAGCACGGCATGAGCATCTTTTGCGGAATTGGCGAGCGATGCCGCGAGGGCGAGGAACTCTATCGCGGGATGAAAGACGCTGGCGTGCTTGAAAACATGGTGATGGTCTACGGCCAGATGAACGAGCCGCCGGGCAGTCGGTTTCGAGTTGGGGACGCCGCGCTGACGATGGCCGAGTATTTTCGTGACGATGAGCATCGGGACGTCCTTCTGCTGATCGACAATATCTTCCGCTTTATCCAGGCAGGCATGGAAGTGTCCGGATTACTGGGAGCAATGCCTTCAAGGCTCGGCTACCAGTCGACCATGGGTACCGAGCTATCAGGGCTGGAAGAGCGAATTGCAAATACTCATGCAGGAGCCATAACTTCAATCCAGGCCGTTTATGTGCCGGCTGATGACTTGACCGACCCTGCCGCTGTGCACGTCTTTTCTCATCTCTCGGCGTCGATCGTTTTGTCGCGCAAGCGGGCCAGCGAAGGGCTATATCCCGCGATCGATCTGCTCCAATCCAGTTCGAAAATGGCTACGCCCGGCATCGTTGGCGATAGGCACTACAACCTTGCTCAGGAGATCCGCCGGACACTAGCGCAGTACGAAGCCCTCAAGGACATTGTTGCGATGCTCGGCATGGAACAGCTTTCCCCGGAAGATAGAAATTCGGTCGCACGAGCTCGCCGCTTGGAACGCTTTCTCACACAGCCGTTCTTTACAACCGAACAATTCAGCGGGATGAAGGGGAAACTTGTGAGCCTGAAGGACTCGCTCGATGGCTGCGAACGCATACTGCGAGACGAGTTCAAGGATTATCCAGAGAGCGNNCAGAAGAGAAGAAATCCGAACCGCAACCGATGAACGCAACCGTTGGCGCCCATGAATCTTAAAATCCTTCTCCCTTTCGAGATCTTCGCGGAGAGTACCGATGTGTTGCGCATCGTCGCCGACACCACAGATGGATCGTATGGATTCCTGCCACACCGGCTCGACTGCGTTGCGGCCCTTGTTCCGGGGATTCTCACTTACGAAACGAATGATGGCCGAACAGCCTATGTCGCCGTAGATGAAGGCGTGCTGGTGAAAGCTGGCGCCGAGGTAACAGTATCGGTGCGCCGTGCCATCGGTGGAAACGATCTCGGAGAGCTCAATGATGCGGTCGAACGAGACTTCTTGAAAGTTGACGACCAGGAGCGCAATGTTCGCAGCGCAGTTGCGAAGCTGGAAAGCGGTCTGATGGGGCGACTGGCGGAGTTTGAACATGACCGATGAGATTGCCAATCAACCGTTGCCGGAGGACAGAACCCTCGTCCGGCAAATAGCCGCGAAGGCTGCCCGCAAACTGCGGGCTCAGCGGGATGGCCAACAAAGTGTCTGGTTTGGTCTTGGCATGTCGGGACTTATCGGTTGGTCCGTAGCCGTGCCGACCGTTGTTGGCGC
>PLXP01000148.1:31538-32278 GCA_003151435.1 Acidobacteriaceae bacterium
ATTCGAATGGGCACGCCATCGGAATGGTCCGGTCTCTTGTTTTCCGGCAGCTTTCTCCTGAGGACTCTGATTACGGTTGCTGGGTTCTATCTCGTCTCCCGTGGTGATTGGCGCAAGCTGTTGGCATGCCTCTTCGGATTTCTGATTGCACGCATTGCCGTCACGCGGCTCATTCGCATACCGGCCGAAAGAAGAGCCCCGCTGATCGGAGATGGTGGACAATGATCATTCCCAGTGTGAATATCACGTCCGACCAGACGATTTTCTGGCAGTACGGGTTCGTCAAACTCAATGAAACCATCGTGACCACCTGGGCCATGATGATCGTGATGGCCGTAGGCGCCAAGTTGATCACGCGCGGACTGGCGACTGANNTTCCAGGGTTCACACCGCCTACAGGATCGCTCTCGACTACGGCAGCTCTCGCGCTGTGCGTCTTCATTGCGGTTCCTCTGTTCGGCATCCGTGAGCAGGGGATTTCCGGCTATCTCAAAACCTATATAAAGCCGACCATCATCATGCTGCCGTTCAATATCATCAGTGAACTCTCGCGTACGCTTGCTCTCGCCATTCGTCTTTTTGGGAACATGATGAGCGGAGTAATGATTGTCGGGATTCTTCTTACCATCACGCCGTTCATCTTCCCGATCGTCATGACGCTCCTCGGCCTGCTGACCGGCTCCGTCCAGGCCTATATCTTCAGCATCCTGGCCGCGGTCTACATTGCTGCCGCCACGAGC
>PLXP01000107.1 GCA_003151435.1 Acidobacteriaceae bacterium
CCAAACTGTAGAAGATGAGTTTGAGTGCGAGGAATGCCGACCCATTCAGTCAGGTCGGGAGCGTTCAGAGGAGATTGCATCTCCGGTGCGGTGAGATTCCTGATAAGTCCGCCATCATACTCAACTGAACAGTATGAGAGTCAGCCTTGTTTAGCTTTGACCCTCTTCCGGCACAGGCCCGCAAATGATCAATGAGAACCTGGGGGGGAATCGGCTTGGCGAGCCTCTCAAAGCTATGCCCTTCCGCCTCTGCGTCGTAGACCAAGTCTTCGGTTGCGGCGTTTCCTGAGAATAGAAGGACCCTGCAACTGGGCACAGTCTCCGAGATGCGAATGGCTGCCTCGATTCCCGTCATGCCCTCCATCACGACATCGGTGATCAGGATGTCGGGACGCAACACGCTGGCGGTTTCCACCGCCTTTTCGCCGCTGTAGACAGCGGTGGCAGCGAATCCCCGCTGACTGAGAATAAGGGCAAGGGTATCGGCGATCAGGCGTTCGTCGTCGACGATTAAGACGCGTGGGATTACACGATCATTGAGCATTTCCGCCTCCGCTGGTACCGAGACCCATGGCCAAACGACAGCTGAAGGTCGTAAAAACAAACGACGGTCTACGCGCCTGCCGCCGCAACTACCCCGCAAAACGAGGCACTGCGATTCACCGCATTGAAAACACTTATTTGGGAATATTGTACACGGAATCCGGATCGGATTCCGTTTATTGCGATAAAGCGGAAGAATCCGGGCAGGCGGTCCGTCCGATTCGCGAAAGGCAGGAATTTCCCCCTTGCATGGACGGTTTCAGACAGGTTCCGTCAACCCTCGGGCTCCCCTGCGTAAACGCACCCGCTAGTGCACGTTTCCTGGACCACGATCTTGCTCAACGCCGGCAGCGCAGGAAGCAGTTTGGTCCAAAGCCAGCGAGCGAGATTCTCGCTGGTGGGGTTCTCAAGGCCGTCCACATCATTCAGGCATCGATGGTCGATTTGATCCTCGATCTCATGGAACGCCCTCCGGATGTCCGCGAAGTCCATGACCCATCCCATCTGCGGATCAAGTGGACCCCGCACATGGATCTGGATCCGAAAGCTGTGCCCGTGCATCCGCCTGCACTTATGCCCGACTGGAACGTTCGGAAGCCAATGTGCCGCCTCAATCGAGAATTCTTTAAAGATTTCCATGAACTTTCCCTATGGAATACCAAGAAACTTATGGGTTTGGAGGCTTAACTGCCACTTTGGATGGTCAAGGCAGAACCTCACCGCAAGCTCTGTATGGGCGGCGCGATCAAGCCCATCCATAGGCTGCAGGAAGAAGTGCTTGAATGAGAGACTCTCGAAGTCGCCGGGGGCCACTCCCCACTGAGGATAAACCAGTTTCAGTTCGTCCCCACTGCGCTGCACTAAGTTCGCTCCGGCTTTGGGGCTCACGCAGAGCCAGTCCACGCCTGGGGGCGCCTCCACTGTGCCATTGGTCTCCACGGCAACTTCGAAGTCCAGCGCATGAAGGGCCCGAATGAGATCTGCGTCGAGCTGCAGCAGGGGCTCGCCGCCGGTGCAGACTACGAATCTCTTTCCTTGCCCAGTCGCAGGCCACTTCCCTGCTACCGCGGCCGCCAGCGTTTCCGCGGACTCAAATCTCCCTCCACCCGGTCCATCCACGCCCACAAAGTCCGTGTCACAAAACCGGCAGACGGCCGTGGATCGATCCGCCTCGCGGCCCGACCACAGATTGCACCCTGAGAACCGGCAGAACACAGCTGCGCGCCCCGCCTGGGCCCCTTCGCCTTGCAGGGTATAGAAGATTTCCTTCACCGCATAGCTCATTTTGAAACCTGATTCGGCGCGTCCTGATAGCGCAAGGGATCCTCAAGGCTGTTTTCCCTGAACCCCTTCTGTCGCAGAAAGCACGAGTCGCATTGCCCGCACGGAGTTCCGTCCTTCGCGGGATCGTAGCAACTGCTGGTGAGGCTATAGTCCACACCGAGTTCGATTCCCCGACGAATGATCTGGGCCTTCGATAGAGCAATCAGCGGCACATGAATCTTGAGCCTTTGCTGGCCTTCCACTCCGGCCTTGGTGGCCAGGTTGGCCATCTTCTCAAACGCCTCAATGAATTCGGGACGGCAATCGGGATATCCGCTGTAATCCAGCGCATTGACACCGATGAAGATATCGCTCGACCCCAGCACCTCAGCCCACGCCAACGCAAACGACAGAAAGATCGTATTGCGCGCCGGGACGTAGGTGATTGGAATTCCATGCTCCATCTCGTCGCTCCCGCGTCCCTTGGGAACATCGATATCCGCAGTGAGCGCTGAGCCGCCAAAGACGCGCAAATCGATGGTCGCAATGCGGTGATCCGCCACCCCGGCAGCCTGTGCCACACGCCGCGCGGCTTCCAGCTCCCAGCTGTGCCGTTGCCCGTACGAAAAGGACAGTGCGCTCACCTCAAACCCCTGACTCCTGGCAATCGCCAGGATCGTGGCCGAATCGAGGCCACCGCTCAAGAGCACAACCGCCTTCTGTGTAGACACAAAATCCCTCCATATCAATGGTAAAACAAACTGCTTCTATGGAGGGGATATGCGCTCCGCATTCGCCTGACCGCATCGGGATCAGAATCCGACAGCCGCCGCTGCGAACTGCGGCACCACGGGCAGGGCCGCGATCAATTTGCGCGTGTATGGGTGGGCGGGATGGGTAAAAAGATCTTCCGTGTTGCGGCACTCCACAATNNTGCCGAGTTTGCGGCTCAAGGTGGAAAACAACTGCAGAATCTCAGACTGTGTGATGATGTCGAGCGCGCTTGTAGGTTCATCAGCAATCAAGAGCGGCGGCCGGTGCAGCACAGCCATCCCGATGAGCACGCGCTGAGCCTGTCCAACGCTGAGTTGCGCCGGATACTGGCGCAGGACATTGCGGCCTGCTGGAAGGCTCACGTTCTCGAGCATCTCAAGCAATGCGCTCTCACACTCCTCGCGCGTGGACCGATGGTGAATCTTCCACGCCTCTTCGAGTTGTGTGCCAATGCGCAGCGCGGGATTGAGCGATGACATCGGGCTCTGCAGAACGAGTGCGATTTCCCTTCCCCGCAACGAGCGCATGTCACGTTCTTTCATTTCCATCAGATCGCGGCCATTGAACAGCATCGTCCCTTCCGCTTTGCCGCGCTTCAAGTGCAGCAGCTTCAGGATCGCGAGCGCCAGCGTGCTCTTGCCGCATCCGCTCTGCCCCACAAGACCCAGCACTTCGCCCCGCCGCACTTCGAGCGACAGATCGCGAAGAACCTCGGGCCTTCCCGGGTAACTCGCCGAAATCCGAAGCGACAAAAGCGGCTGCGCTGTCATTAGCGGTTTCTCGCAACCTCGGTTCCCAGCGTCAGTTGATCGATATTCCAGTACACCTGCGGCCTCAGCACCACCGGATGAGCATTGTGAAGGCCGGCCGAAATCGCGGATAAAGCATCCTTGTTCACCAGATAAATGAACGGTTCTTGCTCCCAGACAATCTGCTGCACGCGGTCGATCGCCTGCTTCCGCTTCTTCACGTCAAGGCTCGCGGCCTGCGCGCGCATCAAACCGTCAATCTCCGCTTCCCATGCGGTGGCGGGCGCTTTCTGGCTCGGATTCCATTGGTGATTCTCCGCCGAACTCAGCCACACATTCATCTGCGCATTGGGGTCCAGGTCGTCATTCACCAGCCCCAGCAGACACGCCTCATAGTTGAAACTCCGAGTGATGCGTTCAATGAGCGAAGGAAAATCGAGCGTGACCACATTCAGGCGGATGCCGATGCCGCCCAAATCCTGTTGGATCATGGTGGCCATGCGCTCGCGATCCTTGTTGCCCGCATTGGTGATCACAGAGAACTCCACGGCATGGCCACCGCGATCGCGAAGGACGCCATTCTGCAGGCGGAATCCATCCTGCCCGAGCGCCTGCAGCGCAACGTTCCGGTCAAATGCATGAGGCCGCAACCGCTGGTTGAACCAGAACTGGTTGGCGGGAGAAATCCAGCTCACCGCAGGTCGCGCGTGCCCGCGAAACACCACGCGCGCCAGGTCGTCGCGATGGATCGATGCGGAGATCGCGCGCCGGAAATTCGTCGATGCGAACCATGCCTTCTTGTAATCCGGCAGCGGCGCCGTCGGAACCAGGTTGAACCACATCTCTTCGGAGTCGAGCGACACCCCCGCATCAAACGCCATCTGCGGAGCCCGCGCCGCCAGCTTGTCGAAATATTCGCCATTGAGCGAGTTGATGAAGTCAATTTCGCCACGCGTCAGGCGAAGCATCTCGATGTCCCGATTCTGCTGAATGTCGAGACGAACCGAATCGATATACGGCAACTGGCGACCGGCTGCGTCGTGCTTCCAGTAGTTTGAATTGCGCTTCAAGAGCAGATACGAGCCTGCTTTATTCTCGGCAAGATAGTACGGGCCCAGAACCGCTCTCTCTTTTTGCGGTGACCTTGCCGACACAATCGCGACCTGATCAAACAGCTTGTCCAGCCCGACGATGGGAGCGGAAAATGTAATCGTGATTCGATTCTTGCCGGCCACCTGCGTGAGCACTTTCCCATCGCTCGATCGGAAGGAATCGCCAGTTGGCGAGTGAAGCGCGGGGTCCATCAGGCGCTGCATCGTGTACGCAACGTCTTCGGCGGAAAACGAAGTCCCATCGGAGAAGCGAACATTCTCGCGCAGCATAAAGGTGATGGCGTTTCCCTTCTGAGTCACTCTCCACGAGGTCGCCAGTTCCGGCTCCAACTGCTGCGATCGACGATTCAACCGCATCAGCACGCCGCCGGTGAGATAGCGAACGGTCTCCGATGCATCGTCCGCCACAAGCAACGGGTCGAACGTCTTGGGTTCCGATCCCAGGCAGAATCGCAACTGGTTCCCAGCTTGAGCGCGCACAGCAGCGGCGTTCACGAGCAAGGCAATCAGCAGGAAGGAAAGAATCAAACGCCGTCTCATGTTCATAGCTCCTCTTTTTGCAATGCAAGGTGGAAACAGCTCACGGTGGTGATCAGCAAAATGAGCGGCACAAATTGCCGGGGATGCGCGTTGAAAGCCGAGAAACTCTCCAGTTCGCGCAGCAAACTGCCCCATGAAGGAAGAGGCTCCGCCACACCCAGTCCAAGAATTCCGAGATTGGCCTCCGCAAGAATAAAAACGGGAATGGATATCCAGAACTGCGCGTAGAGAATCGGCTTCAGGTTGGGAAGAACGTGTCGCCACAGCAATCGGAAGCCGCTGCTGCCTGAAGCGCGTGCCAGCAGAACAACATCAGAGCCGCATAGCGTGCGGGCATCCGCGCAGATCACGCGCGCTGCCCCTGCCCATCCCAGCAAGCCGAGCATCCCAAACGTAATCACCACCGACGTAAAGGGTGCGACGTTGAGGGGCAATAACGCGCGAACCGAAATCAGCAGAAACAGCCACGGCAAAGACAGGAACAGGTCGGTCGCGGCCATCACGCAGCTTTCCAGCCAACCACCCACAAACCCCGCGCTGCCCCCGATCAGCGCGGCAAGCAGGCTCGACAGCAGCGCGGCCGCGGGGGCCAGCAACAGCGACACACGCGTGCCGTAGAGTAGACGCGAAAAGCGGTCGCGCCCCAGGTCATCGGTGCCCAGCAGATGCTGACTGGAACAATCCGCATTCGGTACGTCACGAAACTGTTGCGCATACGAAGCCGGAGCCACAAAGTCCGCAAGCAGGCAAGTGGCCGAGACCACGACCAGAAAGAGGATGGCTGTGACGCGAAAGGCCTTCATACTTCACCTGCGCGCATCGGCTGCGCCACGAGTTCGGCGGCGGAGTTGGCCAGAAGCGTAATCAACGTGACGATCATGGTCAGGTTCACCAGCAGTTCAAGGTCGCGGCTCAGCGCGGCCTTCCATGCGAGTTGCCCGATTCCCGGAAGATCGCACAGAACCTCCACCGGAATTGCAGCAGCAAACGCAATACAAACAGAGACACCTGCCAAGGCAAACAACTGAGGAGCGGCAACCGGCAATACATGCCACACAAATACCCGAAGACCACCAAGCCCTTTTGCCCGAGCCGTCAACACATGCGGGAGAGCAACGCTGCGAACCAGCAGATTGCGCGCGTAGTGGAAGATCTTGGGAAAGACAACCAGCCCGATGACGAGCCGCCCCGGAGCCTGCGCAATGACAAACAGAAGTGCCAGAACCGCGGCAGGGATGCAAAGCAGAATCGTCGCCAGCAGACTTGCTCCAACGTCAATAACGCTCGAACGCGCCATCACCGCCGTTGTGGCCAAGCCCAATCCAAACATCCATCCAATGGCCAATCCCATTCCTATCGACTTCAACGTTTCAGGGAAGCGCTCCGCCAGCAGTTGTCGCACCGGCTCATGCAGAGCGACGGAGAATCCAAAGTTGCCGTGCAGGAGTTGGGCCCAATAGCGCAGATAGAAACTCGCCAGATTGCGATCGTGTACCTGCGATTGCCGCAGTGCCTGCAGACTCTCCTGGCTCAGCCGGCTATCGAGTTCTTCCTCGTCCACACCATATCCGGGCGCAATGCGCACCAGGGTGGCGCCCAGGAACCCACCAAGCAACAAGACAATCACCATCCTGCCCGCGTGTTTGACCAGCTTGCGCAACGTCACTCCCGGCGAAAACGCCCTCTCATGAGAGACCGCTCCTGCACATCGTTCCTATCGGCATTCGGCGTTGCCCTCTTGATGGAATGGAAGGCGGGAATCGATCTCAATCGCAGCGTCCATCCGTTTCGGGAAACGCGGGTACAATTCTCAAAACGCATTCCGCTTGTCGAGCGTAGAAGGAACTTCCGCGACTCAATTCAAGGCGGCGGAAGGGGCGAGCCTTATGCCGCCCATCACGATGGTTCCATCGCGCTCATAGTGAAGTTGCTTGGCCGCATACATCTTCCTGTCTGCTTCGGCCAGCAGCTTTTCTGCCTCGATCCCGTCCTGCGGGTAGAACGCGGCCCCGGCGCTCAGAGATAGAAAATCGGCTCCGCAGACTTCGCGCCCTGCTTTTTGCGCCATGGCGCTCAGGTGCGCGGCTCGTTCGCTGACTGCCTTCTCCGTCATGTTAGGAGCTATAATCACAAACTCATCGCCGCCCATGCGTGCCGCGTAATCGTAGCGACGGCAGGCTTGCCCCATCCATCCGGCCAGGAGCTTGAGCACCTTGTCTCCCGCCAGATGTCCAAAGCGATCGTTGATTTGCTTGAATCCATCCAGATCGCACACGATGACAGCAACCGTGGAATGTTCCCGCTTGCAGCGCGCCAGTTCCTGCTCAAGGTGCATTGAGAGTGCTCGTGCATTGGCCATGCCGGTTAGGTAGTCGATGGTGGCCGAACTCTCCGCCTCACGATATTTCAAGGCGTTCTCAATAAATAGCGCCACGCGGGAAGTGATCACCTGCAAAACGCGCAAATGGTCGCTGGTAAAGGCGTCCGGCGCAGCCTGATAGAGCGCGAGAACACCAACCAGGCCGGTGACCCCTTCCAGGGGAACAGCAAGCGCAGAGCGCGGCTCTGAGGTGCTTGTTTTCCCATGTGCGAAGCCCGTCTCCACCGCGGGATTTCCATTGATAATGGGCCGTGCATTCTCCGCGACCCATCCGCAGAGGCCGGTTCCCACCGGGATCTGCAGCGAAGACAGCAACCGGAAATTGTCACCGCTCACGAACTCAGGCAGCAGCAGATCGCCCTTGCGGACAAATGCGACGATCGAGTCGTAAGGAACCAGCTTCCGAAGCCGCATTGCAACCAGCGAGAGCGTCTCATCCAGGCTCAAGGAGTTTCCAAGATCCTGGCTCAGTTCAAAGAGCGTATGCGCCTCCTGCCGGGCCGACGCGATGGAGGAGAGGAAGTCGGTCTGGTTGCCGCGTCGTTTGAGATCAAGCTCAAACCCGGCGGCGGGCCTCTGCCCACGCTCCACCGTATGGCTAAAGCTGAGCGAGTCTTTCAGCGTCTCTTCGAGGCTATGAACCGCAAGGCTTTCCAGTTCGAGGTAGCGGCGCTGAAGAACCTCAACCACCTGCGGATCAAAAGATATTCCCGCCTCCTCAACGATCTGTTTCATGGCCTCACCCAGCGGCAGCGCCTTGCGGTATTGGCGATCGGAGGCCAACGCATCAAGACAATCCACCGCGGTCAGAATGCGCGCGCCAATGGGAATTTCTTCGCCTTTCAGACCATCGGGATAACCTTCGCCATTCCACTTCTCGTGATGCGAGCGCACAATCGGAGCGACCGGATACGGAAATGCCACTTTCTCCAGAATCTCCGCTCCCACGATTGGATGAATCTTCATCTTCTCGAACTCTTCAGGAGTAAGACGGCCGGGCTTATTGATAATGTGATCGGGCACAGCCAGCTTGCCAATGTCGTGCAGCAGGGCCGCGGCCCGCAGAGCATCCATGTCCTGTTCCACGAGCCCCAGATCCTCTGCGATGGCCACCGCATAGGTGCGCACACGATGAAGATGGCCATGCGTATTGTGATCCTTGGCATCGATGGCCAGTGCCAATCCCTCGATCGTACGCAGATGGAGCGCGCAAACCTCTTCTACGTGGCGCTTTTCGGCTTGCACATGCCGTTCTTCGATTTCGACGCGCCGCTTTTCATCCTCCAGCCTGCCCAGATACAGATGATATGACCGGTAAATCCAGTACATGATGGGCACCACCAACAGCGCGCCCTGCCAACCGACGAACCGGTTGGAGAAGCTCACAAGACCCACCACAGCCGCGCCGATCAGATAAAAAGGAATCGACCAGAAGTAGGTTTCCGACCAGATGCCGCGGAGTGGCCGACCTTCGCTCAGCGCGATTACGATGGCGATGGGCGCGGTGTTGGCCAGAAAATAGGTGCAGGCTGCCACCAGCAGCAGCAAGGGCATGCTGTTTTTGAGGAACCCCGCCGACACGTGATACGCGAAGTATGTTGCTGCGATGGCAATTGAGGTCATGCCCAGAACATTGAATGCAACCTTCACCGGATCTGGCCGCTGCTTTGTTCTCCAAACGCACTGAGCCAGCGCGGCCGTGCAACCGATCACCAGTGTCTCGGCCAGCGAGAGTTCCAGAACACCGAGCAGGACGAAGAGAAAATGCACCGACATGGTGCTCTCCATGCCCGGCAGCCTGACCTTCATGGTGGAAGCAAGAATCGCGATGAGAAGATAGCAGCCGAACTTCAGCAGATCATCGGAGTGCCAGTGCAGCAGCGATGTCCCAAGTACCGTCGCTCCCGCCACTGTCACCAGAGCGACGAACGCCACGGCTCGTTTTGGCATGGAAAGACCCACTGATTGGACTCTCCCCGGGTCGTACAGTCATGCGGTTCTCGCGTTACCGTCCTGCCCCAATAACACCATTGATGCCTGGCGCCTCGATGCTTTGGACCGCCGTCCGCTCGCATGCAGTCTCTTCGCAGTGTCTCGCCCGTGTCGCGCCGCACGATGGAACCCATCGCCGTATTGGCCCCACAAGCGTCGCAGCAGCACTCCGCACGATGCCCTTGTCCCTGGAGCCGGAACTTGTTCAGTGCCTTCATCGGCCAAGAGAGATACATCCTTTACGAAACTAACGTGCAGTACAAAAGTTTTTGCGGCGAGAAGATTAGCCGGCGTACACGGCCCGTTTGCTCTGTTTTCAAGCAAACCTCGGCCGCAAAACAAACAAATACTCTGGTCACTCGATTCCGATTACTTCAGATATTAAAGACTTTCTAATCCGGGGCCGATGACCAAACCAATCCGCATGAGAAGCCTCTCATCTGGCGGCCCATGCCCATCGACTCTGCTGCTCCAGCCGAGAAGTCACGCGGCGAGCAATGTACTTGACTCCGACAAAGCGCCTGCAGTGGCGCTGAAGCAGGAAGTTTCGGACTAATCGAGCTGGCGTATCCGAAAGTCATTCCTGCATACAGTTGGAACACTCGACCCCGAAAGATGCGTGGAACCGAAGGAGAACGTCAATGATTTCAAAGAAACTCAAAAGCGCCATGTGGGGAAGATCGATTCTCGTCGCATGCGTGCTTCTCGTCAGCGCCAGCCTGGCTTGTGCTGGCCCACACAAAATGTCAAAAGACCTTGAGGGAAAGAAAGGCTCCGATCAGGTCGACGTGATTGTGCAGTTCAGCCACATGCCCACTGCCGCAAATCATAGGAAGGTTTTGAAACGTGGCGGCAAGCTGAAAAAGGAGCTCCGCTTGTTCAAGAGTGGCGCCTACCGGGTACCCGCGTCCGAACTCGCCGACCTCGTCGCCGATCCTGAAGTCGTCCACATCTCGCCGGACCGGCCCATCAGGAGCACCAGCACCGGTACACCCGTCATTGACTTTCACACCGACACCGTCAATGCTCCAGTAGCATGGGCGCAGGGCCTGGACGGTACCGGCATCGGCGTTGCGATCATCGACAGTGGCATCGCACCTGTGAGCGACTTGAACAGCCAGAACCTCGTGTACAGCCAGGACTTCGTGGGAGACAATGGCGGCAGTCCCAGTGACCTGTATGGACACGGCACCCATGTGGCCGGGATTATCGCCGGAACCGGCAAGAATTCCCGCGGCAACAGCGTCAAATACACCTTCCAGGGCATCGCCAAAAACGCGCCGCTCATCAATCTTCGGGTGCTCGGCCAGGACGGCTCCGGCACCGACAGCGACGTGATTGAAGCCATCCAGACAGCAATCCAGCTGAAGGACACCTACAACATCCGGGTCATCAACCTTTCAGTAGGAAGAGGAGTGTACGAAAGCTACACAGTCGATCCACTCTGCCAGGCAGTTGAGCAGGCGTGGGCGGCCGGCATCGTCGTGGTGGTTTCCGCGGGAAACGATGGACGCGACAACTCCGCGGGCACTAACGGCTACGGCACCATTACTGCTCCGGGCAACGATCCGTACGTGATCACCGTAGGCGCGATGAACACCCTGGGAACGGCCGATCGCACGGATGATGTGCCTGCCAGCTACAGTTCAAAAGGCCCGACGCTCTGGGACCAGGTGGTAAAGCCCGACCTGGTGGCTCCAGGCAATCTCATCGTCTCTCTCTACAATCCCGGGGATACTCTGAATCAGGAATTTCCCGCGAACGCAATCCCCTACTCGCTGTATGTTGCGAATGGCACCAGCACCCATTCCAAAGACTACTTCGTCCTGAGCGGGACCAGCATGGCCGCGCCCATGGTCAGCGGCGCCGCGGCTCTGCTGCTGCAGCAGAACCCCGCCCTGACTCCGGATCAACTCAAAGTGCGGCTGATGAAGACCGCTTTCAAGAACCTGGTTCCCAACGCAACGGCCACTGATTCGGTGACGGGACAAACCTTCAGTCTCCAGGCCGATATCTTCACGGTGGGCGCCGGCTATCTCGACATTCAGGCGGCTTTGGCTGACACCTATCTGGCTCCCTCAACACCGGGCGCCGCTATGTCTCCCGCCGCGGCACTCGATAGCGACGGAAACGTCGTGATGGTGAACAGCAACTCCGTCTTGTCGGGACAGAACGCGTTCGGCCTCGACTCCGATGGACTCTCCGTCATGTGGGGCACCAGCGCCATGGGCACCGACTCCAGCGGCCTCTCCGTAATGTGGGGCACCGCCTTTTCAGGAACGGACTCGAGCGGGTTCTCTGTCATGTGGGGCACTGCGGCCATGGCCGGAACGGACTCCTCCGGATTCTCCGTGATGTGGGGCACCAGCTCGGCGAGCGCAGAAAGCGTGATGTGGGGATGTAGCGTCATGTGGGGCTCGAGCACATCGGGAGCCGAAGTCTCCGCACACGGCGACAGCTGGAAAAAGTGAATCACTCCCGCGCGTCAACAGCGCAAACCGGTGCTGCCGAGGAAAACATTAATCTAAGCAGACCCTGATACGTGCGGGACTTCGGAGGGTATTTGCTCGACCATGAAAGTGGCTGAGCAAATACCTTTCGTCTTTTAACCCGTCTCTTCCCTCGCGACGCTCAGCGCTCATGGCCTTGCTTGCCGCGGTGCACTTGGAGGTGCGGAGAACGCTGAGTCTTTGAGCGCTCGTATCGCAGCCCGAGAAAAGGTATATAAAGGGGATTCAATAATTTGTTGAGACGAGAGCTCGACCTACACGGCTGCATGAGCCACTTTGCATCGTGCGATAGGGGTCGCTCCACCTCAGGGGACAAGGTCATGGCGCTCTTCCGCACCACTCCGATTCAGATCCTGCTTGGCTTCATCGTTGTTTCACCTCTCATAGCGCAGACGACCGATCTCCGTCTCAATCAGAAGGAATACTTTGAGGCGCCGGGCGTTAACGTCATGGCGTTCCAAGACATTTATCCGGATGGCCATCAGGGCGGTGTTTCTATCATCCAGAATGGCGTACGCGTGGCGACCAACGGCGACATTCGTTTGGAGCCTGCGCCAGGGCAGTGGCAGCCCATGCCCAAGCAGGACGCACGCAGCGTAGATGCCGCCTCCAACACCATCACCACCACGCTCTCTTATCCTGACCCGGCCAAGAATCGCACCGGCTTCAATCCGATCGACTACCCTGATCTCAACTTCACTTATAAGGTGCGCGTGCAAGGCGAAGGCGATTCGATCCATATCACGGTAGATCTGGACAAGCCCATTCCAGCGAAGTTCATTGGCAAGGTAGGCTTCAACTTCGAACTCTTCCCCAACGATCTCTTCGGCAAGAGTTGGTATCTGGGCGCCTCGTCCGGCATCTTCCCTCACCAGGCCAATGGCCCGGAGATTCGCGATGATGCGGGTGAATTGCAACCGATGCCGCTTGCGACAGGCGCGCGGCTATCTGTCGCTCCTGAGACCGAAGGGCAGCGTATGTTGATCGAGTCGAAGACCGGCGATCTGCAACTCCTCGATGCTCGTTCCAAGCGCAATAACGGCTGGTTCGTGGTGCGATCACTCGTACCTGCGGGCACCAGCAAAGGCGCCATTGAATGGGTCATTACGCCCCATGCCATTCGCGGCTGGAAGTACCAGCCCGTTGTGCATGTGAGCCAGATCGGCTACCACCCCGCGCAGAAGAAAATCGCCATCGTCGAACTCGATCGCGAGGACTCAGGCGTCGATCCCGTGCGCGTGCTCAGCATTGAGCCAACGGGCGGCACGCACCAGGTGCTCTCCGCAAAGCCAAGCCCGTGGGGCAATTTTCTCCGCCACAAATACGTCGAGCTCGACTTCTCAAGTGTCATTGAACCTGGCATGTACCAGGTCGCCTATCGCGACACTCTCTCGCAGCCATTCCGCATCGCCGCCGACGTATATCAGCGCGGTGTGTGGCAGCCGGTGCTTGAATACTTTCTGCCGGCGCAAATGTGCCACATGAGCGTGGAGCAGCAATATCGCGTATGGCACGGCGCTTGTCACCTTGACGACGCACGCATGTCACTCACCAGCCATAATCATTTCGACGGTTACGAACAGGGCCCGTCTACACTCACGAAGTTCAAACCGGGCGAGACGGTTCCCGGCCTTGACCGCGGCGGCTGGCACGACGCGGGCGACGCCGATTTGCGCATTGAATCGCAATCCGACGAGGTTTCCATTCTTGCCAGCGCATACGAGAGTTTCCACCTCGATTACGACGACACAACCATCGACGAGCAATCGCGCCGCACTCAGATTCACGTGCCCGACGGCAAAGCGGACGCGCTGCAGCAAATCGAGCACGGCATCCTGTCAATCCTCGGCGGCTATCGTTCCATGGGACGAGTCTATCGCGGCATCCAGGAGGCGACCCTCGAGCAGTACGTAATGCTGGGCGACCCATCGAACGCCACCGATAATTTGTTTTACAACTCGTCGATGAAGCCCAATGAGCGCTCTGGAAGTGAGTCGGGAAAGCCAGACGATCGCTGGGTGTTTACTGAGCAGAATCCGATCCACGAGTACAAGGCCATTGCCGCGCTTGCCTCAGCGGGTCGCGTGCTCAAGGCTTCGAATCCAGGGCTCGCAGAAGAATGCATCCATGCAGCCGAGGCCATGTGGCTTGCGGAGCCTGATGCCACCAAGGCCTTCGACGCACGCATGATCGCGGCTGCACAGCTCTTCAAAACCACCGGCAACGAAAGCTATCGCAAGGCAATTCTCGGCAGCAGCGCGCATATCCTTACCGACTCCGAAAAGATTGCCTGGGCGATTGCGCCCATCGTCACAGGACTTCACGATGAAGCTTTCACGCATGATTTGCGCGAGGCTGTTCGCCGTGATTTCGCCGCACTCCAGAAGAAGCAATCCACCGACTCCCCCTTTGGCGTGCCCTACACCCCGTACATCTGGGGCGCGGGCTGGGAGATTGAGCGCTTCGGCGTCGAGCAGTTCTACCTGCACCAGGCCTTTCCCGACATTGTTTCAGCCGACTACCTGCTCAACGCACTCAATTTCATGCTCGGCGTGCATCCCGGCTCCAACACCGCATCGTTTGCGTCCGGGGTGGGGTCGCGCTCCACCACCATCGCCTACGGCTTCAACCGCGCTGACGCCTCCTACATTCCCGGAGGCGTGGTCAGCGGCACAGCACTCATCCGCCCCGACTTTCCTGAGTTGAAGGACTACGGATTCCTCTGGCAGCAAATGGAGTATGTGCTCGGTGGCGGCTCATCGAACTTCATGTTCCTGACTCTTGCCGCGGACGACGTGTTGAACGGTCACAGCCAGAGCTTTCCGGCCCTCACTCCGCCGCCCGCTAATCAGCCCTACCGGAAACCATAGGGCAATTGCACGCCTTCGCCCGCTGTTCTCCACCGACGAAGCCGAATAGGTGCCTATGTTTTGATGGACCTCTGGATGGATCAGAATCGAAATTCGGGCTTGAGTTCGCACCGGTAAACCGCGGACTTGTCGCTTTCCCGGTTGGTTCTTGCTGTACAGTTCGCCCAGCTCAGGTAGAGTTCGGGGCTTAGAGGAAAAACCATCGGAGTGCCATCCACATCTGCCTCGATGCTCACGCCTTCTTCCGTAGCAGGCAAGGTAAAGTTCAAGGTGCGGCCAAAGATGACCGGGTAAGATTCGCGCACGCTCGAATCGATGGATGTTCGAAAGACCTCGGCCTCCAGCAGGAACGTGGCCGTGTCTGACCAGTCCAGAGCCCGCGCAGTAATGACCCGCCCACCATGTTCGAAACCGCTGGAATCAAGGCGGGTGAAGGGGCAAGGACCGGCAATGCATGAGGCACGCACATCGCGAAACGCGTTGTCGGGCCCCGCGTCCAAAGTCACCGATCCAGTAGCCGCTTTCCAGCTTCCATCCGGAGAACATGGGGCCTGGCGGTTGCAGGGAACGTTACCCTGATTCACCACCTCAAGCGTCCTGACTGCGCTGCCGATGTTGGTCTCCCCTTGCGAATTGACCGTGTACCGGATGCGAATGTTGGAAACGACCGAAAGCTTCTTGCTGTCTGGAGTCTCATCTTCCGGCGCAACCGGGTTCAAGGCTGCCACATAGAGCTTCTTAGTCGTCAACCGAAGGCCGATCGGCAGTTCCAGATCGAGGGGCTCGTATCCCTGGCTCCGAAAACTCACTGTCAACTTTTTTGCCGGCCAGATATTTGCCTTGAATTTGAGATTGAAGTATCCCGACGCGTCCGACTGGGTGCTGGAACTGACCACGCCGTCAGAGGCAGTCACCAACACCTCGCTGATCGGCAATTCCTTGCGGGTGTCCTGGTCGCGGCGAATAACCGCGCCCTGAATGGATACGGACCTCGGTCTCCAGCGATGGCTGCGCACCACCAGGGCCGTCACAATCGCGGCGCCGACAGCGATCACCCCGGCCCAGACTGCGAACTTTCTCCAATTCATTGATTTCACAATCACCTGTCAGCTAGTTTGACGCAGTTCCGGTTCGATTCGCTGTCCGGTGTGCTCATCGTCCGCCACTCGTGCATCTAAAATCAAGACTGTCGAAGTCATTTTGCGCTGGGCGAAAGCCCGCCATAGAGGGTGGAGCGAGTTGGAAAGATTCGACGAGCAGCAAGACGGGGCGCAGATTCACGAGATCCAGGAACCAGACGAGGCAAGCCTTTCACGTCGCAGACTTCTGCTCCAGATGGGCTGCATCTCCCTTGGACTCCCGCTTTCAGGAGCAGCAGCCCTTCCTTTCCTTGAGAGAGGCCGCGCGCAGCAATCGAGCCACCCCGACAAGCATCAGACGCCCGCGCCGGAGCCCGTGCCTTCCACTCTGTCGCCTGACGACGACCAGTTCCTTAATGAACTTGAACACGCCAATTTCCTATTTTTCTGGGAGCAAGGGAACCCGTCAACGGGCCTGATCAAGGATCGATGCAACGTTCACGCCAAAGACACCAGCATCGCGGCCAGCATCGCCTCCACCGGGTTCGGTCTCACCGCCATCTGCATCGGCCAGATGCGGGGATTCGTGAGCAATGAGGACGCGCGCGCCCGCGTTCTGTCTGCGCTGTCGTTCATTTGGCACAAGCTTCCAACACACCGCGGCTTCTTTTACCACTTTGCCAACATCAATACCGGCGAACGAGTGTGGGACTCCGAGGTTTCGTCGGTCGACACAGCAATGCTGCTGTGCGGCATTCTCACCTGCAAACAGCATTTTCCTGACAAGGAAATTGGCGACCTGGCCCACGCCATCTTCGACAGGGTCGATTGGACGTGGCTTTCAGAAGACACGACCTTGCTCTCTCACGGCTGGACTCCCGAGATGGGCTTTATCCATTCCCGCTGGGACGACTACAGCGAACTCATGATGATGTATTTGCTGGGGATGGGTTCCACCTCGCATCCGCTTCCCAACGACGCATGGTTTGCATGGAATCGCAAAGTCTTTGAGTATGACGGCCTCCGCTACGTAGGATCGTTCGCGCCCCTTTTTGTGCATCAGTACTCGCAGGCCTGGTTCGATTTCCGTGGGAAGCGCGACCGCTTTGCCGATTATTTCCAGAACTCCATCATCGCTACCGACGTACATCGTCGCTTTTGTATCGAATTGAACGAGCAGTTTTCCGACTATAGCAATGCTCTGTGGGGCATCACCGCGTCCGACTCCGCAAAGGGATATGTGGCGTGGGGTGGGCCTCCGGCCATGGGGCCGATCGACGGAACTATTGTGCCCGCGGCAGCCGGTGGCTCCCTGCCGTTCCTACCCAGCGCAACCATGCGCGTTATGCGCACCATCCACGACCACTATCCCCAGGCGTGGTGCCGCTACGGCTTTGTGGACGCGTTCAATCCATTGACGGAGTGGTATGACTCGGACGTCGTCGGGATTGACACAGGGATCACGATGCTTATGGCGGAAAACGCGCGATCCGGATTCGTCTGGGACACCTTCATGAAGAATCCAGAGGCAAAGCGAGGCATGGAAAATGCAGGCTTCAAACCCTACCAGCCCCCTCCCACCCAACTGTAGCGCATCCTCTCAACAGCCGCTCCATTGGGACGATGATAGGCGGCGATGCAAATGACCCATCGCATCGCCGCCAAGACTCGGGGCCTCTCATCCAAACAACAATGCTTGTCTCGGCCGCATCCTAACATATAGCTACGTCACCGGTTGGACAACCAAACCTGCCTGAGACTGGACCTGAAGGATTTGACCGTCCCCCGACCAACCCAATCGCCACGGCACTCGAAAGCTACGAAAAAGGAAGTCAATGTCCCCCGCCATCGACGACCCGGAAGTTGCCGGTAAATCCAGTGAGAACGAACCCGAGGCGCCGCATCCTCCTGGCAATGCCTGGGGCGACCGTCTGCGTGCGCTCAAAAATGTACCGCCGGTGCTTCATTTCGTGTGGGAATCCGGCCCCTCGATCGTCTTCTGGAACATCACGATCCGCATTATCGTGGCCTTTCTCCCGGTGGGCATCGGCATCATCGGCCGATACATCATCGATGGCGTCAACCAGATTCGCCTCCACCAACCGCTTCCGCAAAATTTCTGGTGGCTGGTCGGCGGGGAGATGACGCTCGCGGTAGTCACCGGCATGCTTTCCCGCTCGGTCGACTACTTTGACAACCTGCTCGCCGACCGCTACACCCATCACGTGAGCGTCGAAGTGATGCGCAAGGCCGCCGCGCTTGACGTGACTGTCTACGAGGATCCGGTCTTCTACGATCGCCTTGAGCGTGCCCGTGTGCAGGCCACAGACCGCCTCGCCATGATCCAGCAGATGGGCCGCCTCATCCAGCAATCCGTCACGGCCATAGCCTTCTCCGCAGTGCTCATTCGTTACTCACCTTTCCTGCTGCTGCTCCTCATTGCAGGCATCATTCCGGCGTTCCTCGGCGAAAGCCACTTCGCCTTTCTCACCTACGCGAAGAACTTCCGTCAGACGCCAATGCGCCGCCAGATGGACTATCTGCGTCAGTTGGGTGGCAGCAAAGAAGCGGCAAAAGAGCTGAAGCTCTTCAACCTCAGCGACTACCTCACGCAACGCTTTACAGCGCTGTCGCACACCATCTATGAGCAGAATGTGGCCCTCAACCGCAGGCGGCTTTTCTGGGGCGGCGTGCTTGCCATCGTGGGGCAGCTTGGTTACTACGGCGCCTATGGCTACAGCATCTACCGCACCATCCAGGGCCAATACACCGTGGGCGATTTGACGCTGATCACCATGGCCATCATGCAAGCCATGGCCAATATCCAGTTGGCTTTCTCAACTGCCTCCGGCGTGGCCGACCAGGCGCTGTTCCTCACTGACCTCATCGCCTTCTTCGAGATGAAGCCCCGCGTCGAATCCAAGGTCAACGGCATTCCGACCCCGCGGCCAATCGTCCGTGGCTTCGAATTCCGCAACGTATCCTTTGCGTATCCCGGCTCCACGCGTCGCGTCCTCAGCAACTTCAATTTCACGCTGCGACCAGGCGAGAGCGTTGCCTTAATCGGCGAGAACGGCCAAGGCAAGACCACTATCGTCAAGCTCATCACGCGCCTGTACGATCCAACCGAAGGCGAAATCCTGCTCGACGGCGTCGATCTCCGCGAATACGACCTTGACGATCTTCACGGTGAAATCGGCGTCATCTTTCAGGACTTCATGCGCTATGAAATGACCGCCCGTGAAAACATCGCAGTGGGCCGCATTGAGGTTCCACACGCGGACGAAGAGATCGAGTACGCCGCGGATAAGAGTCTTGCTGCCGGTGTCATCGCCAAGCTGCAGGGCGGCTATGACCAGATGCTCGGGCGCCGTTTTGAAGGCGGCGTTGATCTCTCAGGCGGTGAATGGCAGAAGCTTGCCCTTGCGCGCGCTTATCTGCGCGATGCGCAAATGCTCATCCTCGATGAGCCTACCGCCGCGCTCGATGCCCGCAGCGAGTTCGAGGTCTTTGAGCGTTTCGCCGAACTCACCGAGGGCAAGATGGCCCTCCTCATCTCCCACCGCTTCTCCACCGTTCGCATGGCCAACCGCATCGTTGTGCTTGAGGGCGGCCGCCTGGTGGAAGAAGGCAATCACACCCAACTGATGGCGCTCGGCGCCCGCTACGCCGCCATGTTTGAGATGCAAGCATCAAGTTACCGTTGAGGCCCAATGACCGACACCGCAACCATGTTGGACTCGCACCAAGCACCCAGCGGCGATTCGCTCAGTGAGATCTCCCGCGCCGCAAACGTCGCGGCCTCGTGGGAAGTCGTCGCCCGGCCCACGAATGCCGGTTCTTTTCAATCGCGAGTTCTCGCCGCTCGCCGCGCCATTCTATCCCTTGAATTGGATCTGGTTTCCCTGCCCCACGCGCCCGCTGACGCGATGGATTCCCGCATGATCGCCCTGCTCGATCTGCGCGCGAATCCCCGCCTCTTGCGCTCAGGCATCACCGCAGTGTCAGGCAAATCCAAGGATATGGCTGAACTCCCGCGTGTGATCCTGCCCAATCGCCAGGACGAACCGCGCGTCGCCACCGTTGCCGCCACATACCTTCGAGTCGCAAAAGGCGAATTCTCTGAGGTGACATTCGCCGCATTCGTGCACGCACTGGAAGTGCACGACCCGCTGACGGTCTTCGAGCTTTGGAACCTCCCCGGATTCCTCAGGTTCTGTTTGCTTGAGCAGATACTCGAATCCGCACACCCAGCCCTCAGCACCCAGGATTCATCCGCCGCTTCCCTGCTTTCGAATCAGTTCGCGAGTATGCGTGCCATCGCCAACAGCGATTGGGTCGGCATCATCGAACCGCTCATCGTCATTGACGCCACGCTCAGCCGTGACCCCACCGGAACCTACCCGCTGATGGAGTTTGAAACACGCGACGTGTATCGCAGTCGGGTCGCATACATCGCACGGCACTCTGACTGCACAGAGTCCAAAGTTGCCGAGCATGTGCTCGAACTTGCACGCGAAGGATCCCAGCAGATCTTCCAGGACCCGCGAAGTCACCAGCGATGCAGTCACGTTGGCTATTACCTCGTCGACAAGGGACTTCCGAGGCTCGCCGCTCGCGTAGGCTTTCATCCTCGCCTCGCCGATCGCATTCGCACATGGATCCGCGCCAACGCGGACGACTTCTACATCACCGGCATCGAACTTATCACCATCTTCTTTATCGCCGCCGCACTCTTTCCTCTCTTGCCCAACTATCCGGTATTCGGCAGGCTGGCCATCACCTTTCTTCTCATGCTGCTGCCTGCCATGCAATGCGCTGTGGACCTGGTCAACAACACGGTCACGACGATTTTCGATCCACAACCTTTGCCGAAGATGGAGTTCAGCAAGAGCATCCCGGCCGATTGCACAACTCTCGTCGCTGTGCCCACGCTACTGGTGAACGAAGACCAGGTGCGTGACCTGGTCACCGATCTCGAAGTGCGCTATCTGGCCAATCGCGATCCACACCTCCACTTTGCACTCCTTACCGACCTTCCAGACTCGATCAGTAAGGCGCACGTCAACGACTCCAATCCTCTCGTCGAACTGGCTAGCCGTCTCATTAATGACCTCAATACAAAATACTCATCGTACAAGGGCGGTTGTTTCATTTTTCTCCACCGCCATCGCACCTTCAATGTGCGCCAGGGCGTGTGGATGGGATGGGAACGCAAGCGCGGCAAGCTCCTCGATCTCAATAAGCTGCTGGTCGGTGAGTACGATGCATTCCCCATCAAGGCCGGCAACCTTGAGGCGCTCCATCAGGTTCGCTACATTCTCACTCTTGACTCCGACACACAACTACCGCGCGGCTCCGCGGCGCGCATGGTCGGTGCCATCGCACACCCGCTGAATCAAGCCGTAATCGACCCCAAACTGCGCATCGTCGTTGAAGGCTACGGCATTCTGCAGCCACGCATCGGTGTGAGCGTCAGTTCTGCCTCGCGGTCGCGGCTGGCAGCCATCTTCTCCGGCCAGACAGGGTTCGACATCTACAGCCGGGCCGTCTCCGACGCTTACCAGGACCTGTACGGCGAAGGCATCTTCACCGGCAAAGGCATCTATGAAGTCGCCGTTCTCCATGCGGTACTGAACAAGCGCTTTCCTCGCAATTCGCTTCTCAGCCACGACCTCATTGAAGGCGCCTACGCCCGAGCCGGCCTCGTCACCGACATCGAGCTTATCGACGACTACCCCTCGCACTACAGCGCCTACACACGTCGCAAACACCGCTGGGTCCGAGGCGATTGGCAAATTGCGCAATGGATGTTTTCGCGCGTCCCCGATGAATCCGGCCGCCGCGTCACAAGCCCAATTTCCACTGTCGCGCGGTGGAAGATCTTCGATAATCTGCGCCGTTCACTCGTCGAACCGTTCACCTTCATCCTGTTTGTCGCAGGCTGGCTCGTCCTGCCGGGCGGCCCAGTCTATTGGACCGTTGTTCCACTCCTCCTGTTCTTCTTTCCCACCTTCGTCCAACTCGTTTTCGGCACAGGACGCGCGCTCGTTAGCGGTCGCGTAGACAGCGTCGGAGCGGTACTTGTCGGCTCAGGACAAGCTGCACTGGCCGCTCTGCTGAACCTGTGCTTCCTTCCCCATCAGACGCTGCTCGCTCTCGACGCCATCGTCCGCGCTCTCGTCCGCCGGTTCATCACGGGCGAACGCCTGCTGGAGTGGGAGACCGCAGCCGAAGCCGAATCTCGCACAAAAACTACGCCCGTGGATCGCTACCTCGCGTTGATGCCATTCATCGCCTGCGGTTTGGCCCTGGCAATCTATCTCTTCGCACGCAGCCCTGGAGCCTTCCTCGTAGCTTCGCCGATCCTCTTTTCGTGGTGCATGGCCACCGTCGTTACGGCGTGGCTCAACAAGTCGCCGCGAGAGCAGCGCAACCGCCTCAGTCCCGCGGACAAGACGTTGTTGCTCTGCCACGCTCTGCGCATCTGGCGCTACTTCCATGAGTTCGGAACGGAGCGCCACAATTACCTCATCCCCGATAATATTGAGGAAAAGGGGCTCTTTGAGGCAGCGCGCGTGTCGCCCACAAACGTTGGGCTTCTGCTCAACGCCCGCCAGGCCGCTTGTGAATTCGGATTCCTGACGGTGCCCGAGTTTGTCTCGCTCACCGATAAGACTCTATTGACCATCGCACGATTAAAGAAGCTTCGCGGCCACCTCTACAACTGGTACGACACCCACACCTGCGAACCGCTCGAAACCAACCCCTTTGTCTCCACGGTTGATAGCGGCAACCTTGTCGCCTCGCTCTACACACTGCAGGCGGGCGCCATCGAACTGCTCAAGATGCCTCTGCTTTCGCACCGAGTCTTTACCGGACTGCGCCCACACTGGCAACTGATGCAGTCGCATGGCAAGCCTCCGTCAACGCTCTCCAAAGCAGCTTTGCCTGGGCCATCCGCCACCATAATCGAATCGCTGGCATGGCTTCCCGCAGCGGTGTCGGCATTCTCCTCGGCTGCTTCAGCGGCTCACACACTGGACCCGTGGTGGTTCGCGGAGACTCGGCGCAGGGTTAACTCCATCCTTGCGCTCGTGCGCGATTTCATGCCATGGCTGCTGCCTGAATACGCGCCGCTCCGCGACGTCCCTGAACTGGCGATCGATGAAACGGCCGAAAGGCTCTCAATTGAAGAGGCCGCGAAGTTCGCAGAAGATTTGGAGAATAAACTCACCCACGCTTCCGCGGTGTCGAACGGCAGCTTCTCATTGGCCGCTCAACTCCGAGCGTCGTTGCCGGCTGCCACGAACAATCTGCGCACCCTTGCCGCGGGACTTCACGATATTGCACTGCGCGCCGAGCGGCTGGCCGAAGAAACAGAGTTTGGATTTCTCGTCGATCCAGCCCGCCGCATTCTCTCCATCGGCTACGACGTAAACGCTCAAAAGACCCACGCATCCTGCTATGACATGCTCGCTTCCGAAGCTCGCATCGCTACGTTCCTCGCCATCGCTCGCGGTGAGCTTCCGCAACAGAGCTGGTTCAAGCTCGGCCGCGATTACGCCCACGTATTCGGCGCGTACGTCATCATCTCCTGGACCGGAACAATGTTCGAGTACCTCATGCCGTCGCTGTGGATGCGCAGTTATCCCAATACGCTCATCGCGCAGACACTTAATGGATGTGTTCATGTGCAGCAGACTTTCGCGCGCTCCCTCGGTATTCCGTGGGGCATCTCTGAGTCCGGAGCCGCGCGCAAGGATGACGGAGGGCACTATTCCTATCACGCCTACGGCATTCCGCAGATAGCACTTTTCTACGACGCCACCGCGGGTCCAGTCGTCTCGCCTTACTCCACTTACCTCGCGCTAGGCATCGATTCGGTAGAGTCGATGCGCAATTTGCGCGGCATGGCTTCTTCCGGTTGGATAGGTGCGTACGGGTTTTATGAATCTTTCGATTATTCCACCCCGTCGCACAATGGCGAACTGGTTCGTGAGTGGATGGCACATCACCAGGGAATGTCGCTTCTTGCGATTCTCAATTGTTTGTGCGATGACGTTGTGCAGCAATGGTTCCATACCAATCCGCTGATGCAATCGACAGAGCTGTTGCTCCACGAAACACCCACCAACAAGGCCACTCTCAAAGCCATGATGAAGGATTTCGCCGCGATCCCTCAAAAAGTCGATAACCCCCAACAGCAATAGGGGCTTGAGCTACTTGCCGAGAATCGCCATCGAGAAGGACCGCATGCCGCGTATCAACGCTGGACCTTAATAACAACAAGCGAATTCGGCATCAGGTCCAGCTCGAGTTTTCCTCCCTGCAGCGTCTTGTCTTCAGGAGCCGCAAGTGCCGTCTCGCGATTCAGTTGCTCGACCTGCGCCGGCGTTGGATCCACGGGCTGCCCCATTGCTTCGTATGCCTTCAGAACATTTCCATTGTCCGCATCGACGCGCTGCACGCTGATATGCGCATTACCGGGCACGTGCGAAAAGACCAGATTGATCGTTCGCCTGTTGCCGTGCTGCCCGGGATCAACGAGGTTCCACGCGGCGATCGCAAGCCCACCGTCCGTCGTCTTTGTCACGATCACATTTTTTGAGTTGTTGACAATCCGCTGCTCTCCGAGTTGATGCAGCAGTCCATAGCCGTAGTAACTGGGCTTGTTGATGCCGCCCTTGGCACGCAAGCCAAATTGGCCCTCAAACGGTTTTGCAATCGGGCCGCCCTCTTCAAACACATCCGAGAAGGTCCAGAACGACATCATGCTCACCAGTCCATCACATTGGCGCACGGTGTTCGCAAGGGCCGGCCCTACAAAGGTCGTATCGCGCGCGTCCAACTGGCCCTGCACGTTCCACTCGGTCCAAAACAGCGGAAGCGCCGGCGTAGCCGACGACTTGATCTGGCCCTGCACCTTCGCTATCGCGCGGCACACTCTGTCGTCCATTGAAATGTCTTCGTTGGTACCGAACATATCCTGTACTGTGTCATCCGCGTAGCCGTGCGTCGACACGAAGTCGACTGGCACATGATTCTCCGACGTGAACCTAAGAAACTCGCTGATCCATGCTGCCGCAGCGGTTGCGGGCCCACCCACACGCAACTGTGGACTGACACTCTTCAGGTCGCGGGCCGTGTGCGCATAGAGATCGAAGTAAGATCGTTGGCGCGGAATTCCATTCCAGAAATCGATGTTCGGCTCATTCCAAACCTCAAAGTACCACTGCGAAACCTCGGCGATGCCGTAACGATCGACCAGGTGCTGCGCAAAGTGCTTTATCAAATCGTCCCACCGTTCCATGCTCTTGGGCGGCGAAACATTCTGCTTATACCAGAAGGGATGCAGCGCATCCGGATTAAATGCGAGCTTCTTCGGCATGAAGCTGATTTCAACAAAGGGTCGAACGCCATTCTTCAGCAATCCATCATAGATCTGGTCTACATAAGAGAAGTTATAGACAGGATTACCATGCTCATCCTCGTTATAGACTCCAACTTCGTCATGCAGGATGGCATGAAATCGAACGTAGCGAAAGTCCGCAACCTGCTTGACTGCCCGCATATCTTCCCGATAACTCTCGCGTAACGTGAGAATCGCCCGACCCGACCCGAACATCTGTTCCCAGAAGTGGGGAAACGGCTCCGCCGGCGCCTGCGCGTCAATTTCCACTTTCTCCTGGGCCGGTGCCGCGATGGGCCCCACCAGCAGCAATAACATCCATACGAAACACCGCCAATAGCTTGCTTTCACCATTAAGTGCATTACCTTTCAAGGCGGAATGGGTGCGCCTAGCGACTTCGGCTTTCCAAACTGGAAGCCGGCAGCGAATCATGTAGAGACTCGCTGCCGGCAACGGGATGGATGATCGGTTTAGAAGTTGAATCGGGCCTGCAACGTCACCGTGCGCGAACCGAGCGCCGATTTCGCCTGCCCAAAGCTCGGGTCCGTAATGTTGTTCGCGATGCTCGTCGGATTGAAGTTCAAGTTGTTAAACAGGTTGAAGGCGTCCGCACGAAACTCAACTGCCGCATGTTCCCCCAACCCCTTCATATTCGGCAGTCCGAAGCTCTTGCTTACGGTGCCATCTAAATCCCGATACCCTGGCCCGGTCCACGAGTTTCGCTTCACACCCGGAGCCTGCGGCGCAACCCCACCCGTAGCGGGAAACACGGAGCCGGCCGTCAAAGCCGGCGGCACGAAGTATGCTTCAGCCTGGTTGGGAGATGTGGCCGCAAGCGGAAAGTTCTTATTTAAGCCGTTGCCTACTCCGGGCCCGGACTTGAATGCTTCATTGCTGGTGTCATTTCCGGCACCGCCCAGGTATGCGGCAGGCAGCACCTGATAATAACCGCAAGTGTCGCAATACAAGCTTCCTTTATCGCTGTTGAAAACCGGGTTCCATGGGAATCCGGTGTGCATGTTGAAGATACCGCTCAGCGACCACCCGCCAACAATCTTCTCGGCCCATGAGTGACTGCTGTGGAAGATGACCGGCTGCCACATGCCAAAGATTTTGAATTGCCTGCCAATGTTGTAGTCGGAGCGGCCGTAGGAAAGGCTGGGGTTGTACGGATAGTCCTGCTCAGAATAGGGCGCCGAGCTTGTGTCCATGCTCTTCCCCCACGTCAATTCCGCGTCCATCATGAACTGGCGCGAGAACTGGTGTTTCAGCCCAGCCAGCATCGCGTTGTAATTGCCGTGGCCGCCGTTTCCAAAGAAATTCACACCCGGAACCTGCGGATTGAGAGGAATGGCTCGGACCGATGCAGCAGCGTTTGCGTCATAGTGGAAATAACTGTGCCGTGAGACGCTGCCCTGGTAACCGAGAGTGAAAATGAACTGCGCCCCCAGGTCCGTCTGCGTATCCAGCGAGTAGTGCTCGGAGTACATTGTCGGCATGTTCGTATCGAACGCAGTCACGCTCGTCTGGCCCGTGAGGGGTAGACCATTAGTCCCAAACGCAGAGCTGATCGTATTTGGATTCGGCGGATAACCATACAGCGAATGAACGTCGCTTGGAATTTGGTACACAATCCCTGGATTGGGCGAACTGGGAAGATTCATCGTGAAGCTAGGTGACACCGTGGCTCCCGGATTGCCGAACACGTTGGCCGAGATCGCAATCTCTTCCTCGTTGTAGTTGAGACCGAAACCGCCGCGTATCACGACTCTCTGGTGATAAAAGGCCGGCGTCCATGCAAATCCAACCTGTGGGCCGAAATTGAATTTCTGCGCGGTCCACAGGCTGCCACCCTTCTGAACCGTCAAGCCGGTCAGCATGGCCGACCCGCTGCCAAACCGGACGGAGTACATGTTGCCTTGCTTCGATGTAAGTGGCCCGTAGTAGCCGTAGCGAAGACCCAGGTTAAGCGTCAGATTGGGCGTCGCCTTCCAGTCATCTTGCGCGAAAAAGCCCCAGAGATCTTCGCGGTTGTCCTGCCGCGTCGCGAACGGCACGCCCGTCGTGGGGTTGAACGTTCCCGATTCAGATCGGGGAGCATCGTTCAGAAAATCCCAAATGTTGAAGAATCCAAAATTTGGCCGAGCCGCGTATGGCGCAATGTTCAGGTAATAGAGTCGCGTGAGTTCGCCCCCGAACTTGATGGTGTGATTGCGCAATACCTTTGTGGCGATATCCCGGTAGGTGTATGTCCACTGGTTCAGATCGCCCGGTCCTGGCGCGCCAAAGTTCTGCAAATTGATGTTGCCAATGGTTCCCACCGAGTCGTTCGGCAAGCCGAACGCTTCCTGTGCGTTTGCAGCGACTTCATTGAATCGCCACCCGGCGGCGTTCGCCCGGGCTTCGTTCAAGAACGTTGGGCTGAAGGTGTGGTTCCATATTACCGAGAACGCGTCATTGATGACCGTGTGATGCCACAAGTTATAGGGCCGCGCGGGACCGTTGAATTGAGTCTGGCTTGTCGGCACCCAGTAGATCGCAAAACTGGCATGATCCTTGCTGGTAACATCCGCATCCAGTCGGCCGTTGTACTGCTCATCAACAACGTCGGTCGGATTCGCCGTTGCAAAGAAGGCAATATCGGCGACTGTGCTGTTCAACCCGCCTCCAACCCCCGGACTGGTCGGCGTCGTCCAACCTAAATCCTGTGTGCCCAGGGGGCTCGTCAACGGCGATCCGATATTCAATCCCTGTCCGGGAATATAGATGCAATTTACGCCTTCGGTTAATCCGGCAACCGAGCACTTCTGGTCGATGATGCCCTTTGAGTTGACTCCCGCGCCGGGAAAGGTGAGGAACTTCGATGCAATACTGCCCGTCGGAGCCATGCCGTCAAACGCCGTTGTGTCATACCATCCAGAACTCGGGGCTCCTGACAAGTGGATCCGTTCGGTCTCGTAGGCAAAAAACGCGAAAATCTTGTTTCTCCACAGGGGGCCGCCTACACTGCCTCCCATTTGGTTAAACTGCTGCGGGTCTCTAAACAAGTTCCTTTGCGACGGTGGATTGGGGGTGCCATCAGGCGCCAGAAAGTTATAGAAGCCGGTCCCGTTGTATCGCTGATACGCATTCAACCCAGGGCGATATGCCTGGAAAAACGCACTGCCATGCACGTTATTGGTGCCGCTCTTCGACGTGACCTGAATCTGCGCACCGCTGAACCGGCCGTTCTCCGCGTCATACCCGTTGGCCACAACCCGCACATTATCGACCGAATCCTCTGTTGGGGTAATGACGGACGTGCCGCCCCAAACGGCGCTCGTAGTGCTGATGCCATCGATCGAGATGCCATTGCTCTCGTACTGGCCACCGTTGGCCAGCGCCTGGGGACCGTTCTCAGTTTGAAAGATGCCGCCGTTGGCGCTCGGTCCACCCGGCCCCTGTGTGCCCGGCAACGCATTACTACCGCCGCCCGCGCTCTGCGACGCATCCCCGGTAGTTCCGGGGGCAAGTTGGGTAAGCTGAAAAACGTCACGCCCAAATGACGGCATATGCTGGATTTGATTTTCGGAGATTGTCCCGCCGATGGTTGCCGTCTGAGAATCCATCAGCGGCGCAAGCGACGCGTCCACCGTGACCGTTTGTGTTGCACCGCCAACCTCCAGTTGCACATTCAGCGAGTTGGCTTGCTCCGGAATAACCTGCACGTTATCCAGAGCCTTGGTCTGGAACCCATCTCTTTCCACCACCAGCTTGAAGCGACCAGATGGTAACGCATTGAAGTTGAAGATACCAACATCATTGCTCGTTCTCATTTGGGTTTCGTTGGTGGCTGTGTTGGTAAGTGTCAGCTTGGCGCCGGGAATCACGCCGCCCTGCGCATCGGCTACGGTACCCTGGATTGATGCGCGAAATTGCGCAAAGCCTGCGGGGGCCAGCATCAGAGCGGCGACAATAACAGATACCAGCGTGCGAACCGTCGTGTTCAAGTGAATGTTTTTCAGTAGTTTTCTGGCCTGGAAGAGGGGGAGGTACATGGGTGTTCTCCTTGTTTATTGCGCACTTACATCGTGAGGTAGTTGCGTGAATGGAAAACAGTTTTGAGGCGTAGTTCGGCCCGGGACGTTAGATGGCGATTACGAAATTCAGGTGGTCTGTTACAAACCGAAAAATCTGAATGCGTTTTCGGCCACTCGCCTGCCCCTCTTCATTTCCCGCCCGGCCCAAAGAGCCCCTTCTTCCTTCGCGCGCCTGCCATTCCCTTCTACTCAGTCAGTCTGATAGCGTGGTGTATTCGTTCCGCGATGAGGTGTGGTCAATGTCTGAGAGTGAACCAGCGTCCATCCAACCGGCCGGCGCGGTTCCGTCCACTGATGACGGAGCCTTCAGAAGCCATCCTCCGGCCGTGATCGCAGGCTTCTCGGGCTGGCTTCTCGATGCCTTTGACTTCTTTCTGGTAACCTTTTGTCTCACCGCCATCGCCCATGAGTTTCACAAATCCGACGCGCAAATCGCTCTAGTCATCACCATGACCTTGGCCTTTCGTCCCATAGGTGGATTCATCTTCGGAATCATGGCCGACCGCTACGGCCGACGTTTGCCGCTGATGATCAACATTGGCTTCTTTGCACTTGCGGAGATCCTCACGGCACTCGCTCCCAGTTACACGGTGCTTCTCATCGTCCGGGCGCTGTTCGGCGTGGTAATGGGCGGCAACTGGGGCGTAGGAGCATCGCTCGCCATGGAGGGCGCGCCCATTGACAAGCGCGGTATGCTCTCCGGCCTGCTTCAGGAAGGCTATGCAGCCGGCAACGTTCTGGCGGCCATCAGCTACTTCTTCCTCTTCTCGCGCGTGGGTTGGCGTCCTCTCTTTTTGCTCGGCAGCGTTCCTGCCATCCTCCTCGTTCTTTTCATTCGGTTTCGCGTGAAGGAATCAACGGTCTGGCAGAAGAAAGCGCAGATCAGGCTGCCATGGGCCGAACAGCGCCGCGAGATTCTCTCTCATTGGAGGCTTTTTCTTTACCTGCTGGCCTTCATGACGATGATGCTGTTCGCCTCACACGGCACGCAGGACATGTATCCCACATTCCTGCAGCGCCAGTGGCACTTTACTCCGTCGCGGCGGGCCGCCATCACGGCAATCTCCGGCATTGGAGCCATCATTGGCGGCATCGTCTTTGGGCATCTCTCCGATAAGTGGGGTCGCCGGCGCGCGATCATCACCGCGTTTGTCCTCGCCGCAGCTATCATCCCGGTGTGGGCTTACGCGCCCAACCAGCTTTTGCTCATCGTCGGAGCGTTCCTGATGCAGTTCATGGTGCAGGGCGCCTGGGGCGTGATTCCTGCACACCTTGCGGAGCTTTCGCCTGACTCTGTCCGGGCCCTGCTTCCTGGTTTTGCCTACCAGAGTGCCGGCGTCATCGCCAGCTCGGTCGTCTTCATCGAGGCGATCTATGCCGAGAAGACAAGTTACGCCACCGCTATGGCTCTGACGGCGATCAGCGTGTTTATGCTCGCATCCATCATGGCGTACGTCGGGCGCGAACGTCGCGGACACAGGTTCGGCGCGTGACATACGAAACCAAATCGCGAGACCCACTCTGTCTGCTCGGTCCCGGATCTGCTCAAGTTGCACACCTATTTCAAGAAATAAAATGGGTCGGGATACTTCACCGAATATTCCGCTTCCGCGTTGCCTTTAAGATCGCTCCACTGGTCGCCGACGTTGAGAACAATCCTGTACCCCTGTGCCTGGATCTCTCCCCGCGCGGCAGACTTATATTCGAGCGCGCTGGATGAACCCTGCCCTGCCTTACGCAGAACCAGTTGCTGCCAGTTGTCGAATCCCTGGCTGCGCAGGTTCTTCTCCGTAGCGTCCCGTTGTCCCTCTGAGCGTCCAGTAATGAAAAACACGCTCACGCCCAGCCGCTGCGCCTCCTTATATATCCGCAGCGTAGCGGGAATCGCCGGCACCTTCGCCGAGTCGACCCACGCGCCAAATGCCTTGCTGTCGTAGGCAAATCCGGCACTCACCATCTCCTCGTAGTTCGATAGCGTGGTCTCATCAATGTCCAGCACCAGCGCCAGATTCTCCTGTCCGCGGTGATGAGCCGTCCGCTGCCGCAGGAACGCGATCGCACGGTCCGCCTGCAGGTCAAGATCCTTGGCATAGCAGCCGCACTTGCAAGTGCACTCGTGATATTGCTTCAACTCCTGCTTCAGCGTATCGAGGTTCAGAATGCGCTCGCCCGGTGCCGGCGCGCTCATCCGCGCCGCAGTTTCTCCGCGGAGTGCGGGTGCTTGCTGCGCGCTCAAACCTGCGGGCGTAAGTCCCATTGCAAGAACTGCTGACGCCAGAAATCTAATGACTTTCTTCAACCTGCAACTCCCACCAGAATTAAGCACCCAACCGCATGACGGCACAGCTTCACCGTCCATCATCGCACCGGACCCAGGGAGGCTTGCAGTTACACTGGAACTATGGTCCGGGTGCTTCAGCCAATTCCTTTTGAATCCATCAAACTTGTCGTGTTCGATCTGGATGGAACACTGATCGACTCCGCGCGCGACCTCTGCAACAGCGTCAACGCCGCGCTTGCGCATATGGACCGCCCGCCACTGCCCGACAAGATCATCGCCGGCTTTGTTGGCAATGGCGCCCCCATGATGGTGCGCAGGTCGCTCGCCGTCGAAAACAACGTCCCCGTGGAGCAGGTGGATGAGCACGAGTTGGCCACCGCGTACTCCTTCTTTCTGGACCACTACCGCGAGCACAAGCTGGACTTCACCTACGCCTATGACGGTGCCTTGGAGTCGCTGGCGGCGCTCGCCACCCGGCCGGATGGCATTCAGCGTTCCATGGCCGTGTTGACCAACAAGCCGGTGCGGCCCGCCCGAGCCATCTGCGACGGACTCGGCATGGGTAGCTACTTCCTCCGCATCTATGGCGGGGACAGCTTCCCCCTCAAGAAGCCTGACCCGTTGGGCCTGCGGACGCTCATGGAAGAGGCCGGCGCTCAGCCAGCGGAGACCGTGATGATTGGCGACAGCAAGGTAGACGTCCTCACCGCGCGCAACGCCGGGGCCTGGAGCCTGGGGTGCCAATTCGGATTCGGTCCTCAGAATCTGATGGAAACTCCGCCCGATGTCGTCGTGGACTCCGCTTTTAGCTGGACTACTGTACTCAACCCTGCGAAAATCGATTTACGGCAATTGCCCTAGGGCGTATGCCCAAATTGGTTCAGCCGCATCGGCGATTTGCGCGTTGCACAGCGCGCAGCCACCGGCGGTTGCGTCTACCGGTCACGGACACCGTGCCGGAGACGTCGCTTCCCTTCCTTTGCGGCCGCTCGTCGAAGGTCGCTTTTAAAGCGAGAGAACACAATCGGCGTTGAAGCGCTTCGCTTGTCCGCGCGAAATGGATGAGCCGCCGTCTTGGAGAATTGCATGATTCGCCTGCTTGCTCTGTTTCTTGCCCTTGTTGCGTCGCCTGCCGCTTTTGCCGCCAATCCCGCCAGCGCTCCGCCGCCACCCGCGCCTCCCCTCACCGGCGTTGTAGCCGATTCCACCGGCGCCATCGTTCCCGGAGCTGAGATCGACCTGGTGGACACCAACGGCACCCTGGCAGGCAGTTTCCACTCCAGTGGCGATGGCAGCTTCCAGATCACTCCTCCGCACCTGGGTAGTTTCACGCTGGTGGTCTCCGAAGCAGGGTTTGAAACCATCAAGACGCCCGTCGTCGTCGCCGCCCCGGCCGCAGTGGTTTCCGGCGCCGCAGCGTCGGGTCATTTTGCCGTGCCGTTGCACATCACGCTCCCCATCGCAGCCCTGTCGACCAACGTGCGGGTGAATGCCGAGACCGACGAAGATCTGACCGCCTCCGACGATAACCGCGATTCGTCCGTCATGACCTCTCAGGATCTCAAGTCCCTGCCCATCTTCGACAACGACTACGCATCCGCCATGAGCGCCTTCCTCGATGACAGCGCGGCCGGTACCGGCGGTTCCGGTCTCATCGTCGATGGCGTCGAGGCCAACCGTTCCACCGTCTCCGCCTCAGCCGTGCAGGAGGTCCGCATCAACCAGGACCCCTACTCCGCGCAGTACTACTGGCCGGGCCGCGGGCAGATGGAGATCATCACCAAGTCCGCCGCCGACCACTACCACGGCCAGTTCAACTTTCTCTTCCGCGATTCCGCGTTGAACGCACAAAATGCGCTGGCGCCCTCCAAGCCCTTTGAGCAACGGCGCGTCTACGAGGGCCACGTCACGGGCCCCATCTTCTTCGCACCCAAAAGCAGCTTCCTTTTTTCGTTCAACCGCGCCGAAGAAGACCTTGACTCCGTCGTCATTGCGACTGTACCTACTTCACCGGCCAACCCCAACGGCATCTTCCAGGCCAACGTACCCGCGCCTACTCGCGACACCGAATTCAGCATGCGCGCCGCGCACCAGTTCAGTGACCGGCACTCCGGCTACGTGCAGTACAGCTATGAAGACTGGACCGGCCAGAACCAGGGCGTCGGCGGGCAGGCTCTTGCAGCCGCCGGCTTCAACAACGAGTACCACGAAGACGACGTGACGGCCCACCTCGACTCCACGCTCTCCGCGGTGCTGTTGAACCAGGTTTCACTCGTAGGAGAGCACGACTTCAGCCGCAACAAGAACATGACAGAGGCGCCGCGCATCAGCGTGGCGGGTGATTTCTCCTCCGGCTCCGCGCAAAACGACTCTCTCAGCACCGAGTACAACGTTCGCGTCTACGACATGATGACGTGGACCCACGGCCGTCACTTCATCAAGCTGGGCGTCGGCACGCCGCACATCAGTCGCCGCGGCTTTGACGACGACACCAACGCCCTCGGCAGCTATACCTTCGCCCCCACGCTGGCCTCCGATGACGTCACCGTGCTGCAAACCGCGCTCGAAAACTACGCCGCCGGCCGCCCCTCGGGTTACTCGCTGAACAGCGGCGAATCGCACTTCATCTATCACCAGCAGGAAATGGGCGGCTTCGTCCAGGACCAGTACAAGATAAGCCCCCGTTTCTCCGTCACCCCCGGCTTACGCTACGACTGGCAAAACTTCCTGGCTGCCAAGAGGCTCGGTTTCTCGCCGCGTCTCTCCTTCGCCTGGGTGGTCGATGAGCAATCCAAAACCGTGGTGCGCGGCGGAGGCGGCGTCTACTACGACCGCTTCGGTTCCGGCGCCCTGCTCGACCTGGTCCGCTATGAGGGCGCGCAGCCGCGGCGGCGCTCGGTCACGCTGTCGCTCCAACCCGCCCAGGAACAGGCATCCGGCTGCGTACCCATCTCCGCCTGCGTCAACATCAGCACCGCCCCTGTGGCGCGCGTCGAACTGGCTCCCAACCCCCGGATCCCTTACCAGATGCAGTACGGCCTCTCCATCGAGCGGCAGTTGGGCGAGAAGGCCACAGGCGTAGTTAGTGTCTACTCCTCGCGCGGCATCGGCAGCTTCCGTTCGGTCGACATCAACGCGCCTACGCCCCAGTCCGGGTACACCGAGCGTCCTGATCCTACCTATGGCCGCGTCCGCCAGATGCAGCCCGCCGGATTCTGGGAAGGCACCGCGATGGATATCTCCTACCGTGGCCGCCTTAACAAATACTTCACCGGCTTCGGGCGTTACACATGGTCGCACTATGAATCCAATACCAATGGCCTGGGCTGGTTTCCGCAGAACCAGTTCGAGCCAAACAACGAGTGGGCCAACGCCAGCTTCGACCGCCGTCAGCGCCTCGGTATGTACGCCATGTTCCATCCCGAGGGCGTATTGAATCTCTCCGCCGGCATCTTTGCCAATAGCGGCACGCCCTGGACCGTTCTCACCGGCACCGATGCTTACGGCGACGACCTCTTCAACACCCGCCCCACGGGCGTGGCGCGCAACTCAGAGACGATGCCCTCGTATGTGGACCTGGACCTGCGCTGGGGCCACGACTTCGCCATCACCCCAAACAAGGATGAGGAAGCTCCGCACCTGGGCTTCTCAGCCGGAGCGTTCAACGTGCTCAACCACGAGAACGCAGGCAGCGTTGACTCGATCGAGACATCTCCTTCGTTCGGTGACGTCACCTCGGTAAGACCTCCGCGGCGCGTTCAATTGGGGATGCGGTTCGAGTTCTAAGTTCGTCGAGTGCAAACCCGGAGAGTGGGAAGCGGGACCAATATCCTCATTCCCGCTCGCCGGATTTGGCATACACTTGGGGCATCCGGAACCTACCCGCCATCACAGCCGGGGAACTATTTCATTGGATCGCGCGTACCGGTTTGAAGGAGGCTTCATGCGTCAACGCCTGCTCAATGCCTGTCTGCTTGCCGCAGTTCTCGGGCTATTTGCCCTACCAGCCTTCGCCAACAATGACATTGTCCAGTTCGGCAGCAGCATCCATGTGGCGCCCGACAGTTCTGTGCACGATGCCGTCTGTTTCTTCTGTGATGTCGATGATCGTGGCACCGTTCAAGGCGACATCGTAGTTTTCTTTGGCAGCGTCCACATCGCCGGCAATGCGAACCACGACGTAGTCAACTTTTTCGGCACCGTCAAAGCGGAAGACAATTCCACCATCGGCAATGACCTGGTGAGCATGTTCGGCTCGATACGGCTCGGTGAAAATGTCTCTGTCGGCAAAGACCTCGTGGCCATGTTTGGCGGCCTGCGTGCCGCGTCTACCGTCACCGTCGGCGGAGATCGCGTTGTACAGCCCGGATGGATCTTATGGGGACCGCTCCTGATTATCGCCCTGGTGATCATCGTGGTGGTGCGCGAGTATCGCAGCTACCGGCGCCGTCTCTATCTGCGCGGCTACCCGTTTCCGCCCAAACCCTAGGTCTTTGACCGCCTGTGTTGTTCCAAACAACGGGTGCCACCCTCGGCGTCCGCCGCGGCGGGTTTTTGCACCTGGGGTGGGGCACCACAGATCTCCATCACAAAATACGAAACCATGCGTTCAAAGGCCTGGCGAATCCCAGCAACTCCCTGAAGTTCGTCACCGAGCGAGTCAAAATCGACTTCCGTCAAGCTTCCCCAAGCAAACGCTGTACGCTGAGAACATGGACGTCACACCAGCCTCGTTCGCCCGCCCCCTGCGCATCGTGTTGCCCGGCGGCAGCGGCCAGGTGGGCCAGTTGCTGGCGCGTTACTTTCAGGAGCGCGGCCATTACGTCACGGTTCTAACCCGCGGCCCCTACACCGCGCCTTGGCAAACCGTGCACTGGGACGGCGAAAACCTCGGCCCGTGGACCGAACACCTCGAAGGCGCCGACGTCTGCATCAATCTCGCCGGGCGAAGCGTCAACTGTCGTTACACGAAGGCCCATCGCACCGCCATCTACAACTCCCGCATCCGCACCACCCATCTGCTCGGCAGGGTCATCGCCGGACTCGCCGACCCGCCCAAAGTCTGGCTCAATGCCTCGACGGCCACCATTTATCGTCATGCGCTCGACAGGCCGATGGACGAGACGACCGGCGAACTCGGCGGCAACGAGCGCATCTCCGCCTATCGCCGTGCGCCCGGCACATGGAACTTCTCCATTCGCGTGGCAAAGGATTGGGAGGAGGCGTTCTTCGAGAGTGACACGCCCCGCACACGCAAGGTGGCGCTGCGCAGCGCGATCACCATGATCCCCACCCCCGGTGGCGCTTTCGCCGTTCTGCTCAACCTTGTCCGCCTCAGCTTCGGAGGAGCGCAGGGCAACGGACGCCAGTTTGTCTCATGGATTCACGAACTGGATTTTGCGCGTGCCGTCGAGTTCCTCATGGCACGCGAGGATCTCGATGGCCCCGTCAATCTCGCCGCGCCGCATCCCCTGCGTAACCGCGAATTCATGGCCGAACTCCGCGATGCCTGGGGCATGCCGAACGGCCTGCCCGCGCCGGCGCCGCTGCTTGAGATTGCCGCGTTCCTGCTGCGCACCGAGTCCGAACTGGTTTTGAAGAGTCGTCGCGTCATCCCGGGCCGCTTGCTGGATGCAGGCTTTCAATTCGAATTCCCCACATGGCCCGAAGCCGCCGAAGACCTGGTAAACCAGTGGAAAAGAAGGGACTAGGGAATAGGGAATGGAAAGGCTCAAAGCCAACCAGCAATACAGACGCCAGGATCAGAATTGCTCGTCGGTCTCAGACCATTCTCCTGGTCGAACTCCAAACTCCCATTCGGCCTGGTGGAGGGCATCGTCAATACTCTCGTGCCAAGTGTCCGCGCATCCACCGTCTTCACAAATATGCATGAGGTAGTACCCGGCGTCGTCAGGATATTGAGAAATTTCGAGCGAAGTGAAGGGGCCGAACTCCTTGCCATTGAAAGAGTGATTTGTCCGGCCAGGGCGCCGGTGATGCTCCTTCAAAGCAACCCTCTTGATCGCGATCATGTTATTCCTCGCACCAATGAAGTCCCTGATCCCTGTTCCCTATTCCCTATTCCCTGTTCCCTGCTCTTTCACTTCTTCGGCGTAATATCCGTCACCGGCAGATCCCAATGTGCCGCCAGAATCTCGAAGCGTCGCTGTTCTTCTTTTTTGTAGGTCGCCTGGTCCGGCCATAGCTCCTTCATTAAAGCCTCTTCCTCGGGATTTGCCGTCGTGGCGACAGTTGAGTTCTTGAATCGGATGGTCACGCGGTAGTCCCAGCGTCCGTCTTCGGTGGTGTGGTACGCAGGCGACTCGATCTTGACCGACAACATGCGGCCGGTCGCAACAATTCGCTGTAACAGGGGGTAATGGTTCTTGAGGAACAGATCGAGAAACTCCTGCTGATGCCCCCATTGCACCTTGTAGTAGTACTCGACAGTGTAGGGTTGGTCGGCTCCGCCCTGGGGTGGCGCGCCCTGCGCAACCGCAGAGGAAGCGGTGAGTGTGCCGGCAAAGATCGCAGCGAGAAGAACCAACAGAATTCGACGCATGAAGCCTCCACGGGAATGGACTGGTTGGTCCACATTGTACCGCGGAGACCCTAAGCGAACGGCCGAATTCATCTATTGAGCAATCGCGGCGGATAGGGCCTTCCGCCGCGATGGATGAGTCTAGTTATGGATGAGTCTAGTTATTTTTATGGATGAATCTACTTATTCTTTAAGCGCCCGCATAACTCGCCAGCGCGGTTCTGCTCGGAATCGTCAGCATGGAGCCTTGAAACGCGACCAGCCGCCGTGTTTTGAAGGTGCTCAGCGTGCGCGTCACCGTTTCCCGCGAGGCGCCGATGAATTGGCCGATCTCCTCATGCGTCATGGAGAAGCGAACCTTGCTGCCGCACTCCATCGTGGTCTGGCCGCTGTCGCTCCACTCCAGCAGCAGCCGGGCCAGCTTTTCAGGCGCTGACGACGACAACGCCACGGTCCGCAGTTGCTCGAATGCCATCGATACGTGCCGGCTTAGTTCCTCGGTCACCGCCTGGTAAACCTCAGGGTGGCGCGCCAGAAAGTTTAGAAAGTCGCGACGCGTGATAGGAGCAATCCTGGCCGGGTACAACGTCTCCGCGGTGACCTCGTACGGATTTCCCGAAAGCGTGGAAGACAGTCCCAGGATGTCTCCCTTCTTCGCGATGCGCAGGCTCAGCCGCTTGCCATCGGTCGAGTTCATCGAGAGTCTCACCTCTCCATCCAGGACGACATACACGCCCTGTGCCTCGTCCCTCTCTGAAAACAACACGACATTCGCCGCGTAGCAATGGGGAAATTCCATCGAGATGAGGTCCTTAAGCGCCGCCGGGCTCAGCCTCTCATGCAATGCGCTGCCCCGCTGGCTCTGCCTGCTTCTGCAATCCTTTACATCTTGATATATCGATTCCATGTCCGGCCTCCAAACTAAATACGAGTAGATTTGCTGTTCTTGATTTGTTCGGCAAGATACTGGGTCCAGGGGGTACTGGTCACAAGCTCGGCGTTGGTCTGAGCAAATATCTCTCGCAACACCTGCTCGCCTCCCGCATCTGAATACGTCACGTTACGCAAATCGAGGGAAAGTTTTCTTGCGCCCAGCCGCGGAGTTGTCTCCATCCAGATTCGTCTGAGTTCTGCCACCCAAGGCCCTGCAACTCGGCCTTCCAGGGTGATTTCGATCTCTGTGTCTTTTTCCTGAACCGTGATTCTTAACAATTGCTGGCTCGTCCCTGCGCCACGCACTGTATACAGCACGACGCATGCCAAACTCACAGCAGTTGTCACCCCAGGACTTCGCATTGAAGGGAAATGAGTTAGTGCAGATGCAACAAAATGAAACTGCCTGCTGGCGATGACAGTGACAACTGACGGTGACGTTATCTCGCCACATCTGACTACATATAGTCACTCCGCTCGACCTTGAGCTTCTTGATTTTCGAGTTTAATGTCGTCCGTTTTAGCCCCAGGCGCGCCGCCGCACCGTCCGGACCGCCAATCTGACCCTTGGATTCCCGCAGTACGCGCAGAATGTGTTCGCGCTCGGCGGCATGAAGCGTTGCACTATCGCTCTGAGAATCGTCGTCGTCCTCTTCTTCTGTCTCCAACTCCGCCAGCGGAACATAGAGCACCGGCCCACGCGTCAGGATCACCGCCCGCTCCAGAAAGTTCTCAAGCTCGCGAATGTTCCCCGGCCACCTCCAGCGCGTCAGCGCCTTCATCGTCTCCTCGGGAATCGTCTCGATCACCTTGCCCATGCGTCGGCTATGCGTCGATACAAAGTGCCTCACCAGCACCGGAATGTCACTGACGCGCTCCCGCAGCGGCGGAGAGAAGATAGGAAACACCTTAAGCCGGTAATAGAGGTCGGCGCGAAACTGCTTCTCCGCGACCATCTTCGCCAGATCGCGATTGGTAGCCGCGATCAGCCGCACATTCACAGCGATGGGCCGCGTTCCGCCCACCCGTTCAATCTCCCGCTCCTGCAGCGCCCGCAGCAGTTTGGGTTGCAGATCGAGCGGCAACTCGCCCACTTCGTCCAGAAAGAGCGTCCCTTCGTGCGCCAGTTCCACCTTGCCCATCTTGCGCGCGATCGCTCCCGTGAATGCGCCCTTCTCATGGCCAAAGAGTTCGCTTTCCAGCAGGCCCGCCGGTATGGCCGCGCAATTGAGCTTGACGAAGGTCCGGTCGTGGCGAGGGCTCAGGCGATGAATCGCCCGCGCCAGCAGTTCCTTCCCGGTCCCCGTCTCGCCCTGGATCAGCACCGTGGCATCCGTGGGCGCCACCGTCTCAATGTCTTTCAGCACGTTCCGCAGACCCGTGCTCTCGCCCACAATATCCTCGAACCGGTTCTCCAGGTTGATCTCTTCTTCCAGGTATTTCTTTTCCTGGCTCAACCGGTCGCGCATATCGGCAATCTGGCGAAAGGCCACCGCATTGTTCACTGCCACTGCCACCTGGTCCGCCACATCGCCCAGCATTTCTGCATCGCGGAGTGTGAACGCCGCCTCCAGCCGGCAAGCCACCGCCAATGACCCAATCGCCTCGCCTCGATGCACGAGCGGTACCCAACACCCCGACTGCATCCCCAGATCGGTCAAATGACGCACCATTTCGGGGCCGAAACGCGAACTCTGCATCCGATCCACAATCACTGGCTGCCGGGTTCTGAACGCCTCACCCGACGGCGAGCCCACCATCGGAACGTGCGCCTCCCGGACTTCGTCGTGCTCCACACCCAGGAAATGCACAATCAGCATCCCCGTCGGCGCGTCATACAAAGCCATCGTGGCAGCGTCGTGCGGAATTAACTCCCGAATGCTCGCGGAAAAGGCCCCCAGCAGCTTGCGCACATCCATGTTGGCCAGCAGGGCGCCGCTCAACTGCAGCATCACCGCTTCTTCCGCGCGCTTGCGATCGGTAAAGTCCCGCGTGACCTTGGCAAACCCGGTCACCGCACCTGAATTGTCTAAAATGGCAGTAAGAACGCTGCTGGCCCAAAAGCGCGTCCCATCTTTGCGCACATGCCAGCCTTCCTCTTCATAGCGGCCGCGCTCCGCCGCCAGTTGCAGCAGTTGCTGCGGATGACCGCGCTCCACATCGTCATGCGTAAAGAAGCGCGAAAAATGCCGGCCCAGAATCTCTTCGGCAACGTAACCCTTGATGCGCTCCCCACCCACATTCCAGGTGACGACGTATCCCTCGCGATCGAGCATATAGATGGAGTAGTCGCGTACGCTCTCCACAATGGACCGCAACTGCTGATCCTGGCGCCGAAGCTCGTCCAGCGCCGACCTCTGCTCGGTGGTATCGCGCACAAAGCTCAGCACCACCGGCCCTGAGGCCGTGCCGATCGGCTTCAGCATGATGTCCACCGGGAACTCGGTGCCGTCCTTGCGCAGTGCAAACAGCTCCATCGCCGACCCCATCTGCCGCGTCCGGGGGTGAGCATTGTAGTTTTCTCGATGGCTGGGGTGGCGTCCGCGCATGCGCTCGGGAACCAATGAATCGACCGGCATTCCAATCAACTCCGACCGCAAGTAACCGAACAGTTGCACGGCACGGGGATTGGCTTCGCGAATCACTCCCGTCCCGTCGATCACAAAGATCGCGTCCGGAGAGATCGTAAAGTGGTTCTCAATTGCTATTCGCGCGAATTCGGCACGGCCCTGCCTTGCCAAAGCTGCGGCATCGATCTGAGGGGAACCAGAAGGACCCAAGGCGTTTTTCCTAAGCTGCACCATAGCTTCTTTGACTCCGAACCGCAACACTAAAAGTTTAAACTATGGTAACTCTTCTTAGGCAGTGCCGCAACCGAACGTCTGCGACGCTCCCGAACACCCGGCCATCGGCCACTTCGATTCCCTGCACCTTCCGGGTCCCGCCTCGAATCCAAAGCAGCACAGGAGACCTACACCCTCATGGCTCAGAAAATTGCATTTATCACCGGCGGCAATCGCGGCATCGGCTTTCAAACTGCGCTCGATCTCAAGGATGCCGGCGTGAAGGTCGTCATCGGCTCGCGCGACCTCAAGCAAGGCGAAGAGGCCGCCAAAAAGCTTCGCGCCGCGGGCGTTGACGCCGACGTGCTCGAGTTTGACATCACCAAGTCCAGCGATTACCAGGCGGCATACGACTACTTCAACTCGAAATACGGCCGTCTCGACATTCTGGTCAACAACGCCGGCATCGCGGGCGGCACGTTCCCGGGCACTGGGCCCGAACACACCGCCACGGATGTGCCCGGCGACCTTCTCCACAAGGTCTTCGAGACCAACTTCTTTGCGCCGGTTGCGCTCACCCGGGCGTTGTTGCCACTGATCAAGAAGAGCCCGGCAGGTCGTATCGTCAATCTCTCCAGCATTCTTGCCTCGCTGGCCCTGCACGCCAACCCCGAATCGCCCATCTACAACTCCAAGTCCTTCGCCTACGACGCGTCAAAGACCGCCCTCAACGCCTTCACCATCCACCTCGCCTATGACCTGCGCGACACAAACATCAAGGTGAACTCCGCTCACCCGGGATGGGTCAAAACAGACATGGGCGGCGAGCATGCCCCCATGGAGGTAAAAGACGGCGCCAAAACCAGCGTCGCCCTGGCCACACTCCCCAGTGACGGCCCCACGGGCGGCTATTTCCACCTGGGTCAGCCGCTGCCCTGGTAACACGCCCCACCTTCACCCTCCACCACGTCGTGGGTGCCGGGTGCCCAGACATATAATCGACCCTGCGCACCAAGCCGGGTGCCCCACCCTTGGATTTTCAAGGGTGGGATTGGACAGAGCTGACCGGCTCTTTCGCAAGTTCTATCTCGAACTGGGGTGCCCCAAGTCTCGATTTTGAGACCTGGCAGAGTCTTGGCTTGCAGAGAATTACCACCCTTTGCCGCACAATCATAAGAGAGGACGGGAGAAACCTCACCAATCTGTCAGGGATCTGCCCGGTCCGTACCCCCCTCCCCCCCTCCCCAAAATACCGGTAAATCCTGGTTTAACTTACACAAAATCAACAGGTTACAGCGATATTTCCCGTCAAGTACTCACTTGCAAGTCATTTATAATCATTAACTTGCAGAAATTTGGATCGCGGAAAACGTCGGATATCCGTCCCACTCAGGTTGGTCCGGCGGGGTGAGGCCGACAAAACAACCGTATTGCGGTTGCTCTGTACGAGTGCACGACGATGCATGCTGCGAAAAAACTCGATTCGGTGAAGGGGACGGACTTTACAGGCTGCGGAAAAACCAAATCTGGAGGGAGGCGGGGGTTTTAACCCCCGCATAAAGCCAAAAGAATCAATGCGGGCTTTAGCCCCGGAGGGACGTTTTTCGCTGATTCATGCCGCAAATCGCCCTTTTTCCGCAGCCTGTAAAGCCGCCCAAACGCTTCGTGTTTGGCATCTTCCGGTTGCTATCCTGGTCGAGTTCCTTTTGAAGGTCTGCTCCATCTGCGCGCGGCGTCTGTCGGTGGCAGACTGCGACGAGCGGTACCCAATCGTCCACCGCAGTTTCGCTCGTCTTACTTCCCTGCTCCAAGGGACTCGAGGGCCTTTGCCAGGTTTTGTTTGACTTCGGGATTGTCCGGATGTTGGGCCAGCGCTAATTTGAGGACCATCGCGGCTTCTCCTTTTCGGTTGAGTTGCGTCAGAACGTCGGCCAGCAGATTGGCCACATCGAGGGAGTCGGGTGTTGTGTTCAAACCGTCCTGCAACACCTTGACTGCCTCCTCGGGATTGGCCATTTTTGCGTAAGCCAGGCCAAGGTTCACACTCTGCTGCGCGGTTCGCTGGGGTACAAGGCGGGGGCTATCCAGTAACGTGATTGTCTCCGCAAAATTGTTGTCGCTGATAAGGTCGCTGGAGAGGCTGTCGAGCGCGCTGGAGGACTCGGGGTCGAGCGCCAGTGCCGCGCGCCACTCGGTCTCCGCGTCTGCTGTGGAATGCAACGAATCCAACGCCGTGCCCAGGATCAAGTGGATCTTGATGTCGCGGAAGCCGAGTTTTTCCGCTTCCTGGAGTGAAGCAACCGCTTCCTTCGTATCTCCGGAAAAATACAGGCTCACTCCAAACATGAAAGCGACATGAGCCAAGTCGGGCTGGGTCGGCTCCATCTGCAAAGAAGTTGCAAATGCTTCGGCTGCGCACGCGTACTGTTGCTGCCCGGCGTACCAGACGCCCAGGTCGTTGTACAGCGTGGCAGTGGGCTTGCTTTGGAGCTTCGATTTCATCTCTGCTGGTGGCGTACACGTCTCCGACCACAGGGATGATGCCGCCATCAGAGCAAAAGACATGCCCAGACAGGCCGCACAGCGGAGTACGCTGCCCCTTCCAAAACCTGTTCGGCTTTTCAAGCTACTTGCTTCCATCGGCAACGTGAACCTGAATGTCTTCAATTCCGTCGGCGTCCATGTTGACGAATTCGGGAAGGTTGACGGCGCGATTTGCGGCCGTTGCGTTGTCGATAAGAATCGCCGGGCTGTCGTTGCCGTTCGCATCCAGGTGGGTAAGATACATCTGCGTGTACGGGGACCTTGCCTTGGACGAAAACACCAGCCAATGTCCGTTGGGAGAAAAGCTGTGCCACGAATTCATGAGCCGGGTGTTGGCGCGCATGCGGCGCGGCGCCCCGCCCCCAGACGGGATGATGTAGAGCTGACTGTCAGGGCGCATGAGCTGGCCGTTCTTGCACTGCACAAAAACGATCCACTTGCCATCGGGGGAGACCTTTGGGAAGTTGTTGCTCATGCCGTTCGCTGACGCTCCAACGATCGGCTCCGGCGTACCACCCTTGCCGTTGTTGAACGGGATGCGGTACAGCTCGAACTGAATCTGCGTCTCGTTGGGATCGTTGGCGCGCAGCGCGGGAGGTTGCCCCTTGGGCCGCGGATCGCGGGCTTCGGCACGGGCAAACACGATGTACTTGCCGTCGGGGCTCCACACTCCATCGGTCTGCACATACTTTGGATCGTCGGCTCCGGGCAGCGGCAGGCGCAGGCCGGTGGCGCGGCTGTAATACTCCAGAATGCCGCGCGTGGGATAGAAGACCTGCAGGAATCGGTAGTCCATGAAGTTGGTGACATAGTAGCTGTCGATCATTCGGCTAAGCGCGGGACCGGCGAAGCTGCTGAGGACATAGCGGCCGTCGGGCGATACCTGTGACATGAACCCAACCCTGACCTGGCCCACCCGGCCATCGGTATTCCAGTGCACCATGTCCTTGCTCAGGATGGTCATGTGCTTCTGGACTGGAACGACCGCGTAAAGGCCCTTGTCGTTGGCCGGCCCGTCGATGTCCATGCCGAAGGTCTTGCCATCTGCTGAAAAGGAGTGGCAGTTGGCGCAAGTCGGCATGTCTTTGAGAACGGTGTGGCTCTCCGCTTTGCGGATATCGCGCATGCGCCAATGGATCAGGGGGATCGAAGACTGAGCCAGCGGCGATACCACTCCGCTGACACCCGTGCTCGGCATCAGTGGCACGTCGCGGTAGAAGATCGGCGCCCCAACCTCATCCACTGACGTGGAGAGAGCAATGTGTGCCTGTGACCATGCGACCTGGCCGTCGCGGTAGCCAGTAACGGTGACCGTGGCCGGCCGCATGACGGAGTGCGCCTGGATGACAGTCCACGTGGTCACATCGGGAGTCCACGTCCAGGTCGCGGCTTGCTGCGCGGTCAGCTTTGGCGGCTCATTGGAATCGCTGACGCACTGCGGATCAATCGCTCCCAAATGCAGGCGCTCTCCCTTGGAGAAAACGTGGATCGCCGGAGACTTGTCAGCAAACGAGACATCGAGGCTCCACGAAGTTCCCGCTGCATCGCGCCACAAGAATGTTGGAGGAGTGATGCCGGGGGGAAAGATGGAACCGGTCTCTGGATAGTCGATGGAGATGAGGGACAAAGACCGTGGAGCATCCTGCGCCGCATATGCCGATGCGCTGGAGAGAAGTGCGACAGCCAATGTGGTGAACAGCGTGAGGTTCTTGAGCCGGGCACGTTTTTGGGTCGTGAAAGTTGGGGACACTGTTCCTCCACTGGTGTCTCAACCTGCACATCTACGAGCTCTGGACAAAGCCAGGATCGTGCCGATCGCTCAAAGTCAGGTCGGAATCCAGAGCGGTGGCCCCCAGCTGAACTGGGGGCTTGACCACCTGAATCGTTATTGTAATTTCGAGAAGGCCACGACCCTATTCACTCTCACTGGCTTTTGGCGGACTGCGCTGCCGTGAGCACCAGTTGTTGCTGATCTGCCGTGATCACCTTCTGGTAGAAGTCGCGCAGAGGGGTGTACTCCTTTGCATCCAGCAGAGTAAACCCGCGGGCCAGGATGCGCGCGCTGGTGATGGAGGTGCCAGCCGACTTGGAGCGAAGCTGGTAAGCGGCATTCTCTTCCCACTTGAACACCGNNTTCGTTTCCCTGCTCTCAAAGAACAAGCGGGGCAGGATGAGGCGGCTGCCGGTGTGATTGCCCAGCGAGCCGGTCACCGGAACGACGGCCACCAACTGCTTGGTGGAATCATCCATGGAAGCAAAATGGTCCACGTGAGCTTCAACCCCATTGGGAATCTCGCTGGCAAGCATTCTCTCCACTTGCGCTTTTGCGGCATTTGCCCCCGACCTGAGTTCCAATTGGCGCAACTGCAGCGCCTGCTGGCCGATGAAACCCACCTTGAGCGTCCCCGAAATTGTTCCCTGCGAAGTTACGTTCAAGCTGCCGACTCGAACGGTGGTGTTATCGGTATTAAGCTGCAGCGGCGTGATGATGGTTTCGACCTTGTTGCCGGGCCCCATCGCTATGCCGCCGGCTCCAGCATGAGCCCAGTGCAGGGTCTGAAACGGAGCCATCTTGGTGCCCGGATCAACCGTGATTTCCTTGCCATCGATGTTCAGCGCGATGACTACGGAATCCAGTTGATCGGTGCGCAGAAACTGCACCGAAAAGAGCCGATGACTGCGGCTGGCAATTCGCTCCGGCCTTGCATTCAGTCCCGCGACGCGCGCAAGAGCCAAGTAAAGGTAAGCAAGCTGATTGCTGGTTCCCTGCTTCTTTTCGAGTACGCTGTCCACATGGCCCGCTGGAATCCACTCGGTGCCAATGCCCGGCTCTCCGTCGAAAGTGAAATCGATATTCTCCAGCTTCGCGACGATGCCGTAGATTTTTCGGGCCTTGTCGAGCGGTGCGTCAGAGGGACTTAGCACCTCGGCAACCGTATGCTGCAGCGTCGGGGTAGAGGCAATGTACTGGTTGAGGCTTTTGGTCCAATAGCCCATCTCCTTCTGCCAGAATTCCTTCTCATCGGGAGTCGGGGTATAAAAGAAAGCGACTTGATAGGCCTGGCCCGCCATTGGCGGTCCAAACGGCTCATTCGGAAAGGGCGGTACGTCCACCAAGTCAAGCGTGTAATTACCCGAGGCTTCCTTTTTGACCGCCGCTCCGGGCGGAAGAATAGGAGCGTCCCGAATGTCCGTCATGATTTCACCGTGCAGGTCGATCGCTGCGCTGTCCTCCATCCCCGCGGCTCCCATCTTGTTGCGGGCGGGAAGAAACTTTTCAGTCGGGGTGAACGAATAGTGCGCCCGGTGGACAAAATACTGCTGCTGGATCTGCCAATCCGGCGCCTGCAGAAAGCGATCGTAGCGCACCTGGTAGCGATACTCCAGGATGCTGCCGACCTCAGCGCTGGGCAGGGTGAAGGTCAAATCATTGACCTGATTGCGTCCCCTTTTCACCTTGAGCAGATCGGCCGCCGAGCCAGTCATGGGGACGACCGTTCCATCTGGATGAATGGTCCTGCCTTCGATTGCCGAGACATCGGTGCGAACGTTGAATGAGTCCGTTTCGAACGGCTGGTCCTCACCTGCATGGTTAACGTCTGGGGCGTCCCAGTGGTTCGAGGTGCCCGAGCCCATTCTGCTCGAATTGCCTCCGCTCGCATTGAAGATGAAATTTCGAGCGTAGGTCACGTGAACCGTCGCCGCTTCCTTGCCCCGCTCGGTGAGAATCTTCATGCGCGCATACACGGTGTGAAAATGATGCGGGTCGTCGGCTGTCTCTTCGCGGAAAAGATACACTGCATCCGCGCCCGGCGCTTTGGGGTCGGAGGTCATTTTCAGTTCCTCCGTCGACGGAGCTGAAAACTGTGCATGAGAAACCAATGGCGCCGCTGCCCCAAGCAGCATCACGCCAAGACTTGCAACCAAATGAAAACGCATTCAAATTCTCCCCGAGGCTGTCTCTTCTAGGGACGCAGTTACGCACCTAAAGAGTTTCAGCGCAAAATGACACCTCCAATTTTATGCCTTTCCAAGAAGCGGGCGGTGACAGCACATAAGGTGACTACGCGCGCAGCAGTGGTTAAGTGGGCTCAATCTGCGGCAACTTCAACCACTGCATTGGATTCGTTCAGTTTTCCCCCGTTGCTGTATCCTTCTTGATTGTGAGGGACGTCACCAGACGCTTCGGTGGCCCACACTCTATATCCGCCTTGCGGCCCTACTCTCTGTAGTAACCGCTTCGGAGGGCCATTGAAATTACGCTTCACCCATTTCCTGTCTGCAGGCGTCGTAGCTGCCGGTTCAGTATTCCTGGTGTGCGGAGCGGTGCTGTCGACCTCTGCCGGTACCGATCAAGCGCTGGCCGCAAATCAACCAGCGAAGATCACAGTCGACTACCCCCTCAATGGCTCTGTCTTCCCTCCGGAGATCACGCCACCGACTTTTCTTTGGCATGATTCCACAGACACCGCAAAGCGTTGGGTGGTTGAGATTGCCTTTGCGGGCCAGCCCGATCGACTGCGCGTGGAGACGCTTGGTGCCCCATTGCAACCGGGCAAAATTGATCCCCAGGCGGGTCCGGGCCTTGAGCTGACAGCGGAGCAGGCGTCCACACGGACATGGAAGCCCGACGCCGGCCTGTGGGCGAAGATCAAACGTTCGTCAGTTAAGTCGCCGGCATCCATCACCATCGACGGCTTTGCGGATGACGACTCAAAACACCCGGTCTCGGCGGGCAAGGTGACCATTTCCACGTCGGCGGATCCTGTCGGCGCCCCCGTGTTTTACCGCGACGTTCCGCTGATGCTTCCCTCTCCTGCGGAAAAGGGCCCTATTGCGCCGCTGCCGCAGTCCGCAATTCCACTCATCAAATGGCGGATTCGCAACATTGCCGAACCGGAGAGTCATGTGGTGATGGAAAATCTGCCCACCTGTGCCAACTGCCACTCGTTTTCCCGAGATGGTAAGACATTTGGACTGGATCTCGATGGGCCGCGTAATGACAAGGGGTTGTACGCTCTTGTTCCCGTCACGCGCAACATGACCATCCGCAATCAGAATGTCATCCATTGGAGTTCGTTCCAGTTGAACGCCGAAGCGAGTGCCTCCCAGCCCGCCGTCAAGCGGTTCGGGTTCATGTCGCAGGTGTCGCCGGACGGCCGTTACGTAGTGACGTCGATCGGTCCTCCGAACAATACAAACAAGCATCAGAACGAAGAACCCGGATTTGCCTCGGGCATTCTGGATCGGCTGTACAGCACAAACTACAGAAGTCTCACCTTCAGCCAGGTTTTTTATCCCACGCGCGGAATTCTGGCCTGGTACGACAAGAAAGAAGGCACGATGCGGCCGCTGCCAGGCGCCGATGATCCGCAGTTCGTGCATACCAGCGCCTTCTGGTCGCCCGATGGAAATTATCTGATCTTCAGCCGGGCTGAGGCTCGCGATCCCTATCCGGCCGGCGCCCCAAAGCCCGTCCAGGCCAACGACCCGAATGAAACGCAGATCCAGTATGACCTGTACAAGATACCTTTCAACGAGGGCACAGGCGGCAAGGCTGTTCCGGTGGAGGGAGCGTCGGGGAATGGCATGAGCAACAACTTCCCCAAGGTGTCGCCGGACGGGCGGTGGATCGTTTTCGTGCAGAACAAGAACGGTCTGCTGATGCGGCCGGACAGCAAGCTGTACATGGTTCCATTCGAGGGCGGCAAGGCGCGGCTGATGAATTGCAATTTGTCCCTGATGAACTCGTGGCACACGTGGTCGCCGAACGGGCATTGGCTCGCATTTTCATCGAAGGCGCGTGGGCCCTACACGCGGCTCATGCTCACACATATCGACGCCAACGGCAACGACACCCCGCCGGTGATTGTGGACGACACGACCGCTGCCAACCGCGCGGTGAATATTCCCGAGTTCGTCAACATTGCGGTGGACGGCCTGGACAAGATCGATCCGCAGGCAACAGAGTTTTACCGGTTGTTCGACCAGGCATTCAAGCAGATGGAGAACAATCGGATACCCGAAGCCATCCAATCACTGCACCAGGCCATTGAACGGGATCCGAGCGATGCCCTGTCGCACTACATGTTGGCTACTGCACTGAGTGGAAACGACCAGGAGGGTGAAGCATTGGCCGAGTATCGCCAGGCCTGCGCTCTCAATCCACAGAACCCGATTTTCCTTGATCACCTCGCGGTTTCACTGGACCTGAACGGGGATCAGGCAGGTGCAGTTGAAGAATTGCAAAAGGCGATCGACCTCGCACCGACATCTGCGGAGTATCGCTTCAATCTTGGGATTGTGCTGGAATCGCGTGGGGACTTCCAAGGGGCCATTGGGCCGCTTCAGAAATCAGTGGAACTGAGCAGGGGCAAGAATTGGCGCAGCTTCGCTGAGTTGGCCAAAGCCTACGACAAGACCGGCAATCACGCCGATGCGATACGGTCTGCCCAGCAGGCGCTTGATCTGGCTGAACAGAGTCACGATGAGCAGGCAGCCAAGAACCTGCGCGACGCACTCGAAGGCTACGAACGCGACGGTGGAAAGGCTGACCCTCAGTAGCGACACCCTTGTGATCCGGGAGGTCCACTGACAACTTCAGCCCGCGAAGTCGGAGCTCGGAATACCCAGGTCGATCATCAGGATGGCCTGCTGCTGAAAGCAAGACATCGTCATGGAAACCCTCCACGACGATAAGTGAATCTGACCGGCGTCTTTGACCGGATAATGAATCGCTCCGAGAGACCGGAAATCCTGAGACTGACCCGCCGCCGTTCGTATTCGGTCCTGAAGACCGACTATGCCGCGCTGTTGTATTCTGGCTGCCGGAGATTGTTTCATGGGCACCTTGCGCCAAACGGGCATGAAGTGTGTTTTGATGAGTGCCTATTTGGGTTTTGCGGGAACGGCTTTCGCCGCCTGTATCGGCCCGCAGGCGATGATGGCGCGACTGCGTGCCCACCCCACCACCGACAACGCCGTAATGCTGGGGAGTTGGTATGCCGGCCACCAGCAATTCGGCTGTGCGGCGGACACGTTCCGCGCGGCTTTGAAGGGCGATCCGGATTCGGCGCAGCTGCACTATCTCACGGGCCTCGCGTTGGTGGGGGCGGGCCACGTACCCGAGGCAGTTCCTGAGATCAAGGAATCCATCCGCCTGGAACCGCAGGTGATCAAGCCGCACCTGATGCTGGCTTCTCTCTACGACGAGGCTGGAAAACACGCCGACGCGGAGGAGCAGTGGAAGCTGGCATTGGGCATCGATCCTCACGCTCTTCCTGCGCTCGAAGGCCTGAGCGCTGACCTGCTCATACGGCAAGACAACGTTGGCGTGATCCAGCTGCTGCATGATGTGCCGCGCAACGACAAGCTGAGCATCACGCTCTCGCGGGCGCTGGGACTATTGAACTACCTGGATGAGGCCAACGCGGTGCTCACAGAAGCGCTGCAGAAGTCTCCAGATTCGGTACCGCTGGCCAGCGCACTCACCGTGGTGCTGGTCAAGCAGGTTAAGTATCAGGAAGCCATCAACCTGCTGCAGCACGTGGTTGAAAAGAATTCCGGCAACCAGGAAGCGGAGTTGCAGTTCTTTCGCATCCTGGTTTTGACTAACCACATCAACCTGGCGCGGCCAATCGGCCCAAAGCTGCTGGCGAAGCGTCCACACGATCCCGAGGTGCTTTATTTGAACGGGATCGTAGAGCGCTCCGTGGGCGATTACGCCACCGCCAAAACGCATCTTGAGCAAGCTGTGGCCGTCGATCCGAACTTCTTCAATTCCCGCTATAACCTGGGAATGGTGCTCGTCTTCCTGAAGGAATGGCAGGGAGCCAAAGAACAGTTGCAAAAGGCAATCGATCTGGGAGCCACCGAGCCACAAGTCCACTTCGAGATGGCAAAGGCTCTGCGCGGCCTTGGGGAGACGGACCGTGCATCGGAGGAGATGAAGCTGTATCAGCAGATCAAGAAGACAGAGGAGAGGAGCCTGGAGGCCGCCGAAAGTGCTGCGCAAGGCGATTCGGAGTTGAAAGCCGGCAAGTTCACAGAGGCCATCGTTCACTATCGCGAGGCGGCCGAAGGGGAGCCCACAAGCGCTGGATACAAATACAAGCTGTCGATTGCGCTCCTCCAGGCGGGGGACGTGGCGGGGGAGCGCGCCCAACTGGAAGAGGCAGTCAAGTTGGACCCCAAGCTGGCCGGCGCGCAAAACGAGCTTGGCTACGCGCTCTCGCGCAGCGGCGATGCGGCCGGCGCCGTGCAGCATTTTCGCATGGCAGTCGAGGCCGCTCCCGGTTGGGCCGAAGCATGGATCAACCTGGCTGCCGAACTGGCTGTCGATGCCCATTTCCAAGAGGCCCGCGAGGCGGTGGCGAAGGCTCTGGCACTGGACCCCGGCAATGCCCAGGCCCGCGAACTGAGAGATCAACTTGCGCGCGATCCCGCCGCCCAGCAAGATCACCCGTAAACGGACTCTCCGGCTGAAGTCCGAATTGGACGTGATTGCTCCTACGTGCCGGCAATGGCAGAATGAAGATAACCAAGAGATGAAGAAGTCGTTCTCCACTTCCCACTGGACTCGCCGAAGCCTGCTTCGTACCGCACCCGCGCTGTGTGCGTCCGCCCTGTTTCCACGCATTTTGTCGGCATCGCCACTCGATCCCCAGGCAGCACCGGCCCCTGAGCACCCCGTCGCCGAGCCCAAGCCGTTTTCCAAGTTCACCGATATTGCCCAAAGCGCCGGCCTCACCGCGACGATGTATTACGGCGTGCCTGAGGCCGTGACCTACATCATCGAAGAGATGGGGGGCGGCTGCGCATTTTTCGACTACGACAACGACGGCTGGATGGACATCTTCATCCTTGGCGGCAGGCGTCTCGAGGACATTCCCGAGGGAGCCTCCAACCGGTTGTACAAAAACAACCGCGATGG
>PLXP01000215.1:0-36586 GCA_003151435.1 Acidobacteriaceae bacterium
TACGCACCTCTGCCGAAAACACACAAACTGTAGCCGTCCGCGTTCAGTAGCCGGCCTACCGTTCGGGGACTGACCGGATGCCCCATACGGCCCAATTCCTCTGCCAGGTTGGTTGTGCTTTTGCATGTCCAGCGCAATGACGAACAAGGATCGCCCCGCGTCACGGGTTCGACCAGCCATTCCAGCGTCTTCAGCAATCCGGAATCGGAATCGCTACACCGCTTGCGGCCACCACCTTCTTTACGTAGGCGTGGGTTGATCGCCATATCGGGATTGCTCTCCCGCGCCGTCAACTCCGCCAACCCCTTGCGGATCGTGTTCGGCGACATGCGGATCGCTCCACTGATCGCCTGTACTCCGCCCCACCCGTACGCTCGCGACTCCGCAGCAGCCCATTGTCGCCGCATACGTTCATCCATCAATGGAGACAAACAACGGTACTTCGCTTTTATCTGCTCTGCCGCAGGCTGATTGCGCATAACCCATTAAATCTGCCGTCAATAAAATAGTCAACTTATTATGACGCGATGCCTAAGCTGACGAAGAAAAGCGAAGAGCAGTTGGACGCCCTCAACCCGCTGTCGCTTTAAGCGCGCGCGCTGCGACCTTCGGGGCATCGGCTTTAGACTCGTCAACACCAGCCGCGGCTTGCCCCGCGGCTCTACGCTCGCCTTGATCATGGCTTGCCACGTGCCAGGCTTGTATGTGACCTTCGGCCCAGTGGTTCAGCGTGACTCTGAGGACCCCATTCTCGTAGACGGAATGAACGCTCTTGGGATCGATCGTGTTGGGCAAGGCAAATGCGCGCGCAAAAGGACCGTAGCTGCGCTCTATTCGACGCAGTCTCCCTGCATTCTGCTGAATTGTTCGCCTCCCCGAGATTCTCAGGACGTTGTCCACAACCTGGACGTGCAGATCCTTTTCAACGACGCCAGGTATCTCCGCCATCAGGAATAGCTTCTTATCATTTTCGAAGACGTCGACTGCTGGACTGAACGTTGCCATTTGGGGAGCAGCCTCGAAATAAGGCAGGGCTGGAACCAGGTCCAGATCTATCACTTCTTCCATCACGGCTTGACCAGAGACGGCAAGAGCGGGGGCAAGTTGCCGATCCGTTTCAAACCGCAGGGCCAAGTCCGACGTGCGCTTCATCAAATAAGCCGTTCCCAGTTCTGTGAGCGAATACCTCTTCCTTGGTCTACCCGGTTTCCCGCCTGCGAGGCTGGATGATTTCAGATAGCGTGAATTGTCCCCCTCGAGGTCTTCCTTAATGAAGGAATAGATCGTGTTCTCGCCAGCACCGGTCAGATTCCCGAGTTCAGAGACTGTGAACTCCCCGAGGCGCACTGCTGCTCGCATCAAGCGATAGTTCGAACCGTAATTGGGATGGGTGATGTTCATGTTCCGTAAACTCCCGCATACATAGGATGCCAATTTCCTTGCTATATGGCAAGAAAATTATATCACCTTCATGGCAAAGGGCTTAGGGGAGCAAGAGCGACATATGGAACTCATTCAATCCATTCCACTTATCGGAGAGAGCCGCCCTCAGTTTTGCATCGTCGAGCCACGACATGGTCTCCAGCAGAGCATCCATGAACTCGGCCTCTTCCTCGGTATTCGCCAAATCCATAATCTCGGCGGTTGCGAGCCAAAAGATCTCTGGAGCATAGAAAGAGGTGTTTTCTACCGAATTCTCCAAATTCCCGGGGCCATAGATTGCCCTCGCTCCCCCAGGATGGGTCTCAGCTAGTTGGTCCCTGAACTTTTGCCAGAGAAAGAGATTGACTCGTCTCTGGTGAACATCGATTTGTGCGTTTACATGAGCACGATGCAAAGCCGTCGAGAGCCACAACTCTCGAACCCCTCGGGACAGAGCCTGATTTTTCGGCAGGAGATGAGAGATGTACTCGTGTTCGAAGATCATGTCAGGAATGAGCGCGCCATAGAACGCATACTCCTTCAGTTGGAGCTTCCAGCCGATCTCGCCCACAAGTTGATTCGAAGAGGCGCAAAACTCCTCGCCTTTGGGATCGTAGTAAAGGCGCACTGGAACCTTGGAAGTGCCCGCAAAACTCTGGACCTCCTGCTCTACGCCTAGCTTTTGAATCCACGTCACGGCCTGATTATTTGCCGCGTCCAGATACTTCAATCCTCGATCTTTGATTCGCCTGCCCGAAGCCAGCCGCGTCTCGACCTCTTGTAAGGTCGCCACTGCCTTTTTCCCAAGTTTACTGATTCTCGCGTTGGCCTTGAACTGGTTCCAAATGCGCGCGACGTCGGCTGTCACTTGCATTGACGGAAGTTCTTGTTCCAGGATTTTCGCCAGGATGGTGACGATCTCGTCCCACTCATCCTCCGCCTTCTGGTTCAGGTCCTTCAGCGAGGGCTGCAAAGCGGCAGCCAGCAAGAGGAAGATGTCGAGCCTGGCTCGCACATTTGGAGATAGAAACGGATCATCCAGAAGCACCAGGTCATCGGGAGCCAAGGCCAACCCTCACTTGCTGGGAAGTTTCTTAGCGGATTGCTTCTTCGCTACACTTTTCTTCTTTGCCGTTTTCTTTGGCGCGGCCTTCTTGGCCGCCACCTGTTCGCGCGGCTCGGCTTCTTCCGGCTTCACGACGAGCTGCGGCTGTTCCGCCGGCGCAGGCTTAGGCGGAATTGTTTTGAATTTCGAGGGAAGCAGATTCACTTTGAGAAGCTGCTTCTTGAGGACATTCTCGTAGAAATCTTTGCCGGCCGCAGTGGCGGCTCCAAGCGCAGCCGCTGCTGCGCCTGCCTCAACCGCGTGGACAACGAATAGAATGACTGCGGCTTCGCCAATTCCGAAGAATCCACCCTCGAGTTCAGTGGAGGCCTCTACAGTACGTTTGTCGGCCTCCTCGAGGGCCTTCTTCGTCGCCTTTTTCAGACGCTTGCGGATGTCAGCTTCAGTAGCGGTGGGGTCCTCATTGCGAATGGCAAAGCGGAACCGGACTTCCTGGGTTTTGCTCAAGGAAACCTCCAGAACTTGCGATCAACAGCGAGACCCAAATTATAGCTGGCCAACCTGAATCTTCAACGCAAATGCACACAAAGCTACGCTCAACTTAACTAACCGCCATTTAGGCTGCCATCGAGAGATCCGCCTTGCTGTCGAATGACGGCCAATCCTGGAAATGAGCCCCGCAAGGGATATCAACTGCGCGCTCAACTGACACGTACCGCGTGATGACCTCGAATCGATTTGACGATGTGTTCAAGTTGGCCGTCCACCCGATCCCGTCGTTCGCGCCAACTGAACTCGACCAGTTCGTCCGGTTCCATCGGCGTTCCTTCCAGCACCAACCCGTTCCATGTGTAGTATGCTCCTGTGGGCATCGCCAACCGAAATCCATTGCCGACTTTGACGGAAGTCGCGGAGAGGAGACGACCAGCCGTTTTCTCTCCGACGATTGTGGCGAGCTGGTTCTCGCGTGCAAACGCGACAATCATTTCCGCAGCGCTTGCGGTGTGGCGGTTCACCAGGAGAACGACCTTCCCGTGAAATGGTTTCTCGCCCGACCCCCCTCCTCAAATTCCAAGTCAGGATGAGGTGGATTCAAAACTCAGTCAAATCTTCGACAGTGAATACTCTGACTACGCTCTTCTTGCCTCGGGGAAGCGCAGCGCCACCGAACGAACGGGGTATTTCTCCTTCAGCCATTCAGCTGTTTCGTGTGGATCGAAACGGACTGCATTCGCCACCTTGAATGAAGGAATCTGGCCGCTAGCCGCCATTTTGTAGATCTGCTGCGGCGAAACCCCCAGAAGCTGGGCGAGGTCCCGCACCCGCAGAGCCTCCTGCTTCTCTCTTACGACTTCTACTAGACTCATTGGCGTTATCCTCCCTGGGCGCCGGCCTCGGCGCCACCGTTGGTCCAGCGCAGGATGAGCTGAATCAAGATTTCGGTCAAACCCACTTCCGTCTCACGCAAGAACTATGCGATGTAAGCCGCGAGCGAACCGCCGTTCACCTTTGCCAGCGCGTCTTTCGACTGGATCCCCTTGAGGTAGACCATCGTTGACTGGATGTCGCGGTGCCCCATCCAACCCTGCAAGGTGCGAATGTCGATGCCGTGACGAAGATGCTCGGTCGCAAATGTGTGACGGAACTTGTGAAGGTAGAAGCGCTGGCAGTACGGTCCCTCTGCGCACCGGTTGCCATGTTTGGTTACACATTGGCCGCAATTGAGCTTGGCCCGGTACGCGACGTCTTTCACTACCTCGATGTGGAGACTGTTTGGCTTTCCCTTGGAGTTTGGAAAGACCAGCTCCGCGGGCGTCGCATTACGCTGGGCCCTTAATTGCTGCAACTGCTCGATCATGGCCCCAGGCAGAGGCACTGCCCTTTCCTCGTAGTTCTTAGGTTTGAACTTCCAGATCGGCTTCGCGGTGACACGTACCACGAAGTTGCGGAAGTCGACGTCGCGCCAGGTCACAAAGCGGATCTCACAGTCGCGGAAGCCGGAGGTGAGACAGAACTTGATGAGGATCGCCTCGTACGGATTGGCGTGCTGGAGCAACCCTGCGATCTCTTCCGATTCGTAGATCGGGCGGATGGTCTCGACATAGCTCGGCCAGTCGCTCGCTTCCACCAGTCCCTTGTATCCATGCCGCTTGAAGAGTTGAAGCACCGTAACGAGGCGGTCGTAGACCGTTCGCGGGACAAGTCCTTGGTCAAAGCAGTCGCTGGTGAATTTTAGGATGTCCTCGCGGGTCACTTCATCCACGTAGGTTTTGGCATATGAGTTCCGGAAAAGCACATTAAGAACAGGGCGGTAGGTTCTGTAGGTTCGCAGGCTGCGGTGCTTGCGGATGTATTCGAGGTACTGGTCGATGGCTGCGTCCACGGTCAGACGTGTCGGCACCGACGCAACCGGAGCCTCAGGCACGGCCATGAGGCCGGCTCTAACGGCATTTAGCTCGATCGATTTTGCGCGGGCAGCGGGAAGAAGGAGATCGTAGCTCTCGACAGGCTGTCTGCGCCGCTTCCCGTTTTCGTACCATTCCAGGTAATAGCGGCCTTCCGGGTGATGCTCGTCGCGGCCGTCTACCCAGACGTGGTCGCGGACGATCCTCCCGTTGCGTTCGACAATCCGAGCGAACGGCCACTTGCCGTTCAACTTGACCATCTTGATGATGTTGGCGCGATCGGCGTACTGTCTGGCTCTGGCCATTGTCCTGAATCCTCCCTAAGGAGTGTTCTGGACAAATAGCACGGAACGCCAAATCGATCAAGAATGGACAGTAAATTCAGGCCAGTTCTTGATGAGAAATGGACAGTAAGATGGACAGTAAATGGTCTAAGTAATTGAAAAATATGGGAATTTGTTGCGAGGGCAGCGCTCTAACCAACTGAACTACGTCCCCAACTCTCCGGAATCATTCCCTGCGGTTCTCCAGATATGGAGGAGTTTCTTCCGCAAAGTTGCCCTTCCGACATGCACCTGGCGCCCTGGCGGACGCAGTGCGTTTTGCTGCTGCAACATCAATGAGTGTATCAGAAAGCTCCCGCCTTGCGCGCGTGCTGCGAAGGCAAAACTCAAGTGTGTTGCACCATTCCGGTGAATGACCGACGTTTCAACATCTCACTCGCCGGCGGCGCGTTCACAACCGCAACCAGCACACTCACAATCACTGCCAATCTGTGAACTCTACGCGGTCCAACCCGCCGCCCGTGTGCCACGGGCCGCGGAAATGAACCCCATATCCAGCGAGATGCCGCGCACACACTGCAACAGGTGGTTGGCGATTGCGGGAAGCTTTTGCGCGGTCACGCGGAACGACGGACCCGACACGCTGACTGCGGCCACGGGCTGGCGCTGCGCATCGAGCACAGGCACGGCGATGCAGCGCAGGCCTTCTTCCAGCTCCTCGTCGTCCACGGCGTATCCGCGACGGCGTGTTTTCTCAATCTCTGCGCGCAGCGCCTCCGCGGTCGCAATGGTGCGATGGGTAAAGCGCTCGAAGCGCGTGCGGCGAATGATATCGGCAATGCGATCTTCAGGCAGAAAAGCAAGGATGGCCTTGCCGACAGAAGTGCAATGGACAGGATTGCTGGAACCGATCCGCGTAATCATGCGCACCGTGCGACCCGGCTCGATCTTGTCGATATAGATGACCCGCGCCTGCTCCAGAATGCACAGGTGGGCCGTCTCCTCGGTCTCAGCCACCAGGCGCCGCAGATGCGGCTGGGCGCGGTCACGAAGGTCATACTGCTCGATGGCGCGATTGCCAAAGTCGAAGAGGCGCAGACCGAGGCGGAACTTGCCGTTGCCGGTGCGCTCCACCATGTGATGACGCTCGAGAACCATGAGGAAGCGGTGCGCGGTGCTCTTGTGAAGTTGCAGAGAAGAGGCCACCTGCGCCAGTCCGAGTGGCGTATCGCTTTCTGCAAGCAGGTCCAGTACGGCAAAAGCCCGGTCGAGGGCCTGTACTTTATAAGTTCCCTGGGGTGCCGCGTCTCGCATAGTGAGCCCTCATTTCGCCTAGTGGTCAAGAAACAGTTTCTCAAGATATGGGACTCGCGTCAAATAGCTGGTACGCGGTTTCTACCTATGAGACGGCACGACTGAGGTCACCGAATAAGTTCAGGTCGCAAAGAATCAAGCAGTTGCGGGCTGACGTTGCGGATTCAACGATTCAACGACGTCGCGCATCTTACTCCGCCGGCACGACGTCCCCCTCGCCGGGCGCGAGGAACAGGTTCGCTTCCAGCCCATGCTGGCGCGTGTACAGGTCGTAGTAGCGGCCACCCAGCGCGAACAACTGAGCGTGGTTGCCGCGCTCAACGATCCTTCCCTGCTCCACCACCAGGATCTGGTCGGCGCGGCGAATGGTGGAGAGACGGTGAGCGATGACGAACGTTGTCCGGCCCTGCATCAGCTGATTCAGTCCCGCCTGGATCATGGCTTCCGATTCGGAGTCGAGGGAGCTGGTGGCCTCATCAAGAATCAGGATGCGCGGCTCAGCGAGCAATGCGCGCGCGATGGAAAGGCGTTGGCGCTGGCCTCCGGAAAGCTTGACACCGCGCTCGCCCACGATGGTGTCGTAGGCATCTGGAAAGCGCTCGGCAAATTCATCCACGCGGGCCGTGCGGGAGGCGAAAAGAAACTGCTCATCCGTCGCATCGGGACGTGAAAACAGGATGTTCTCGCGGATGGTTCCATCGAACAGAAACGAGTCCTGCAACACCACGCCCAATTGCGAGCGGAAGGTGTTCAGATCCACCTTCGCCAGATCGATATCGTCGACGACGACGCGTCCCTTTGAGGGGGTATGGAAAGCGCACAGCAGGCTGATGATGGTCGACTTCCCGGATCCTGAAGAGCCAACCAGCGCCGTCACGGTTCCCGGCTCAGCCACAAACCTGACGCCGTGCAGCACGGGCTTTTCGGGATCGTAGGCGAACTCCACATCTTCAAAGCTCACCCTGCCCTCGATGGGCGGCATCTTCAGCGTGCGGCCGGGCACCTTGTTCTCTTCCAGCTCCGCCATGATTTCGCTGGTGCGGTCCAGCCCGGCAAACGCCTCAGTGAGTTGCGTGCCGATGTTTACCATCTGAAAGATAGGCATCACCATGATGGCCAGGAACATGTTGTAGCTGAAGTAGTCCCCAACCGTCCAAGTGTGGCTCAGCACGTTGTGGCCGCCCAGCCACATCACGATCGCCGAAACCAAACCGAGCACCGTGGTGGAGGCCGCCCCAAGCACGCTGGTCATGGTCAGCGACTTCATCACGTTGGCCAGCAGGCGTTCCACGCCGGCGCCAAACACCGTGGCCTCGCGCTCCTCGGCGTGATAGCCCTTGATGACGCGCACGCCACCCAGCGATTCGGTCAGCCGACCGGTCACATCGGCGTTGATCTTGCCGCGTTCACGAAAGATGGGGCGAATGACTTTGAAGGCATATTGCAGCATGAACACGAATGCACCCACCACGGCGAACACGGTGAGCGTTACCACGACGCTGCGATGCACCAGGTAGATGAAGGCCAGGACCGCGGTGACCAGGCCGCCGACGAACTCCACAAGGCCCGTGCCGACGAGGTTGCGCACGCCTTCAACGTCGGTCATGATGCGGGCGACCAGGGTACCAGTACGGTTTTCGTCGTAATAGGAAACGGACAGCAGCCCCACGTGCCGCTGGACCTGGCGGCGAAGCTCGGCAATCAGGCGCTGACCGGCCTTGGACAGAAGCTGCGTGAGCGAGAACGAGGTGATGGCCTGAATGATCATGGCCGAGAAGACCAGCGCAATGATGCGGGGCAGCAACTCGGGGTGCGGATTGTTCTGGTTCAGCACCTTGTCAAGCAGCGGTTTGCTGGTGAATGGAAGCACCAGACCGGCCACTCGATTGACGGCCATCAGGCACAACCCGGCCACCAGCAGGCCCTTCCGAGGCGCCACCAGCGCCTTGATCTGGGGCCACAGTTTTTTCAGATTGGGTTTGCGTTTGGGCGCATCTGGCTGACCCGAGCGCGCACTTCGTCCGTGCGGCGAGCGCTCAGCGCGCATACTCATTCCCATCCCGCCGCCACGCATGGTGCCCACGCGCTAGACCTTCCCACTACGCCGCGCGTCAACAAACGACTTGACACAGAGAAGCACGTAGACGAGCATGAGCCCGGCCATGGTGCACTTTGAGCCCAACGCGATCATATCCGGATCAACTCCGGCCGACCTTGCCGCCCCATATCCGCGGAGAGCCTCGATTGCAGCGCCGAGAAAACCCAGCAGGCCGATCGTCACGTTGACATGCATGAACAGCTTGCGGCGGCTCTCGCTTTTGCTGATCGCCAGGAATCCGAACAGGCCCAACGCAAGACCAAACCACGTTGGAATCAGAGCGGTGGGGTGCTGGCTGCCAGTGCCCAGATAGCCCACGAGCCCCAGCGCACTCAACAACACCGCAAAGATCAATGTCACTTTCGCCATACGCGACCTCTCACTAAACACACGTTAGGTTATCAGTTGCTTGGATGAAACGCACCGCCGCGCGATGCAAGATTGTGGAAGGGCCCGGTACGGTTCTATCGCTGAATGCGCGCCGATCCGCCTTGAGCGAAGGCCCGCACCTGGTCCACGGTGGCCATGGTCGTGTCGCCGGGGAAGGTGGTCAGCAGCGCGCCATGCGCCCATCCCAGCTTGACGGCCTCCTCGGGCGCCTCGCCGGCCAGCAGTCCGTAGATAAAGCCGGCCGCGAAGCCATCTCCGCCGCCCACGCGATCCAGAACGGTGAGCTCCGCCGTGGGAGCGGAAAAGGTCTTGCCGTCGATCCAGGCCACCGCGCTCCAGCTGTGGTGATTGGTGGCATGCACTTCGCGCAGCGTGGTGGCCACCGCCTTCACATGGGGATGCTTCTTGACCACCTTGTCGATCATGCCGAAGAACACGCTGGAGTCGAGCTTCGATTTGGCCGCGACTTCGGGGCCGGGAATGCCCAGGCCCTTCTGCAAATCCTCTTCATTCCCCACCAGCACGTCAACGTTCTCCACGATGCGAGCGATGGTCTCGACGGCGCGCCGATCGCCGCCGTGAATCTTCCACAGCTTCTCGCGGAAGTTCAGGTCGAACGAAGTGACCGCACCCGCTTCCTTGGCGGCCTTCATCATCTCCGCGGCCAACTCGGCGGTGGTGGGAGAAAGCGCCGCAAAGATGCCTCCGCTGTGGACCCACCGAACGCCGCCCGCGAAGATCACCTTCCAGTCAAAGTCCCCTGGCTTGAGTTGCGCGGCCGCTTCGTTGGCGCGGTTGTAGAACACCACCGGACCGCGCACTCCGTATCCGCGATCGCTGTAAACGGTGGCCATGTTGGGTCCGGTCACGCCGTCGTGTTTAAAGTGCTTGTAGAAGGGCTTCACGCCCATGGCGCGCACGCGCTCCGCGATGAGGTCGCCAATCGGGTAGTCTGACATGGCGCTGACGATGCCCGTCTTCATGCCGAAGCAATCCGCAAGGTTGGCGGCCACGTTGAACTCGCCGCCGCTCACGTGAATCGCGCATTCGGTCGCTTTGCGGAAAGGAATAATTCCGGTATCGAGCCGATGAACCAATGCACCCAACGAAAGAAAATCCAGCTCCGCATCCTTACGAATCTTCAGCCCCTCACTCATTGCTCTGCACTCCTGCTCATGGTTTGGATTGTTTGACAGAAATTGGTTCCGCGAACGGCGACTGCCGTTAAGCCTCGACGCATCACGCTCCGGCAGCCGCCTGTTTCACATCGGCGAACACCTGGTCAACGGTCCATTCGTTGCCGGGATAGAAGCGCACCACCTTGCCGTCCGCGCCAATCAGCGTGGTTGAAAGCGTGTGCGTAATCGAGTCGTTCGCATCGTGCGTGATGCCCACATCGAAAAACAGCGCCATCTTGTCGAGCACAGGTTTCTCGGGCACGGCAAAGTCCCAATGCGCAAACGCATTCCTGGCATCGCTGCCAATGTAGGTTGCGCCATAGGCCCGCAGCCGCGCGGGCGTGTCGTTGTCAGGATCGAAGCTGACGCACATCAGGTGGGTCTTGTTGTAGAGCGCGGGGTCAGCCGCCAGTTGCTTGTTCAACTCCGCAAAATTGTGCGTTACACGTGGGCAAAAGTCGGGCGACGGGCAACGCGTGTAGATGAAGGTGATCAGCAGTTCCTTGCCGTGAAACTGGTCAAGTTGAATGATGCGTCCATCCTGGTTGCGGAGCTTGAAGTCAGGCACCTTATCGCCCGGCGACGGCACATGGTACAAGACCTTGGGCTTGTAATCGGGCTTGGCCTGCCCCACCACGACAATATGGTCCAGCAGGATGTCGGCGTCGGCGTTCTGCGAAACCAGTACGTCGGCGGTGATTAAATCCCCTGGATGCAGCTCGCCCAAAACGCTCGGATCCTTGAGCTTATAGGGCATGGTCATGGCTGACATGAAGCCGGCAATCGCCTCATGGTCCACCGTCACCTCACCGGTGGCGGCGTTGGTCGAAACCACTTTTCCGCGCAGCTTATAGGTCTTGTAGGTGGAGTCCGTAGCGGAGCCGGAACCAGGCTTGGGGCCGCTATGGCAGCCGGCCACTATCACAACCGCGAGCAATGACGAAGCAAATAATCGGCGAATCACAGTTCAGTGTACAACTCCGCCTCGCGAGTCAGGGCGCGTTCACCTCTCGCACCATTGACAGCATAGGTGAGCCGATACCGTACCACAGGCTCGCGGCTTTGGCGCTCCCCGGCCCGGCGGCGTATAACGCTGGAATGGGGTCAAGTTCTGCTGCAGAAACCGACGCATTGCTGCGCGACGGCGGACTGGTGGTCACGGCCAGCGATCGCGCCGCACGGGCCATCGTCTCCGCCTACCATCGCGCCCGCCGGGCCGAGGGATTGGCCGCATGGCCCGCGCCCCGCGTCCTCGACTGGCAGCGATTCGTCCGCGAAGCCTGGAACGAGCAGACCGCCGACGGACGCCTGCTGCTGAACGCGGCGCAGGAGCAGTCGCTGTGGGCCGGGATTGTTGCGGCGAGCGGACACTCCGCCGTTTTGCTCGAAGGGCCGCGCCACCGGCTGGCCGCAATGGCGATGGAGGCGCACCAGCTTCTCTGTCTCTATGCCCCGCGCTATCTATCAAGGACCGCCCGAAGCGCCTGGCTGCAGGATGCGGCAGCCTTCGGCAAATGGCTGGCGGCGTTCGATGAAGTTTGTCGCGATAACAACCTGCTGAGCATGAGCTGGTTGCCCCTGGAACTGCACCCGCTGCTTGAAAATGACTCTGCCAAACGCCCGCCCCTGCTGCTGGCGGGCTTTGATCGGCTTCTCCCTATCCAGCGCAGCGTTTTCGATGCCTGGGGCGCCTGGCGAGAGGTTCAAACGGGCGAACCGGCACGATCCGTCCAGTCTCTCAGCGCCCCGGACGAGCAATCCGAGCTGGCCGCCTGCGCCCGGTGGTGCAGCCGCCAGATGGCTGTCAACGCGCGTGCCCGGTTGCTGGTCATCACCCAGGACGCGACCCAGCGGCGTGGCGAAATCGAGCGGGCGTTCCTGCGTCATGCCGGACTCGCCGCAACTCCCCGATTCGAGTTCTCCCTGGGGATCCCGCTCAGTGAAACCGGCCCGGCTCGGAGCGCACACCTGCTGCTGCGCTGGCTCGCCGGTCCGCTGGAGGAGAACGAACTCGACTGGCTGCTCTCGGCCGGGCACTCCGCAACCAGCGCGAACGAGTCCGCAGCATTACAGGCATACATGCGCGCCGTGCGCCGCCGCGGCCTGGAGCGAACCCGCTGGACCCTGAAGGCTTTCACGCGGCAGCCGGCCCCTGTGCCGTTGCCGCCCGGGTGGGTGCAGCGTATGACGGAAGCGCAGCGCCGCCTCGACGTTTCAACCCAGCGCACGCAGACCCCGCTCGATTGGGCGGCCCTGGTTCCGCAGTTGCTCGAGACCATGGGCTGGCCCGGTTCGCGTGCCACCGCGAGCGGCGACTTTCAGATCGCGAATCGCTGGCAGCAGGTTGTCGAAACGTGCGGCTCCCTCGGCTTCGACGGCCGCCGCATCGAGTGGAGAGAATTCCTTTCAGACCTGGCGCGCGCCCTCAACGAAACGCTCTTTGCCCCCGAGTCGGAAGATGCGCCGATCCTGATCGCGGGCCCGGCGGAGTCAGCCGGGCTCATGGCCGATGGCCTCTGGTTCCTGGGCGCGAATGAGGACGCGTGGCCTGCGCGAGGCTCCATGCATCCGCTGTTGCCCATTGAGGTACAGCGCGAAGCCCGAATGCCGCACGCATCACCTCAACTCGACTGGGAGCTGGCGGACGCTATCACCGCGCGACTGCTGGCGTCTGCCGCCGAGATCAGCTTCAGTTATGCCCGCCAGAAGGATGGCGTGGAGGCGCGCCCGTCGCGGCTCGTGACGCAGCGTGCGAGCGCGCCGGAAACGTTGCCGCCGGAGCTTGTCCCCGAGCCGGTCCAGCCGCCGCTCACGATTTGCTTCGCCGACTCCAGCCGCATTCCTCTGCAACCCATCGCGACAAATGACATCGACACCGAGCCCACGAAAGCGAATGAGGCTGAAGAAATCGCCCCGCAGAGCCGCGTCGTTCGTGGCGGCTCAACTGTCCTCACGTCGCAATCGCAGTGTCCCTTCAAGGCGTTCGCCACCGCGCGGCTTGGAGCGCAAGACTGGGAGCCGGCCGAAGCCGGGCTCAGCGCGTCGTTGCGGGGACAATTGCTGCACGCGGTGATGCATGCCGTGTGGGGCGGCCCGCCCAACGGGCTCCGCACCCTCGATGAACTCGTTGGGCTCACCGATCGCAGGTCCTTCGTCGAAGCGCGCGTCCGCCGCGTGCTTTCAGAGAAACTGCCCGCCGCCGCGCGCGAGCAGATGCCTCGCCGCTACCTCGAACTCGAAGAACAGCGCCTCACGCGGCTTATCAGCGAGTGGCTGGAGTTCGAGCTGACTCGACTGCCCTTTACCGTGGCCGCCACTGAAGTGGATGCCACGCCAACCGTCGCCGGCCTCACGCTGAAACTGCGGCTCGATCGCGTCGACCGGCTCAACAACGGCTCGCTGCTGGTGATCGACTACAAGACCGGCGACGTCTCGCCCAAGGCATGGGAGCTGCCGCGTCCCGACGATGTTCAACTGCCGCTCTATGCCGGCTTCGCGCTTGCCGGCGGAGACCTTGGCGGCCTGGTCTTCGCCAAAATCCGCACCGGGAACCTCGGCTTCGCCGGGCGTGTCGGCGACGCAGCTTCCACGCTCCTTCCCAATCTGAAAAACAGTTCCGCGCTGGTGAAAGATGCGCTGACCGCCGAGCACCTCATCGCCTGGAGAGAGGCAATCGAACAGCTCGCTCGCGACTTCCTCGCCGGCCGCGCTGAGGTCGATCCGCGCGAACATCCCAAAACCTGCGAGCGCTGCGGGCTGCAAACCATCTGCCGGATTCAGGAGCTTGCATTCGTGACCGACGACGACAATGCGGAGGCAGCCGATGAGTAGCCCCACTCGCCCCGCACCTCCCGACCAGGCAGAGCGCGAACGTGCGCTCGATCCCAGCCGTTCCATCCTCGTGCAGGCGCCGGCCGGTTCCGGCAAGACCGACCTGCTCACGCGCCGCTTTTTGCGCCTGCTCGCCGAAGTCAATGACCCCGCCGAGATTGTCGCCATCACCTTTACCAAGGCTGCCGCCGCGGAGATGCGCCACCGCATTCTGTCGGAGTTGGAGAAAGCCTCGGCAAGGGCAGAGCCCGCATCCGCTGAAGATGAATTCTCAATGGAAGCTCTCGCGCATCGCGCGTTGCAGCGCTCGTGCGCGCTGGACTGGAAACTGCTCGATCTGCCTGCGCAACTTCGCATCTCCACCATCGATTCGTTCTGCCGCGAACTGGCTTTGCAGCAGCCTCTGCTCTCCGGTCTTGGCGGAGGGTTGAACATCAGCGAACAGCCTGAAGAGCTTTACCGCCGCGCCGCGCGCCATACCCTGGAACAGCTTGGCAGAACCGATGCAACGCTGAGCGAGGCGGCTCTCAATCCCGCCATCGAAGCGCTGCTTGTGTGGCGTGACAACGGCTGGCAGGAGATGGAAAACCTGCTCGTAGCCATGCTCTCGCAACGCGATCGATGGATGCACGATTTCGTGCTCCATCGCGAGCCGGACTGGCCGGCCTTGCGCGCTCGTTTGGAGCGGCCGTTCGCGCGCGCTGTTACGGAATCGCTCGCAGAGATGAGCCGGCTGCTGGACCACAAGCCGGGCGCATGCGACGAGGCGATGGAGTTGGCGCGCTTTGCCTGCGAGCAGAGCGGCAACGTTCTCCATCGTGAACTTGCCGAACTGGCGGAGTTCCCCTGCGGACCCTTCGCCACCAGCGATGAACTGGAAGAAGCACGCGAGGCATACGTCTGCCTCGCCCAGTTGCTGCTCACCAACGACGGAGGCTTCCGAAAAGCGATTGACAAGCGCCTCGGCTTCCCTGCCGATCGCAAGCAGCAGAAGCAGCAGCTTCTTCAACTCATCAGCGACCTCGACGCGATCCCCGGATTCGAAGCCGCTCTTGTCGCGCTGCGCGAGTTGCCGCCGGGTCGCTACACGGAAGACGACTGGCAGATTGTGCGCGCCTGCTTCACTCTGCTGCGCCATGCGGCCGCCGAGTTGCAGGTGTCGTTCGCTGAAGCCGGCGTGGTGGACTACACCGAAGTGGCGCAGGTGGCGCAGCGCGTGCTCGCCGGCGAAGATGGCTTGCCTACCGACGCCGCGATCGACATCGCCGACGGAATTCGGCATCTGCTGGTGGACGAGTTTCAGGACACGAGCCGAAGGCAGCACAAACTGCTCAGTGGCCTCGTGGCCGCATGGCCAGACTCCGCGGGCCGCACCGTCTTTGTCGTCGGCGATCCCATGCAGTCCATCTACTTTTTCCGCGACGCTGACGCGGAACTGTTTCCACGCGTGCAGACCATCGGCCTCGAACTGCCCAATGCCGAGCCCCTGACGTTCGAATTCGTCGCATTGGCTTCAAACTTTCGCACCACGCCCTTGCTGGTCGAGAAACTCAATCAGTCCTTCACGCAAATCTTCGCGGACAATGACGGAAGCGGCGTAACTTTCTCGCCGGCTCAACCGGCACGAACTTCCGCGGCAAGCGCCGCAGATTATTTCGACCTACATCTCGAGTTTGTGCCGCAGACCGTGCGCTTTAATCCTTCCGCTGCTGACGCCGTGCGCGAGAAAGAGGAAGCCGCCGCCCGGCGCGAAGCTGCGCACGATGCGCAGACAGCGCAGATTGTGGCTCTGATCAACAGCCATATGGAACCCATGCAGCAAGCCCGCGCAAACGGCACAAAGTACCGCATCGCTGTTTTGGGACGCACACGCGCTGCGCTCGCTCCCATCGCTGCCGCGCTGCGCGAGGCGCATAATCACTTTCGCGCCGTCGATCTTGAACAACTGGCGGATCGGCCCGAGGTGCTGGACGCGTTGGCCCTGGCACGCGCTCTGCTCAACGCTGAAGATCGCGTGGCGTGGCTGGGCGTGCTGCGCGCTCCGTGGTGCGGACTGTCGCTCGAGGATTTGCATACGCTCACGAGCGATGACGATCCTGAGATTCTTCGCCGCCCGATTCCGGAGTTGCTGGCCGAACGGCTGCCGCTGTTGAGCGAAGAAGACCGTCGCGCGGCGCACCGCGTGATGCAGGTTTTGAAGGCGCTGCCAGCGGTTCAGGACAAACAAACCACGGCATCGCTGGGAACGCGGCTGGAACAAGTCTGGCTGCGGCTGGGGGGCGGCGACTGTGTGGATGCCATCGCGCAGGCAAACCTCGATTTGCTGTGGAGCGCGCTCGACCGCCTGCCCGCTGGCGAGCCCGATCTGCTGGGCCGCGGCTTGACAGCGGCGCTCGAAAAACTGACCGCGCAGCCCGACCCTGCCGCCGATAGCGATTGCGGAGTGCAGTTGATGACCATCCACAAATCGAAGGGGCTGGAATTTGAAGTCGTCATCGTGCCGGAGCTGCAAGCCGGCTGCGGGCGCAGCGGCGGCAGGCTGCTCTCCTGGCTTGAGCGCGGACTCGCCCGTCCCGACGAGTCGGGTGAAATCACGGAGTTCCTGGTGGCGCCGCTGCAGCCCAAGGGTGCGGACCGCGGCAAAGCCAAGGAGTGGGTCGATTGCGTCTATCGCGAGCGCGAAGCGCAGGAGACGCGGCGCATTCTCTACGTGGCCGCAACGCGCGCACGCGAGCAACTGCACCTCTTCGCGCGCCCCGCATACAAGACCGAGAGCGACGGAAGCCTCAGCCTGTGCGAGCCGTCAGGCAGCTTGCTCTCCACCGCGTGGCCCGCGCTCGAAGAGGCAGTGCGGCAGAAATTCGACGACTGGAAGCTCAACGTGCAGGAGGCCGAGATCGAAGCCATCGCCGCTGAGGGCACCGGCAATCTGCTCGTCATGCCAAGCCCGGAAAAGCCCACAATGCTGCGCCGTCTGCCGCTTGACTATCAGCCTTCGCAGCCCTCGGATGTTGCAGCTCAATCGCAATCCGACCTGGTTGGATTGAGCGCCTCGCGCCTGTACAGCCGCCATGAGGGAGGCGTGCTCTCTCGAGTGCTGGGCAGCGCGGTTCATGCGCTGTTTGAAGAGCTAGCGCGCCTGCGCACGATCCATGATTGGGACGCGGCCCGCGCGGGTTTGCAGCGTCTTGAGCCGCGCATCGCGGCACAGATACGCGCCGCCGGTGTTGGCCCGGCTCAAGCAGCAACCCTCGCGGCCCAGGCGCTCGACACCGCCATGCGCGCATCGCGGGATCCTGTTGCTGAATGGATTCTTTCGCCGCACACCGAAGCTGCAAGTGAAGTTCGTTGGGCTGGTGTGATCGATGGCATGCTGCGCACAGTGCAGGTGGATCGCGTCTTCCGTGCCGGCTGGATGCCGCAATCCGAGGGACAACAGGCGTGGTGGATTGTCGATTACAAGACCGCGCATTCTGACAACGTCGACCCCGCGGAAGCGTTACCGAAACTCCGCCCACTCTTCGCGCCGCAGCTCGAACGCTACGCTGAAGTCCTGCGCAACCTGCACGGCGAGGTCGCGCCCATCCGCGCCGGACTCTACTATCCGCGCATGCTGCAGTTCGATTGGTGGGAGCTTTAGGAAACTTCTGAACAAGTCAGCACTTTGAAAGGGGACGGCTTCAGCCGTGCCGTTGAAGTAGGGAAATGGATCGCGGCTCCAGGCACCGAGGGGAAGCAAGCGATTGAAAACACATCACCTCGGTGGCTATTGAATGCTGCGTATGTAGTGTCCTGTTCGCATTCTTCATTTCGGAGCCCTTCCAGCGGTCTAGCCGACGCGACATGAGTACCTCGGGGGCTAAAGCTCTGGTCATTATTGGCCTTCTGCGGCACGACTGAAGCCGCGCCCTGTTACAAACCGATTCTTGAAAACTCGCCCGCATCAGACTGAACGGGGCATTGGAGAATTTTCTGTAATAGTGTAGACTGTGTTTCGCGAGACTCTGTGACGAATAAAGCAATGGCGAAAGCTTATGGGGATGATCTGCGCCGTAAGTTTCTGTTGGCCTACGTTGGTTTAGACCCGCACTTAACGGTCTACAGTACAACAGAAAATGCTCTGGAAATGACTCGGCGTACGCACGCTGAATTAACTGTGCTTCCTGCAAGAACGGCCTCCCACCCGGGAGGCCGTTCTTGCATTGCAGTGAGTTTTCGTCCGCTCAGTCGGCTTCTTTCGCCACCGGAATGGCCTGCACCTTGCTGTGCTTCCGCGAGTAGCCAAAGTAAATCACCAGCCCCACCAGCAACCACCCGATCAGCACTTCCCACGTGATGGCGGGCAGACGAGTCATCAGGAAGACCGCTGTAATGATCCCCATAATGGGCACAAACGGCACAAACGGAGTCTTGAACGGACGCGGCAAGTCAGGATGGCGCACGCGCAGAACCCAAACTCCGGCGCAAACAATCGTAAAGGCCAGCAGCGTGCCGATGTTCACCAGCTTTGACAGTTGATCGATCGGCAAAAAGCCCGGCATGATCGCCACCACTGCACCCACGGCGATGGTCGAAATCCATGGCGTGCGAAACTTCGGATGGATGGTTGAGGCCCACTTGGGCAACAGGCCATCCTTCGACATGGAGAAGAACACGCGTGACTGGCCGAGCAGCATGACCAGCATGACGGTTCCCAATCCGAATACGGCACCGATGTTGACCAGCAGTTCTCCCCAGCCAATGCCGGTGACCTTGATGCCCAGCGCCACCGGAGCGGCAACGTCGAGTTCCTTGTAGTTTTTCAGGCCCGTGAGAATGGTGGAGACGATGATGTAGAGGACGGTGCAAACCGCAAGCGAGCCGAGAATGCCGATCGGCATATCCTTCTGCGGATTCTTCGCCTCCTGGGCCGCGGTGGAAACGGCGTCAAACCCGATGTAAGCGAAGAATACCGAGGCAGCACCAAGCGCAATGCCGTTGAGCCCGAAGTTCCCATGTCCGTCTGACGGCGGGATGAACGGATGCCAGTTGCGGAACGCAAGATCGGGATGGCGAATGAGAAAGTAGCCGCCAATCACGATAAAGATTCCAACGATCCCCAGCTTCACCACCACGATGACCGAGTTCAGGTTGGCAGATTCCTTGATACCGATCACGAGTACCGTCGTGATGGCGAGAACCACCAGGATCGCCACCAGGTTGAAAAGCCCAGTGGCATGTTGCAGGCCTGTCGCAACCACTCCCATCGGCAACGACGCGACCGGCATCCATTGGTCCTGATAAAACACCAGGGGCGTCCCGGGAGTCGCCGTCAATTGTGGCGGGATGTAGATGTGCATCTGCGCCAGCAGGGCGGTGAAGTATCCCGACCAGCCCGAGGCCACCGTAGCCGCTCCAAAGCCATATTCGAGCCCAAGGTCCCAGCCGATGATCCAGGCCACCAGTTCGCCCAAGGTCGCGTACCCATAGGTATAAGCCGACCCCGCGATGGGGATGATGGAGGCAAACTCCGCATAGCACAAACCTGCGAATGCGCACACAATGCCCGCGAGGACGAAGCTCAATGACACAGCGGGGCCGGCGTAGAGGGCCGCGGCTTGCCCCGTGAGCACAAAGATTCCGGCGCCAATGATTGCACCGATGCCGAGAGTGATCAGGTTTAGCGCGCCGAGCGAGCGCTTGAGCGTATGTTCGCCCTGTTCACCCGCCTCTTGCGACAGCATCGACATGGGTTTGACACGAAACAACCTTGACATGTATGAGGAACTCCTCAGCGGCTGGAATCAGATTTGGGTTGAACCGTTCGCGCGGCTGGCTGACCCACGCGACCACAGAAAATAAACAGGAATACCAAGCAGAACGAGCACAAGGCCCGGCCATGTGTACTGGGGCTTGTATCGCAATAATACGACACATATCCATCCAGCCATTGCAATATAGAGCGCGGGCAGCACCGGATAGCCCAGCGCGCGGTAGGGCCGCGGCGCATTCGGCCACTTGAAGCGCAACACAAACAGCCCCACGATGGTGAGGATGTAAAACACCAGCACCGCGAACATGATGTAGTCCAGCAACTGGCTGTATGAGCCGGAGACGCAAAGCACCGCCGTCCAGCACGCCTGCACCAGCAGCCCGGCCACCGGCGTGTGATAGCGCGGGTGCAGCTTGCCCACGGCCTTGAAGAACAGCCCGTCGCGGCTCATCGCATAGTAGACGCGCGCTCCCGCCAAGGTCATACCGTTGGCGCACCCGAACGTGGAGATGAGAATGGCGGCGGCCATCAACTGCGCCCCGCCGGAGTGGAAGATCTGTTCCAGTGCCGCCGTGCCCACGCGATCCTCGGTGGCGTGCTGCACGCCGCGCGCCAGCGCCGTGGCGCCGTTGGGATCGCCGTGCATGGGCAGCACCACCAGGTAGGCCAGTGAGGCCAGGAAGTAGACGACAAGAACAAACCCCGTTCCCAGCACCAGCGAAAGCGGAATGTTGCGCTTGGGGTTCTTCACCTCTCCCGCGGTGAAGGTGATGTTGTTCCATGCATCGGCGGAGAAGAGCGAACCCACCTGCACCACCGCCAGAATCACCAGCACGTTGACCAGCACGATGGGTCCGCCCATGCCCACCTGCACTGGATGCAGCGAATGCCAGCCGGCATTCTCCCAGAGACGGCTCAAGTTCGGCCCGAAGTTGGCCTGCCAGGCCGTCGCGTTGCGGCCCACGGTAAAGGCCAGCACCACAAGCGCCGCCAGTGATAACGCCTTGGCCGACGTGAACACATTCTGAATGAGCGCGCCGAGCTTGACCCCGAAGATGTTCACAAAGGCCAGCAGAAACACGATCGCGATGCCCGTGAGGTTGGCCGTGTTGACGCCGATCTCCATGTTGCCCAGCACCATTGGGCCGACAGCGACGGCAGGCACGTGGGCGATGTGCCACAGCCAATGGCTCGTGGAGATGCTGGGATAGAAGACACCGAGGAATTTGCCGAACGCCACGCAGACCGCGGCGATGGTGCCGGTCTGGATCACCAGGAAAAGCGTCCATCCATACAGAAAGCCCCACACCGGGCCCAGGGCTTCGCGCAGGTAAACGTACTGGCCGCCGGCCTTGGGCATCATGGCCGCCAGTTCGCCGTAGCTGAGCGCGGCAATGATGGTGAGGATGCCGGTGACTACCCACGCGCCCAGGTAGAGCGCCGGCGAATTGGTGACGCGCGCAATGTCCGCGTCCACCAGAAAGATGCCGGACCCGATCATGGATCCGATTACCAGCGCGGTGGAACTGAAAAGGCCGAGCGTCTGCACCAAACGTGTCGCGTTGGAGAGAGGGTCGAGCGGTGCGGCGGCCTCGTGTCGGGGACTGCTGGGTTGCGTCGTCACTTGCAAGATTTTTACTCGAATCTGAGCCAGATGTCTTTAGTTATCTTATGATGCGGCATTTCCGCCGTGTTTTTGCGCCCCATAAGCCTCAACCGAGTTCCTGCAACCAGCGCCGGAATTCGGCACCGGGGTCGCTGGCGCGAAAAATTGCCGCTGACACGGCCACGCTGTTCGCCCCCGCCGCCAACACCAGCGGAGCCGTTTGCAGTGTGATGCCGGCCGCCGCCACCAGCACCACGTCCGCTCTAGCCTGCTCGCGGAGCCTGCGCACGCCTTCAGGACCGATGGGAGCCCTATCTATCTGCTTCGTGGTCGTGCGATATACCGGCCCAATCGCGAGATAATCCGCCGGTTCGTTGAGGATTCCGGGCAGCAGGGAGTCGCTGCCGCCAAACGTGCCGATGATGCGATGCTTGCCCAGCAGACGCCGTGCCTCGCTGGGCGAAAGGTCGCCGGCATCGACGTGAACGCCGTCGAATCCCGCAGCGTCAACTAAATCCGCGCGGTCGTCGAGAATCAGCTTCACCTGTCCCGCGGGCATGGCAAAGCGCAGAACACGTGCGTCAGCCAGCAACTCGGCATCGGCCCCGTTTTTATTGCGGTACTCCAGCAGCGTGACGCCCGCCTGTGCAAGCGAACCACCCAGCCTGCGCAGAAACTCCGCGCGATTGGCGGCTGGAATGACAGAGGAATCGAGGATGGGGTAGATCTTCGGAAATGAAGTGAGCATGAACTTCAGCTTAGAATATCTTCGCGATAACTGTCCCGTCTTCCGATCTTCACCGCGAGTATTCAGCTTGCGGCGCGAATCTCCTCGCGCAAAATACGTCGAAGTGTATCTTCCAGTTTGGGCGCCTTGTTCTCTGCGTGCCGACGCAATGCTTCGTTCATCAGCGTCTGGTAACCCACGGCGCCCCCCGATGCCTCCGCTTCTTTGAGGAAGAAATCAAGCACGTCTTCGTCAATGCGGATCGTGATGCGCGTCTTGCCTCGCGCCTCAGGCTCAGAAGCTGCAATGCGTCCACGCTTTCCCTGGCTGAAATCGTATTGCTTCTTCATCGGTTGTCCTCGTAGTGCTTGCGCTCATGCGGCTCGGCCTGCCGCGCTGAAATCACCCGGATATTCTTTCCGCTATGACTGTAGACCACAACCAGCACCCGCCCTTTCGCTCCGGTCCCCATCGAAACGAAACGTTGCTCCTCGATGTCGGATTCATCATCAGTGATCGTAATTGCGAAATCATCCTCAAAAACCGGACTGGTCTCTGAAAAGCGGACACCGTGTTTCTTGAAATTGCTCTCGGCTTTGCGAACGTCCCATTCCAAGACCATCCCACCCTCATTATATGTACACTTTGTGCATACAACAACTCCGACCTCATCATTCAGTCGCAACCGTCAGGGCCCAAAACATCGGGCGCGGTGTCACGTCCCGCCCACCGCGCCCGTCTCTGTTCCCTATTCCCTGTTCCCTTCTCTCCTCACATCTCGTCCGCCGAAGGCCCATAGCTGCCGGGAATACGCTGGTCGAGCAGGCGCAGGTCGCCGCCCAACTGAGCGCGATGGTGGATCATGTGATTCATCACCCAGGTGCGCCAGACGTGATACTTCGTGTCGTCGATCCAGGCCTGGCCGCCGGCGACAAACTTCCAGTTCTCATCCCAGTTCTCGGGAGTCATCTTGGCAAGTTCTGTCCTGGCTTCAGCCACACCCTTGTCGAACTTCTCGATGAGTGCGTCTTTGGATGCGGGGATGTACGGCTCAAACTTGTGGTCCGCGGGGAACTCAAGCTTGTTTGTCTTGCAGGTGTGGATGGCCCATTCGGTTGCGGTTTCAGAAAGGTGGCCGGCAAGGCGTCCCAGCACCATCGATTTGGCGTGAGGTTTGTAGGTGAAATCCACATCGGCCGGGAGCGCCTCAAACATCTTGCGGGTCGTGGCCGTCTCGCGGTCNNTTGCGGGCCACTTTTCCGGGCCCCCCGCTCACTTCCGGTGCGGCAATGCGAAAGCCACATACGCGCCGCCGACCGGTGATTTCGGGTCGCGGCCCCCGCTGGCGGCGATTACCACATATTGCCGCCCATCAATCATGTACGTCGAGGGCGTAGCCACCCCCGCGAAGGGCAACTCGGCCTCCCACAGCAGCTTTCCCGTCGCGCTGTCAAAGGCCCGGAACCGCCGATCGTACACCGTAGCCCCAATAAACAACAGTCCGCCCGCCGTGACCACCGGCCCGCCATAATTCTCCGATCCGGTGTCTTTCAAGCCCTGCCGGGCAAGATCGGGATATTCGCCCAGGGGCACCTTCCACAGGTACTTGCCGGTCTTCAGGTCGATGGCGCTCAGCGTGCCCCACGGCGGCTCGAATGCCGGGTACCCGTCCGGGGCAAGAAATTTGCGATAGCCGGTAAAGTTGAATTCCATGGGCCCATCTCTCTTCGCGGACTCCGCTCCCATTCCCAGGAAGCGCAGCAGCGATTCCAGCTCCGGGCCCTTCAGGCCGGGCATGGGCGGCATGCGGCCTTTGCCCTTGTGGATGAGCACGGTCGTCTGCTCCACCGACAGCCGGCCGCTCAAACCGATCAGCATCGGGAACGATGGAGGAATCCCCTCCCTGTGATCCCCATGGCAGATGGCGCAGCGAGTCTGGTACACCGCCATCCCGGCGGGGTCTGAGGACGTTTCAGGGCCTGTCTGCTCTGGAATGGAGGCCAGTTCCTTCCCCGCTCCCGGTGTGGGCGTTGCCGGGCCGCCCGTACGCAGAAATTTCAGCAGTTCCGCAAGCTGCGGCTCATCGATGTTGGGGAAGGAGGGCATCCGGCCCGTGCCCCGCCGGATGGCGGCCACGATCTTGTCGTCGGGCAGGCGCTTGTTGATATCCACCAGCGACGGAAAGGCCGGCGGCGAACCGGCGCGGTCAAGTCCATGGCACACGGCGCACTGGTTGCGGTACACGCGCTCGCCGGGACTGCCGCCCTGCTCGACGGGCGTCAGGCCGCCCGTCCACACCATCTCATTCGCGTTGACGTAGAGCACTCCAGCCACCGGATCGATGGCCGGTCCACCCCACTCCGCGCCGCCGTCAAAGCCGGGAAACACCACCGTCTGTTTGTCCACCGCGAAGGGCACAAACTGCCCGTCGCTGCGAAACTCCCGGAACGTCTTCACCGCCCATGCGTGAGCCTCGGGAGTGCGCGTGGTCAGCATGTCTTCTGTCAATCGCTGCCGGGCAAACGGCTCCGGCCAATCGGGCAGGGGCTGCGTCTTCGAAGCCACCTCGCCGGGCACCGTGCTGGCCGGGTACGGGTGCTCGTGGACGGGGTACAGCGGCTCGCCGGTGAGGCGATTGAACAGGTAGAGATAGCCCTGCTTGGTGGTCTGCGCCAGGCCCTCCACGGTCTTGCCATCGCGCTTCACGGTGAAGAGAGCGGGCGGCGATGGAAAGTCGCGGTCCCACATGTCGTGGTGGACACCCTGAAAGTGCCACAGGCGTTTCCCGGTATTCGCGTCGAGCGCCAGCTCAGTGTTGGCGTAGAGGTCGTCGCCTAACCGGTCGCCGCCGTAGAAGTCCATCACCGCGGAGCCGGTCGGCGCATACACGATACCGCGCTCCGCATCGAGCGACATGCCCGCCCAGTTGTTGGCCGCGCCCGCAGTCTTCCACGCTTCCGCGGGCCAGGTCTCGTAACCTGCCTCACCGGGTCGCGGGATCGTATGAAACACCCAACGCAGCTTTCCCGTCCTCACATCGAACGCGCGAATATCCCCCGGCGGCGCCGGATGCGTTTCGGGGTTGCGGCCGCCCACGATGATCATGTCCTTGTAGATCACGCCGGGCGTGGTCAGCACGATCGATTGCTTTTCGTAGTCGCCGCGCAGGTCCTTGCGCAGGTCGACGCGGCCGTTCTCGCCGAAGGTCGCGATCGGCCTCCCCGTCGTCGCGTCCAGACAATACAGGAAGTTCATTACTCCGGCAAAGATGCGGCCCTCGCTGCCATCGCTCCAATACGTCATGCCGCGCGCCGGCTGCGTGCCCACGACGCCCGAATCAAATTTCCATTGCAGCTTGCCTGTGGCCGCATCGAGGGCCACGATCTTCTGCGTCGGCGTGTAGGTGTAGAGCGTGCGCCCCACGATCAGCGGGTTGGCCTGAATGCCGCCCTTCTCGCCCGTATCGAACGTCCAAGCTACCGCCAGCCGCTGCACGTTCGCGCGATTGATCTGCGTCAGCTTGGAGTAGTGGTCGCCGTCAACGCCCCCGTTGTACGCCGGCCAGTCCACATTCTTTTGGGCAAGACACGCGCCACCCGCCAACACCGCCGCACTCAGCGATAGCAAGGCAAAACGAATTACTGCTCGATTGGTCATTTGCGCGGCAATCCCCCATAGTTGCTCTGAACAAGAAGCGATTGTTACAGCGTCTCTCCGAGACGCGGAAGGTGAACGCGGGTTTCAACTGGATTCCGTGCAACTACCATGCCCACTTCTAACCGATGTGATGCTATCATGTATCACATGAAGACTGTCACAGTCCGAGACCTCCGGTACGATTTCCCCAAAGTCGAACGCATTTTGCGCGAGGGCGCGGAAGTGCGGGTCACCAAGCGTAGCCGGGTCATCGCCAGACTGGTGCCGGAGCCTGCGCCTGCCGCGAGCCGTCCCGATTTCCTGGGCCGCATGCGCGCCCTCTACGGCGATGTTTGCCTTCCAACCACGGGCGCCGAAATCGTGCGGCATGACAGAGATCGCTATTGATCTATCTGGACACAAGCTTCGTAGTCTCGCTCTACAGCCCCGATGCGAACTCTGCGGCTGCGGTACGCATTCAGCAAACTGCCACCGACACGTTGCTGCTATCTACTTTGTGTGAACTGGAAACGCTCAACGCGCTGCGGCTGCGCGTCTTCAGGAAAGAAATATCAATCGTCCTTGCAGACGCTTCGCAGCGCCATTTTGAACAGGACCTGCGCACTGGCGTGTTCCAACTGCGGCCGTTACCCGAATCCGCCTTTGACCGCGCACGCAAACTCTCAAAACAATCGACCGCTCAGTTGGGGACCCGCACAGCCGACATTCTGCATATTGCCGCCGCACTCGAGTTCGGCGCAACCGGCTTCTTCAGTTTCGATCTGCAGCAAAGGAAGATGGCACAAGCCGCCGGGCTTAGGCTATTTCCGATGCCAAAGCGCTCCTAGCTACTGCTTGTCAGCCAAAAACCGCTCCATAAACTTCGTATCGAACTCGCCCTTGCGAAATCCTTCATCTTGAAAGATCGCCTGGTGCAGCGAAATCGACGTGTCAATTCCCTGCACCACAAACTGGCTCAGCGCGCGTTCCATCTTGGCGATGGCCTCGGCGCGGTCCACGCCATGCACAATCAGCTTGGCAATCAGCGAGTCGTAATACGGCGGCACCACGCCCTCTGCGTACTGCGCCGTATCCACGCGCACGCCGTTGCCGCCAGGCACGTTGAACGCCGTAATCTTCCCGGCACTCGGCGTGAACTTTTGCGGATGCTCGGCATTGATGCGGCACTCGATGGCGTGGCCGCGCATCTCCAGCTTGGCCGGCAGAATATTGCTCAGCTTCTCACCGCTCGCAATCAGCAATTGCGCCTTCACCAGGTCGACGCCGGTAATGAACTCCGTGATCGGGTGCTCCACCTGGATGCGCGTGTTCATTTCGATGAAGTAGAGCTGGCGGTCTTCGTCCATCAGGAACTCGACCGTGCCGGCGTTCTGATACCCAATCTCGCTGAGGCAGCGGCACAGGGTTTTGCCAATCTCCTCGCGCATCTTCGGCGTCACCTGCAGCGAGGGCGCCTCTTCAATCAGCTTTTGATGGCGACGCTGGATGGAACACTCGCGCTCAAACAGCGTGGCCACATTGCCATGCTCATCGGCCAGCACCTGGAACTCGATGTGGCGCGGACGCTCAATGAACTTTTCCATGTAGAGGTCGCCGTTGCCGAAGGCATTGGCCGCCTCGCTTGACGCCGCATGAAACAGGTTGGGCAGGTCTTCCGCGTTGCGCACGATGCGCATGCCGCGTCCTCCGCCACCGGCTTTCGCCTTCATGATGACCGGATAGCCCACCGTCTTCGCGCACTCCACCGCCTCGTCGGCAGTGAGCAGAATGCCATCGGACCCCGGCAGAATCGGCACTTTGGCCTTCTTCATCGCCTGGCGCGCCTTTTCCTTTTCGCCCATCAGGCGGGTGACCTCAGGCGGCGGACCAATGAACTTGATATTCGACGCGCGGCAGACCTCGGCGAAGTTGGCGTTTTCGCTCAGCAACCCGTAGCCGGGGTGGATCGCGTCCACATCGGCGATCTCGGCAGCGGAGATGACCGCTGGCACGTTGAGATAGCTGTCCGCAGGCCGCGGCGGGCCGATGCAGATGGCTTCGTCGGCAAAGCGGACGTGGAGTGAATTGCGGTCCGCCTCGCTGTAGACGGCAACCGTGCGAATACCGAGTTCCCGGCATGCGTTCAATACGCGCAGCGCGATTTCGCCGCGATTGGCAACCAGTACCTTACGAAACATTCATGACCCTTTAGAGCGGTGTTAGCAGAGCTAGCGGAGTTAGCGGTGCTAGTGAGTANNCGGATAGCAAACAGGGGCTGCCCAAACTCGATGGGCTGGCCGTTGGTAACCAGGCACTTCACAACTTCGCCGGACGCGTCGGCCTCGATCTCGTTCATCAGCTTCATGGCCTCGATGATGCAGATCACCTGGCCCTTTTCCACGCGATCGCCCGGCGAGACAAACGCTCCGGCGCCCGGTGAGGGAGACCCATAATAGGTGCCCACGATGGGGGACTTGATCATGTGCAGGCCGGCGTCCGGGTCCGGTGCAGGTTCCGCAGGCGCTGCATACGGTGCCTGCGCAGCGGCAACGCCATCCTGCGGAGCCCCCGTTGAAGCATTCGCAAACATGCGCGCCACGTCGGAGAGCCCGGCCCCCGAACCCGCTGGCTGGGTAAACTTGAGCCGTATCTTCACGTCGCCCCGGTCCAGATCGAATTCGGCAACTCCATGTTCCTTCAGGAATTCGATCAGTTGTTTCAGATCCTGCATGTCTTGTGGTTTCATTCGTTCCTTAACCTTCCCACTCTCGGGTGAGATGGAGTCAAATCAAAGCTCAATGAGGGCCTTTGGCGCTGGCGTCAGCACCTGCCCTCCGGTTCGGGTTACGGCCACCATGTCTTCAATGCGAATACCGAACCGACCTGCCAGGTAAACCCCGGGCTCAATGGTCACAACCATTCCGGCAAGCAGTCTGGTTGTCTGTCCGGCTCCGATACGTGGCGACTCATGAATCTCCAGCCCGACACCGTGGCCGGTGGAGTGGGAAAACGCCTCTGCTAAACCTTCCCTGCGCAACACGCCGCGGCAGGCTTCATCCACTTGACCACAGCTTTCACCTGGGCCCACCGCCGCCACTCCGGCCTCCTGGGCCTCAAGCACTGCCTGATAAGCACTTCGCTCGTTTGTCTTCGGCGTTCCAAAGTACACGGTACGCGTCATATCCGAGCAATAACCCTTGAGGATAACACCGAAGTCCAGGGTCAGGAATCCCCGCCGCGGAAGCCGCGCCATGGTTGCGTGTCCATGCGGCAGAGCCGACCGGGCACCCGACGCCACGATGGTGTCAAACGACATGCCCTCGGCGCCCATCTGCCGCGCCTGATGCTCGAGTTCTGCCGCCACTTCAATCTCCGGGATGCCCGGTCGCACGAAGCCGAGAATGTGATCGAAGAGCCGGCATCCGACCAGCGCAGCCTGGGCAATCAGGGCCAGTTCGTCCTCGTCCTTCACCATGCGCAGCGGTTCAACCATGGGCGCGGACAGGGAGGATAGAAAACTGCGGCGCATCCCCGAGGGCAAGGCGGACTTCCAGCGCGCAAGCTCAGCCACGGTGGTCCATGCCGGATCAAAGCCTGCAAACTCCACGCCGGGTTGCGCGGCCAGCCATTCCACAGCAGCCACCGCCGCCGAGCGGGCCACAATTTCCACCCGCGCGGCGCTTACTTCCTCGGCTGCCTGCGTGGCGTAGCGCCCGTCGGTAAACAGCCGGGCAGCCCGGCGCGTCACGGCCAGGGCCGCGCTTGAGCCGGTGAAGCCGGAGAGATAGCGAACGTCAGGAAGGTGGGTAACCAGCAGGCCCGAGAGGCCGGCACGAGTCAAACGGCGGCGCAGTTGTCCGATTCGGCGGAAGTGGTCCACCGGTCAGGTATATCACGGTGAGGCAGTTGTCAGTTGTCAGTGGTCAGTTCTCAGTTTTCAGCTGTCAGTTTGTCGTGCGCCCACGATTGCCCGCAACCAAGTGTTAGCTGCCAACTGGGAAACTGATGACGGATAACCGTCATTTGTGTCTTTACTGACAACTGACCACTGACAACTGTCTTTACATTGCCGGCTGGACCGGCTTCTTCTGCTGCGGATCGACCTCGCCTCGCCCGCCCTGCAGGTCCGACTGCCGGTCCATCCATTCGTCGAGCCGCGAACGCTTGAAGCGCCAGCGATTGCCCAGCTTGAACGCGGGCACAAAGCCTTCCGACGCATATTTGTAGAGCGTGTCGGGAGAGATGCCGAGATAGTCGGAGGCCTGGCGAATGTCCATGACCTCGCGGACCTCGGGGACAAGCAGATTGGATCGCGCCGCCGCGTTACGCATGATTTTCCTCCGGAAGGAAGAGACCCTGGGCAGGATTCCGGCGTATCTGCCGGTAGACCTGTAGGTATAACGCGGTTTCACCCGCTTGTTCAAGGAATTTCGGGGTATTTCCGGAAATTTCTATCAGAACGGGTCGGGAATGACCGACGCGGCCGGGCAGCCCTTTCCCAAAAGCCCGGCATCTTGGGCTTTGGCCAGCCCGATGCCCCTACTGGTAGCGTTGTTGCAGCAAATGGTGCGGAGCCGAGCCGCAGCCCTGCCCGGATTCTCCGTCCAAGCCGCCTGCGAAACTTCAGAGTTGGAAGTGCCGGCTGTTGGGTTTAAAGGGCCTTGCGCCACCAAACGGTCTGCTCTGCGCTCAGAAAACGCGTCTTATCCCCGCGGGAGAGGTAAAAGTCCATCACCTGGTCTTTTTGGAATGCAATGCATTCCGGCCAACTGGTGTCCTTCTCAAGGTGCGTGGACTTCTGGTGCGTATCGACCAGTGTGATCTCATCGGCCGAGCACTGAATCACTTTTTGCGCCTTCAAGGAAAACGCGGTCCCCGGTGGAGGCGCGGGAGGCACCTGGTTGGCGATCTTTGTAAGCAGAAGGATGAACACAAAGGCGGCCGCAAGGATCGCAATCTTTTTCATGGGAACACACAGTCTCAGGAAGCCGTCTTAGCTCATCCGAGGCAGGACACAACGGAACCTCTCGCCCCGCCAAACTCACTTAGGATGTATTGGGCTATCCATCGCTACTGTAAAGGGCCTGTGCCTCCAAAACAAGCAAAAAACGCCGGGAGGGGATCGGTCCCCTGCTCGACGTTTCGCTTTCCCTGACCCAGACTGATTCGGCCTAGTTCTGCTGGTCTTCGCGGCGATGCAACGTCGGCTTGTCGTCGGCGCTGCTGTCCCCGGTCTGCGCATTCGGGTCGTTCGACCCCGTGCTGGCACGTCGCAGTGACGGCTTCTTGGTGTCCTTGGAATCGACCAGGCGGCGCTTGTTCTCAATGCGCGCCAGGCGGGCCTTCACGTCGTCGAACTCCGATGTGGTCACCGTGTACTCGTCCCGCGGAGGCAGGATGCGGGCGATCTCCTCCTGCGAGTGCAGGATGCGGTCAGGAGTCTGCGGGTGGTCGGCGAAGACCTTGGCCACGGCGCCGGGTTTGCGCTTCTCCAATGCCTGGATCTTTTCAAAGAAGCTGATGAAAGCCTGTGGATCGTAGCCGGCGCGATACATGTACTGCACACCCAGGTAGTCGGCCTGTCCCTCGAAATCACGCGAGAATTTGAGGAACGTGATCGGCACGGCAAACTGGGCGGCCTCGTAGATTCCGTAGCCGGTCCAGCTATAGCCCGTCATCATAATCAGCGGAATCGTGCCTAACTGCGCGTAGTTCATGCGGGTCTGTTCGCGGACTGCATGGTGAGCGCAGACGTGGGCTATCTCATGGGCCATCACGCCCGCCAGTTCCGCTTCCTCGTCCGCATTCAAAATCAAACCCGAGTTGACGTAAAAGAACCCGCCTGGAAGCGCCATGGCGTTGATTTCGTCCGAATCGATCACCCTGATGGTGAACGGCACCTTGCAATCGGAGTTCTTGACGAGGTTCTGGCCGATGCGGTTCACGTACTCCGTCACCGTGGGGTCAGTAATGAACTTGGTGCTCTTCTCGATCTCGGAGGCGTAGGACTTGCCCATCTTGATCTCGGTGTCGGTCGAGTACCAGTTCCCCATGCCGCGGCCGCCGATGTCACGATTGCCCACGGCGCTCACATCCTCGATGCTGCCGGGCTTTACCTTGATCCTCTCGCTGCCCACGTCAACCACCTTGTCGGGGTTCACGGCGGCAGCGGCGACGTCTCCTTTTACAGGCTCGGTTCCCGGAGCCGGCTTTGAGGGAGCCTTATCGCCGTCCACCGGGGCCGTTCCGGGGGCTGGCTTCGAGGCCTGGGTGTCGCCCGCCACTGGAGTTGTGCCGGGGGCCGGTTGCGACTGCGTCGAAGGACTGCTGGCGGCTGGTGGGGTCGAACCCTGTGCGCTCGCATCCGGCTGCTGCTGCGTAGAGGGCGTAGCGGATGGAGTCGATGGGGGAGTGGGTTGCTGGGGAGTCGACTGCGCCCAGGCAGCCGTCGCGATCGCCAGCCCGAGACCGGCCGCGATTCCGGCCAGCTTTGCGGCTTTTGAATCTCTGTAAAATCTCCTCATAACCTCACCTCCGAGACCCACTCGCGGCCGATGCCGCTTCGCTCGTCTTGTTAGACGCTAGTATCTGCTCATTGGGCATCCGGGGGAAGAATATTTAAGTAGGGAGGCGGTTTCCGGCCCTCCGGAACAGTTAATTTCCGCCCGTTCCGGCTCCAGAACGCTTGGACCTTGTATCTCACTGAATTAAAGTGGAGAGCACGTATCGAGGGGGATGATTCGTGCGCCCAGGATTTCTTGTCGTGGCAGCGCTGGCCGTGTGCGGAGTAGCCGGGGTTGCTGCCCAGAAGCCGCATTCGCGTCCAGGAAATCCGATTGACGAACTGCTGATGCCCAGCGGCCATGCCCGGCCGGCTTCGCGCAACGCCTTGAAAACGCCTGAAGTGACGTTCGATGCCACTGGCCTGGGCTCTCCGGTGGTCCTCGACAAGAACTGGCGGGTCGGCATCACATCCAATCCCGACGCGTCTTCTCAAGACTTCGACGACTCGGCATGGGATCTGCGGGACGCCAAGGAGTCCATCGCCGATGTGCCCGATGAAGACCATCCAGCCGACAACCCGAATGGAGACAAGGCGCAGCAGCCCCATGGGCCATCCGGCCCCCCTCCCGGCCACAAGCGGCCCTTCGCGTGGTTCCGGATCCATATAAAGCTCGCGCCCAACCACGGGCCCGTTTCCCTGCTGATCGAGATGCCGGTATCGCAAAGCACCAGCGTCCCAAGCGCTACCAAAGACCCCGGTGTCGACGTCTTCGCCAATGGCAAGGAGATTCCCCCCGAGGGACCCCACGGAGATGTGCCAGAGAACTACCAGACCATTTCGCGGATCTATAACCTGAGCCTGCCGCCTTCCGAGACTTCCCTCACGCTGGTGGTCCGCACCATCTACATCCCTTTTGGCTACACCGCCTACACCGCTTTTTTCGCCAACCGCACGCTGCGGCTCGGCAACCCCGACGATCTGAACCGGACGCTGAAAGTATGGTCGGATCAGACTCTCTTCGAGCAATTGCCGCGACTTATCTACTCCGTCCTTCTTGTCGTACTTGCGATGTTCCTGCTGGCGCTCTATTTCAACCAGAAAGGGCACGACGAGTATCGATGGCTGGCCTTGCATGAATTGGCGCAGGCGCCTCTCGGATTTATCGACCTGGCCGGCAGCTACGCCTACATGGAAGGGCTTTTGTACGGGGCTCTGCTGGCGCAACTCGTCGTCATTTCGGCATATCTCTATTTCGAATTCCTGGTCTCGTTCCTGAATCTGAACAAGCGTTGGCAAGCCCAGCGCAAGCGCTGGTTCATCCTGGGGCTGCGCTATACCGCACCCATCCTGTCCGCCATCGGCCCTACTCTCCTGCTGATGGGCCGCAGCCATTTCCTGCTGGTTGTCCTGGTGGTCGCAGTGTGCCTGCTGTGGATGATCTGCTGGGTTCTTTTTTGCGTCATCACGCTGCTTGCCGCCACGGTCAAGAGGAACTTTGAGGCCGGACTGCTGCTGATTCCGCTGGTGCTGAACTTCGTGGGCATGCTCGAACCCTTGCTCACCTCAGGTATGCCGGATTGGGCGGGTCACGCGTTTCGTTCGCCGCTCACCGTGCAGGCGGGGCCCATTCCCATTCACTTTGCGTCCATCGCCGACTTCACGGGCCTGCTGGCAATCGTGCTCATCATCTTCGTCCGCTTCATGCGCGTTCACCGCGACCAGGAGCGGGCCTCCACCGAGTTGGCGGCGGCGCGCAGCGTGCAGGAACTGATGATCCCCCACGAACGGCTCAAGACTCCCGGCTTTGAAGTGGACTCCGTCTACAACCCGGCCAACGAGGTGGGCGGCGACTTCTATCACCTGGAGCCGACCTCCGACGGCGGTCTGCTGGTGGTGATTGGCGACGTGGCCGGCAAGGGCCTTAAGGCCGCCATGAATGTCTCCATGCTGATGGGCGCGCTGCGCCGTACGCCGGATAAGAGCCCAGCGAAGATCCTGGAATCGCTGAACCGCGTCCTCGTGGGCAGCGAGAGCTTTACCACCTGCCAGGCGGCTTGGTTCGGAGCCAACGGCGAACTGGTGCTGGCCAACGCTGGGCATCTTCCGCCCTACCTCAACACCCAGGAAGTGATGCTGCCCGGCGGATTGCCTCTCGGCGTGTTGTCGGAAATCACGTACGAAGAGGTCCGCCTCTATCTTCATCCCGGCGACCGCATGCTGCTCATGTCCGATGGCGTGGTCGAGGCGCGGCAGCCTTCGGGCGAGCTATTCGGCTTCGATCGCGTTCACAATCTCAGTAACCAGTCCGCGTTTTACATCGCCGATGCCGCCAAAGAATTCGGCCAGGAAGACGACATAACGGTGCTCACCGTGCGTCGCCTCGCCCAGGCTGTCGCGGTCTAGCATTCCAAAGCGGTCTCGAGAATGCCGGGTGCTGTAAGTCTCGATTTTGAGACCTGAGATGCCGCGAATATCGAGAGCGAATCACGCAGTCAGAGACTGCCCAACGCCGCTACTCAGGTAGCCCCGCTAACTCGGCTTGTACAACAGGCTAACTCCATATTTGCATCGTAGCCCTTATGAGCCGAACACTGCTGCCGGGCAAGCCGTACCCTCTGGGTGCCACCGCATACAAAAGAGGAACCAATTTCGCAATTTTCTCTGAGGCCGCCACCCGCGTTGACGCCTGCTTCTTCGACGCCGACGGCAACCAGACCGACTGCATCACGCTGCGCGAGCGCACTGCGTATGTGTGGCATGGCTTCATCAACGGAATCGAGCCCGGGCAACTCTATGGCCTTCGCGTCGACGGCCCGTGGGATCCCGAAAACGGATATCGATTCAACTTCAACAAGCTTCTCGTTGACCCGTACGCCAAGGCCATCTCCGGCAAGGTGGACTGGAAACAGCCCATCTTCCCCTACGAGCTTGCCTCCGGCGATCCTACAAAAATGGACACCGAGGACAGCGCCGCGGGTGTGCCGAAGTCGGTGGTCATCGACACCGCGTTCGACTGGAAAGGCGACAGCATGCCCGAGATCCCGCTGCCCGATTCGGTCATCTACGAAGTTCACGTCAAGGGCTTCAGCATCCGCAATCCAAAGGTGCCGAAAAAACTGCGCGGAACCTACGCCGGCCTTGCACACCCATCGAGCATCAGCTACCTCAAGAATCTCGGCGTTACGGCAGTGGAACTGCTCCCCATCCACCATTTCATCGATGAAGGACACCTGGTCGACAAGGGCCTCACCGACTATTGGGGCTACAACACGCTGGGATACTTCGCGCCCATGTCTCGCTACAGTTCCACCGGCGATCACGGCGGCCAGGTGCGCGAGTTCAAGCAGATGGTCAAGTCCCTGCACAAGGCGGGCATCGAGGTGATTCTCGACGTGGTCTACAACCACACCTGCGAAGGCAACCACATGGGCCCGATGCTCAGTTGGAAGGGCGTCTGCAACACCAGCTACTACCGGCAAGTCGAAGGCGACCCGCAGTACTACATGGACTACACCGGCACCGGAAACACGCTCAACGTGCGCAATCCACAAGTGCTGAAGATGATCATGGATTCGCTGCGCTACTGGGTGACGGAGATGCACGTCGACGGCTTCCGCTTCGATCTTGCCGCCACTCTCGCGCGCGAACTTCATGACGTGAGCCGCCTGTCCTCGTTCTTCGACACCATCCATCAGGACCCGACCCTGGCTGACGTGAAACTGATTGCGGAGCCATGGGACGTGGGCGACGGCGGCTACCAGGTGGGCCAGTTCCCTGTTCTGTGGGCCGAGTGGAATGGCAAGTATCGCGATACCGTTCGCCGCTTTTGGAAGGGCGATAGCGGCCAACTCTCAGACTTTGCGTATCGCCTCACGGGCTCGAGCGACCTGTATCAATTCGACGGCCGCAAGCCCTACGCGAGCATCAACTTCATCACCGCGCACGATGGCTTCACGCTCTGCGACCTGGTCAGCTTCGACAGCAAACACAACGAAGCCAACGGCGACGACAATAAGGACGGCTCCGACAACAACGACTCGTGGAACATGGGTGTCGAAGGTCCCACCGACGACCCGGCCATCAACGAACTGCGCGAGCGGCAAATTCGCAACTTCCTCGCCACGATGATGCTCTCGCAAGGCGTGCCCATGCTCACCGGCGGAGACGAAGTGGGCCGCTCGCAACGCGGCAACAACAACTGCTATTGCCAGGACAATGAACTGACGTGGTACGACTGGAATCTCGATGCATCGCGCGAACGGCTGCGTGAGTTTACCGGCAGATTGATTCAACTGCGGCTGTCGCATCCCAATCTGCACCGACGGAAGTTCTTCCAGGATCGCGAAATTCGCAAGAAGGGCGATGGCGCGCT
>PLXP01000215.1:36623-42663 GCA_003151435.1 Acidobacteriaceae bacterium
CCTGGGTTCAACTCATCGACACGGAGAACATCGATAGTCCGTTCGACAAAGTCCCAATAGGCGAATCGATCATTCTTGGCGGCCGCTGTCTAAAGCTCCTGAGCGACGAATTCCAACAAGAGCCCGAACCAGACGAGGCCGCGGAGTAAAGAAAAGCCCCACCCTTGGCGGATGGGGCTTTTGCTATTTGCGACCAACGGGAGCAGTTGGCCCCACCGCAGGTGGCTAGTCGTAGTACTCGAGACCCAGGTGCGTGATCAATTCCTGCCCCATGATGTGGCGCAGCGTGTTCTTCAGCTTCATCGACTGAATGAACAGGTCATGCTCCGGGTACAGGCCCTCAGCCGTCTGCGGCGACTTCAGATAGAAGCTCAGCCACTCCTGAATCCCCCTCGACCGCAGCCCCTGCGCGCGCTTCGCCAGGTCCAGGAACAGCACCAGGTCCAACGCAATTGGCGCCGCCAGAATCGAATCGCGGCAGAGGAAATCGATCTTGATCTGCATCGGGTAGCCCAGCCAGCCAAAGATGTCGATGTTGTCCCAGGCTTCCTTCTCATCCCCGCGCGGCGGGTAGTAGTTGATGCGAATCTTGTGGTAGATGTTCTTGTAGAGATCGGGGTAAAGCTCCGGCTGGAAGATGTATTCGAGCGACCCCAGCTTCGACTCTTCCTTGGTCTTGAACGATTGCGGATCGTCCAGCACTTCCCCATCACGGTTGCCCAGGATGTTGGTCGAGAACCAGCCCGAAACGCCCAGCATGCGCGCCTTGAAGGCTGGCGCAAGAACCGTCTTCATGAAGGTCTGCCCGGTCTTGAAGTCCTTGCCGCAGATAGGCGCCGCGTTGCGCTTCGACAGCTCGATCAGCGCCGCAGTGTCCACAGTCAGGTTCGGCGCGCCATTGGCAAACGGCACTCCTTCGCTCAGCGCGGCATAGGCATAAATCTGCGAAGGCGCAATCCCGATGTCGTTCGTCTCCAGGCCTTTTTCAAACGCCTCAATGCTCTCATGCACCGCCGTCGGCTCAAGAAAAATCTCGGTCGAACCGGTCCAGATCATCACCACGCGGTCCACGGTCTTTTTGAAGTTGCGAATGTCCTCGATTACCTGGTTGGCCAGGTCGCGCTTGTTCTTGCCCTTCTTCACGTGCGTGCCGTTGAGGCGCTTCACATAGTACTGGTCAAACACCGCAGGCATCGGCTTGATGGTTTCAAGATACGGCTTCAGTTGCTCCAGCGTCTCCTTGTCCAGCACCTTGGCGTGTGCGGCCGACTCGTAGACGTTGTCTTCAAAAATGTCCCAGCCGGTGAACACCACATCGTTCAGGTCGGCCAGCGGCACAAAGTCCTTGATCAGGGGAGACTTGTTATCGGTGCGCTTGCCCAGGCGGATGGTGCCCATCTGCGTCAGCGATCCAATCGGCTTGGCCAGTCCGCGACGGACGGCCTCGACACCTGCAATCATCGTGGTGGCCACGGCGCCCAGGCCGACCACCATCACTCCCAATTTGCCCATCGCGGGCGCAATTGAAGCTGCGGCGGTCTTTTGGCCGCCTTGCTGTTCAGTTGACATCGTTTCTCCTAACCTTCCTTTGATGGCTGCGGGGTACGCCGCCAGTTCATTATTTTCTGAAGACGAGCTAGTGTACGTCCCGCCGCACGTTCTTTGCAGACCCTACACGGCGTCAGTTTGCCTGCCGCGCTTCAGATGAGACCACAGAAACCAGACCACTGCGGCCAGCAGAAGCACCACGACAACGGTGTGAAAACGGTGAAACAGCTCATGAAAAGGCGAGTTTGGGTCGTTCCAACTCTCGCCCAGCTTCTTTCCCGCGTAGGCCAGGGCAAAACACCACGGCCACGAACCCACGAAGGTGTAAATGTGAAAACGAAGTTGCGGCATCCGGGCAATTCCCGCCGGGAAGGCGATGAACGTGCGCACCACCGGCAGCAGCCGCCCCAACAGAACCGTAATGGCTCCGTACCGGGTAAAAAAGCTGGTCATGCGGTCTAGGTCGTGGCGGCTCATCAGCACCCATTTGCCATAGCGCTCCACCAGCGGCCGACCGCCCTTGGCGCCAATCCAATAAGCGACGACGGACCCAAGATTGCACCCGATTGCGCCCGCGGTCGCCACCCACAGCAAGCTGAAGCTGCCCTTGTAAACCAGGTAGCCGGCGAACGGCATGATGATCTCAGACGGCAGCGGGATGCAGGCCGACTCAATCGCCATCAGCACAACAATGCCGGCATAACCGCCACTATCGATGACATGGGTGACGAACTGTACCAGGAAGGCGAGAATCTTTTCAGTCATGCGCGTTTTTAAGTATATAGGTCCAGAGCGACCCTCAAGGGTACGGGCTTCAGCCCGTACATCAATGCCAACAAAACGCGCGGGGCTTTAACCACCGAAGGAATGCCTCGCTTTCACGGCATCCCGCTCACCTCCTCACATCATCGCCATTTGTTACGATGGGGATTGCTCCAGGAAATGTTAGAGGTGGTCTCCTTGGCTGATTTTCCCCCCGTCCCGCTCACACTTGAAGGCTCCAGCGCACTGCACCAGTTCTTTCGCTTCGACTGGAAGGCGTGGCGCGCGCTCTCGCAGCCGGAACGCGACAGCATCGCCGCCGAAGCGACGCAGGCGCTCAAGGCGCTGGAACGGGCCACTCCTGAAAGCGGAGTGCGCACCGCACTTTACTCCGAGCTTGGCCACAAGGGCGACCTCATCCTCGTTCACTTCCGCGACTCGCTTGAAGCCCTGAACCAGGTCGAATTAGACCTTGCTCAAACGCCGCTCTACGACTTCCTCACGCCTGCCCACTCCTACGTGTCGGTAGTCGAACTCGGCCTCTACGAGTCCACCCGCAAGACCTACGAAGCCGCCGCCGCCAAAGGCTTCGAACAGCATTCGCCGGAGTGGAACGCCGAAATCGCGGCCTCCCTCAAACGCGGATCGGATGCCATGACGCCGCGCCTCTTCCCTGCGGTGCCCGACGCGAAATATCTCTGCTTCTACCCCATGGACCGCAAGCGCGACGAGCACAAGAACTGGTACATGGTCCCCTTCGCCGAACGCCAGGCCATGATGCACGAGCACGGNNTTCGACGAAGTCAGCGCCGAGTACGCCCTCTTCGGCCAGTTCTTCATCGGCGTGCGCCTGCCCATCGAGCGGCTCACAGGCTGGCTCGACGGAAAGTTGTAGGCGTCCGCAAGGATTTCCAGGAATCCTGGACTGTAAGGGATATTTGCCTTACCATGAGAGTGAGAGGCGAATGCATGACCACGCTTACGATTACCGCGAAGGGCCAGATTACCTTGAAGCAGGAGTTGCTTAGGCATCTCAACGTCGCCCCAGGCCAGAAAATCGAGGCCGACAAGCTGCCGGATGGTCGACTCGTGGTGAGAGCCGCCGCGCAGGATGGCACGATCGCCGATTTCAGCGGCTGTCTGGCGCAAAAAGGCGGGCCTAAGCTCTCCATTGCGGAAATCAACGAAATTGTCGCTGAGGGCTGGGCAAGAAAACAGTGAAGATCACAGCGGATACCAACGTCCTCCTGCGCGACGCTTTGCGGGACGACGCCCGGCAGGCTCGGCTTGCGGCAAAGGCCCTCCAGGGAGCAGAACTTGTTGCCGTGCCTGTCCCCGTCCTTTGTGAATTCGTGTGGGTTCTTCGCCGTGGCTACAAGAAGCCGGTCCCGGATATTGTCGACGCCATTCGGTGTCTGATGCACAGCGCAAATGTCGTCATGAACCGCCCCGCGGTCGAGGCGGGGCTCGAGGTCATGGAGGCTGGGGGAGATTTTGCCGACGGTGTGATCGCTTTCGAGGGGTATTGGCTGGGCGCGGAGGAGTTCGCCAGCTTTGACAAGAAAGCTGTGTCCCTACTACAGTCGCAAGGCAAGCGAGCCCACCTCCTCTCCTGAAGCAGGATATGGGTTGCACTTCGACGAATCAGCGCCGTCTACGCCGCTTCGGCCAGTTGTTCATCGGTATCCGCCTGCCGATCGAGAACCTCGGTCACTGGCTGAGCGGGAGCCTGTGATTTTTCCACATGAAGCTGATTGAAGTAATATGATTGTCATCCTGAGCGGAGCATAGCGAAGTCGAAGGATCTGCTGTTGCTTTTGCATCTGCACTTTTGAAATGCGACCCAACAGGACCGGATCAATAGGAATCGCCTCTGAGCGGAACAAACATGGGACTGATCAGTAAGCATTGTGCGAAAAGCCGCTCTGTGATTCACAAAGCGATTTCGCTTCTAATTATTGTTGTCTTTGTCTTCGTATCCGGTTGTAACGATAACGCTCACCCGACGATTTGGTCTACAGAAGTCCGATCACCAGATGGGCAATGGCTTGCGACTGCTCGCACGGATCAGTACGGCGGGCCAGGAAATGCCGGCATTTACACCATTGTGTCTCTGAAGCGGACCAGCGTTTCACTGCCTCCATATGATGTCTTGTCGTTCTCTTGTAATGGCCCTGCACCCAGCCCCTACCACCTGGATAAGGCCAACGCTGGGGGAACGATAGATCTCATGATGAGATGGGAAAATTCATCGCATCTAATCGTTACCTATGATGGGCACGCTACAGTCGACACACAAGCTATCAGATTCGCCGGGGTTGATGTATCTCTGCAAGACCTTTCAAGAGAGACAATTGATCCTTCAAAATAGGGGATTGCTCTGTACCTCATCATTGTCGCGTCTTTGCTTTTGCGGCAAAGGTGGGAAGCCACCAACCTTCACCACTGAAACAGCGAAACTCCACCCATGCCCACAACCAAGCCGGCCCGCAAACCCACCGCGAAGAAGCAACCCAAAGCGCCGCTCAAAAGCCGCACCCAGCGCGGCGACCTCGCCCCCGAACGCATCGCCGCCATCCTGAAAGCCCTCGACGAAGCCTACCCCAACGCCGCCTGCGCCCTCACCCACCGCTCTCCGTGGGAGCTGCTCGTCGCCACCATCCTCTCCGCGCAGTGCACCGACGTGCGCGTGAACATGGTCACCCCGGAACTCTTCCGTCGCTTCCCTACCCCCGCTGCCATGGCCAAGGCGTCGTTGCCCGAACTGATCGAGCTGATCCGCACCACCGGCTTCTTCAACAACAAGGCCAAATCGATCCAGGGTGCGGCCCGCGCCATCGTCGAGCGATTCGGCGGCGAGGTTCCGCAGACGCTCGCCGAGTTGATCACCGTCCCTGGCGCCGCCCGCAAGACAGCCAACGTGGTGCTCGGCGTCAGCTTCGGCAAGGCCGAAGGCGTTGTCGTGGACACGCATGTCTTCCGCATCGCCCACCGCCTCAGCCTGGCCAAGGGCGACACCGCCCAGCTCGTCGAGCAGGAATTGATAAAAGTGATTCCTCCGGACCGCTGGATCGCCTTTTCCCACCAGGTCATCCATCACGGCCGCCAGGTCTGCATCGCCCGCAAACCAAAATGCGGTATCTGCAACCTCGAACAGCTCTGCCACTCCAAGGACAAGACCTGGCAATCGTGAGCGGGGATCGTGCATTTCCGCTGCGAGAAGCGCCGGGAAGCAGTCAAAAAGCCCTCAAAAAAGCCCTGTTTTGCCCAGTTTCTGGCGATTTGATTGGGCTATACCTACACTCTTTTCGCGCCGGAATTGGACGCCGTGTTTACCCCTTGGTCAACACTTTCAGGGCAGCCGAAAGCGTCCAAACAGCCAATTAGGTGATTTGCATCACAGGTATACTAATCAGTTACGCCTTAAGGTAAACAACGGAATGTACTTGCTTTGGCTCAGAGTCGCGGCTGTTCTTTACGCGGGGGCAAGTGTCTCCGTCTTTCCGGCTGTGCTCTATAACCAGGAGCGCTGGCGCAAGATATGCGTCCACGTGGGCGGCATGGCCTTCTTCTTCCACTTTGTCTCGGTGGTCGAAATGTCGATCCAGGCCCATCGTTTCATGCCGGTCGGCGTCCGCGAGGCGGAGTCGTTGCTGGGCCTTCTCGTTGCCGGCCTGTTCTTCCTGGTGTGGTGGATATACGACGCCATCTCCCTTGGAATCTTCGCTTT
>PLXP01000154.1 GCA_003151435.1 Acidobacteriaceae bacterium
GCCTGTACTCCGCCCCAACCGTAAGCTCGGGATTCGGCCGCCGCCCACTGTCGCCGCATCCGTTCATCCGTCAACGCAGACAAAGAACGGTACTTCGCTTCAATCTGCTCTGCCGAAGGCTGATTGCGCATAACCCATTCAATCTGCTCTCGACAAAATAGTCAACTTATTCTGACGCGACGCCCAAGTGCAAGTTAAGTCCGAACACCGTGACCCTACGCCTTGCTGCATTGCGCTTCTTATATATTCACGTGTTGAAGCGGGACTGGAGCGTCGCCGAGACGCCCTATCCGAAGAAGGTTCGGCACCTTCCGCAGGTGTTCAGCCAAGAGGAAGTTGCACGCCTCATTGTGAAACAGCGGCGGCGATGGTCGCTCAACTCAAGTACGGTGCCGGAGCTCCGTTCTATCGGCTGGAGCAACTGGAAGCACAACTGGGGATTCCGTGTATGCCTCATCCTGCAATCTCGTCGCAACGCACCTGTGCGAATTGGCAAGTTATGGCAAGACGCTGCGGTTCCGTAGTTCCAGCGCACCGAATTGCAGGAGCGAGTGGTATACGTATTCCCAACGGAAGTTTTGAAGGAATTGGACAGCCTAAAGCGGAGGGACGAGACCGTCTCTTCGAGATGCCGGGAAAAATTCGGCAAGGCAGATGGGGATACGCATGAGAGCGAAAATGCATTTTGTACTGATGTTTGCACTGGCGATCACTGCGATGGGCGCCCTCTTGGCGCTTGCGCAACCGGTCCGGGCCGGCTCGACTGCTGCTCCGGCGAGGCCCGAAGGCCCATGCGACATCTACGCTGCCGCCGGCGACCCGTGCGCTGCGGCCCACAGCACCACACGCGCCTTGTACGCCAGGTATAACGGCCCGCTCTACCAGGTCCTGCGCCAGTCCGACGGAAAGACGCTGAACATCGGCGTGGTGCAGCCGTCGGCGTCGCCGGTTGCGGATCCGGGCGGATACGCGGACGCGGACGCACAGGACAAGTTCTGCGCAAACACGTACTGCTGGTTCACTACGATCTACGACCAGTCGCCCAAACACAATGATCTGACGCAGGCGCCCCGCGGCGGATTTAACGGCCCGGCGCTGGGGGGGTTCAACAACCTGCCCGTCGCTGACATGGCGCCGATTACGATCATGGGCCACAAGGTATATGGGGTCTTTATAGTGCCGGGTATGGGCCTGCGCCAGAACGACGTGAAAGGCACGGCGGTGGACAACCAGGCGGAGGGACAGTACTGGGTGGTTAATGGCCGCCACTTCAACTCCGGCTGCTGTTTTGACTACGGCAACGCCGAAATCGATAGCCGCGACGACGATAACGGCACCATGGAGACCGCCTACTTTGGGAACGCGACGCCGTGGTTCAGCGGAAGCGGCAATGGCCCGTGGATTATGACCGACCAGGAGAACAACCTCGTAGGTTGCGTGAACACGGATGGATCGAAGGGATGCCCGAACTTGCCGACTATTGACTGGCGATTTGTGACCGCGATCGCCAAAGGCGAACCGCGACATTGGATATCCATGGGAGGCGACGCGCAGAAGGGCAATTTGCTAGTGATGTTCGACGGGCCGCGCGTGAACGCGACCTATGACCCGATGCGGAAGCAGGGAGCGATCCTGCTCGGCAACGGTGGCGATAACAGCAACAGCTCGCAGGGCACGTTTTATGAAGGCGCGATGACGGCCGCGGGCACGTTTCCGACAGACGCGACCGATCAACTGGTGCAGGCTAATATCGTTGCGGCGAGGTATGACGTGGCTCATCTGAGCATGGCGCCGTCTTCTGCGAAGGCAACACCGCCGGGACTTCAGACGTTTACACCGGGCTCTTCGCAGGAGACGACCGTAACTTTCACGAACTCGACGGGCGCGCCCGCGAAGGGTGTGACTCTGAGCATTTCTCCGCCCAGCACGCAGTGGACGGCGCATGTTGCGGACACGAAGGAGACGTCGAAGGCATTCACAGACCCGATTGCGCCGGGCGCGAGCGTGAGCGCGACGTTCAAAGTCACGTCGGGGCTGGCGGCCTTCAACGGTGACTTGGTGGGCAAGGCGGTATGGACGAACTCGACCGACGGGCAGAAGCATGTTGAGACTGCGGCGGAGAAGGTGCGCAATGTGAGCCCGGTGAAGATCAACGAGTTTCGCATCAGCTCGGGTTCGCCGGGCAATCTGACGGACTCCTTCATCGAGCTCTTCAACGCGGGATCGAAGAGCGTGGACATTTCGAACTGGACGCTCACGGAACATCCGACACAACAGGCGATCTTCTCGGCAGAGAAGATTCCGGCGGGGACGAACCTCGCGGCGAAAAGCTTCTACCTGCTCGGACTTTCGAATTCCGGGCTCGTGGTGCCTGCCCATCGGGGCGACACGACCATCCACGTGCGGAGCACGACAGGCATGTCGGTGGGCGATGCGATTCGCATCGGCACGGGGTCCAGCGAGGAAACACCCAAGATTGCACACCTCGGCACAGCGGCGAGCAACCATACAACGGTGTGGCAACCGGTGCCTGATGGGCCGGTGATCACGATCCCTCCTGGCTCGACGAACGTACCTGTTACCAATGCAGCGGACTTCAAAGTTGGAGAGAAGATTGCCATCGGCTACGGCGCGACGTTCCCCTCGGTGGCGAAGGGCGAGGAGAAATATGAAGTGGCCACAGTGACCGCGGTAGGCAAGCAGGGATCGCAGGAGTACCTGGGAGCGGAGGCGATGGCCGGCGCGACCAACATCCAGGTGACATCGGTGGACAACATTTCAGCGGGCGACAAGTTCAGGTTGGATATAGACAGCGTTGGCCACGGAATTGAAACCGTGACGGTGACGCATGTGGGCACGGCATCGCCCCGCACGAACCTCGCGGCGGATGCGAGCGCCGGCGCCACAAACATCAAGGTGCGCAACGTAAGAGGATACGTCGCGGGTGACAAGTTGACGGTTGGCACCCCGGCGAACAAGGAAACGGTGACCGTTACCGCCGTGGGCACTGCGGGACCTAAAGGCACGGGCATCGACTTTACACCCGCGCTCTCCGCCGCACACATTGACAGCGAGGCAGTAACGCATGTCGGCACGGGCCTTGATCTGGCTCAGCCGCTGAAGTTCAATCACGCGGCAAACCTGCCTTTCAGCAACCGCGGAACGGGCATCAGCTTCGAGCCTGCGACAGCCTTTGCGCATTCGAGCAACGAGCCCGTGCAGGCGCTCGGGACAGGCATTATGCTCGACAGCCCGCTGGCCGATGGTCACGCGATCAACGCGGTGGTGCGGGATGCTGCGGTGAAGACGGTGGGCTATCAGCCGGGTCCGGAACCGAACCAATGGTTCGGTGGCCCTGAGTTCACCACGAGCGACATTGCCTTCGGGCGATTCAACATGACCTACAGAGAAGGTAACATCGTGCTGCGCGATGCGTCGGGCCTGATTGTCGACAGCCTCAATTACGGCGGGGTGGTCGACCCATGGGCCGCAGAGGGATATCAAGCCACCTCCGGTAAAGAGCAGAGTGGCTGTCATGCACCTGCGCCGGGCGGGGCCGGTGGCTTCAGTGGATTCGCGGGAGCCGGCGGCGCAACCGATACGAGCGCGGGCCGCTTCCCGGATGGTGCGGACACCGACAGCAACTGCAACGACTTCTTGACGCAGGCCGCTGCCACTCTGTCAGCCGCATCAGTTGCTGGCGCCACCAACATCAAAGTGGAAAGCGTTGAGGGCTTTGATGCCGGCCAGAAGATCATGATCGATACGGGTTCGAATTTCGAGACCGCCGTCATCGCGACCGTTGGCACGGCAGGCGCCACCAGTGTGGGTATTGGCACCGGCGCGGGCGCAACCGTCATCCCCCTCGCCGGCGCGATTGGTTTTCGCGACGGCCAGACCATCACCATTGGCAGTGGGGCGAACGCGGAGACGGCGGTTGTGGCCTCCGTGCGGAGGTTCGGCGGCAACGCGATCACCGTCGCCGCGCCGCTCACTCATGCGCACGCGGCCGGTGCAGAAGTCTCCGGTACCGGCATCAGCCTCACCGTTGCATTAACCCGGGAGCATGCCAAAGGGGCGCAGATCTCTGACAACGTGCCCACGCCCGGTGCCCCCAACCACTATCACAGAAGTACTCATTGAGGAACGGGATTACTGTTCGCCATGTCGTCCAACGTCTGGCACCTGGAAGGGTTTGGCACGACATTTCGTCCTCACAGACGAAAGTGGCTATCTTGCTCGAACAACTTGGCGGTTATTGTGAACTGAGACTGAACATCAACCGCCCCAAACCACGTCGCCACTACGATGCCGGCCACGCAGTATTTGTCTCGCCCGATATGCCGATTTGGGGTATTCAGACAACAGCAAGATCACTAAAGACCTGCGCCTCAGTTTTGACGCCAATGTGCCCGCAGCTATTCTTGGGGCCGATTTGAATTTTTCCAAAGCGAGCACCCCTATCCTGATGCTGTACGACGAGCGCGTAACCAGGTGTGCCGCTCTCCTGGCAGAGGAGTACCAAAGCTCGCTGCCCGAGAATCGGTTGTAGGTAGAAGGCCTTACTGCAGCGCTGATGGCGGCTCTCTTCAGTAGCAACCGGAAACTTGAGTCCGGCAAGACGAGCGGGCTGGCGCGATGGCTGTTGCGACGGGTTCTGGATCTTCTTGAAGAACATGCGGCACGCGACATCGGACTCAATGAACTCGCCGGTTGTCGAACTGTACTCAACCTGTAGACGAAGAGGATTTACTGCACTCAACTTGTAGACTCGCAGCCGGAAACACTGCACAGAACCTGTAGACTGCTCGCGGATTCGGCGCACCGGGTTTCGGCGTGGCGAAAGCCTCAGGCGAATGCCGGAAGATATCTCAGTGCACGTTCCTTGAGAGGCGCCGGCCACCTCCCGATTCTATCAACGATCTCGCTGTGGCTGTCTTGGTTGGACGATCTCCTGATCGATGAGAAAGGGTAGGCATCGAGTTCGCTGGCGGGCACAGGGAAGCATGTTTTGAGAACCGTGATTCTGCCGCCGACAAGAGCGATAGCGATCGCCGCTATGACCATTTCGCGATGATGGAAAGTCAAAAGGTTGAACGGACACGATGGAAACGGGAGCCCAATTCCTGCCAACTCGTAATACGTGGCCGGAGCACAGCGGCTGATGAGTGGGAATCCCCGATCAAGATTGGCATCCAGGAATATCCACATCATGTCATCGAGGACGGACAGAAACGTGGCTGCATTGATCCGCCCAAGCCAAATCGGATCAGGATCGAGTCCCCGGCAAGCCAAGGTCAACGATTGACCCATGCTCGCGACAAGTTGATTGCGGGAGAATGTCTTCTCTGCACTTTCAAGAAGGTGGGCAGCCGGTGCCCGATAACAGGAGGTACAGCGGGCAACGAGTCCGCCATGCTTGGTGTGTGCCACCACGGACAACCTGCCGCACAAGCAATGATGACAATATGCCCACAAACCGAAGAGATGTTTGGGGCATCGCGTGACGTGGGCCATTGTCCACTCCGCTTTCCAAAATGGCGTAGTTCCCTTTCTCTCATGCTCCGAAAAGCATGCGTGGCAGTAAGGAATGGGAATTGCCGAATGGTTGTAGCAATTCGGCGCCATCTTCTCGACCGGCAGGAAGAACGACGCCTGCGCATTGGGAAATTGGACACGGAGGTCGATCTCGGCCAATTTGTAGTCCGGGATGCTGCACGCCAGTGCGAGGCCAGCAATCAGCGGACGAGGAACGTCTCGGTCAACTGGCGGGAAGTCTGAGTTGCCGGCGCCTCCCGCGTATTCGATCAGTTCTGGAATGGAGATCCCGTTGACTGCTGATACACGTGCCATCCAAGAGGAAAGGATCTCGCCGTTTATAGGACGAGGAGTGAGAGGCAACCGTCTCAGTTGGCGCATGCCGGTCTGCGTGAGCGCCTTTCAGAAATTGAAACCAGCGTTTCTGTCACGACGCGCTCGGAGAGTGAATCCATGTCGATGCGTTCCTTCCCACTTTCTATTGCCTGGATTGCGGCCGATTCGATCAGACGAAAGATCCGAACAGTGATGCCGTCGGTCAATGCCAGTATGCGTTTCCGGACATCAGCGTCCCGAAGGTTTGAAGGATTGCGTAGAGGCAAGATGGAACTGAAGCATGCCAGGAGCTGGCTCAAAGCCAGGTCGTCGCGCCATGGAGGCAATTCGCTTTCGGCGAAGCGATCGGCCAGTTGTTGGTCAGTCATGAGCGCCAGCTTTGCTTCTTGAGTTCCGACACATACAAGCGGCAGCTTGAGATCATTGGCTATAAGCCGGATTGAATTGAGGAACACGCGCTGTTCCCGGAAGCTTCCGGCGAGCATCGTATGAATCTCGTCGATGATCAGCATGCGAACATCCATCTGGCGTGCCAGGATTTGAAATCGATGGCGGAGATGGTTCACGGGGACGGCGCGTGGCATGACTGATGCCAACGAAACGAGGAGGCTTTCGTAAAACGCCTTTTCGTTTGGGACTGGAGGCATCTGAGTTGCTGCAACAGGACAGCGCGTCATCCCCGTTTCTTCATCGAAAACAGATGGATGATCCCGGAGGAATTTCTCGACGATCTTTGTCTTCCCCATCCCCGGGTCGCCAAAAATCAGCAACGACGGCATTCGACTTCGCGGAGGGTGCCCTAGACTTTATCATCACCGGCCG
>PLXP01000086.1:0-6441 GCA_003151435.1 Acidobacteriaceae bacterium
CAGAGCTTGATTGGCGCCGAGGGCATGCCAGCGACGCCAGCCTCAGTCTGCTGGGTGAGATATGGGCTGACATCCATCAGCGGTTTCGCTCGGGTGACGAATACACTCGTCACAGCATTCTGACTGATCTGTCCGGCGCAGCAATCTACCAGCCCAACCAAGTCATGGCCCTGGTTCGAACAGCTATCGCCGATCCCATCAAGATTGATGCGACATCGGAGGGGAGCCGCTACCGGATTGGTCAGGGCTACGTGCTTTCGGTTCTTCCTGGTTTGCTCGAAGCGACCGCACACCATGTGGACTGGACCACAGAATCGATTGACACCCTGTGGGAACTAGCACAGCAAGATGGAGGCGACGTTGAAGGCGCCGCCGGCGCGAAAGGGGTGTTGAAACGCCTGTCGTCCTGGCATCGATTCGGCGATCCTGGCTTCAACTTTGTCATGCTGCTGCAGGCGATACGAATCACCCGCCGCGCAGATGCGTTTACGACTTCATATACGCCGTTCGCTATGATCCGCCAGATCCTGGAGAAGGATGGAGAGTTCAACGAATGGCAGGATGAGATGACGATGTCCTTCGGGGGCTTTGGCTTGAACTATGCGGCCGTCGGACCGGTCCGGGAGAACGCCATTGATTATCTCGAGTTCGCATTGGAAGAGGATGGCAGGCGCGCGCTGCTCGCCGTCGATATCCTGGAACACCTGCTGCATAACTATCTCAATCGGATGGGACGCCCAACCACCGAGCATGAGAAGGAATGGCAGGGCAAGGAACGCCAGCGCTGCCTTCGACTACTAATAAGTCGTTACGATCGCGCCGGGAGTCCGCAACTCAGGGCGACGATCTTCGACGCCGTTCGTTCCGCTACTGCAGTCAACTGCCCTGAGTCAATCAGGCAAGCGGCAACGGAAGCGCTCGCCACCATCGCTGTGGATGACGAGGTGTCGGTGATCGATGCAATCCGCACCGCGGAACACGAACTTCCGGTTCTTTCGACAGACTTCAGCCACCTTGGCTGGGAAGAGTCGATTACCAAATTGATGGAAAAGGGGCGCGCGAGTTTAGAGCGCCTCATCGCATCGACGGGCAACCAGGCCCGGTTTACCATCGATCAGACCCGCGCGTGTCTGGAACTCCAGATGACTACCGGCGGATTCCACCGGTTCATGTTTGCCTTTGCTGATCGTCCCGAGTTTCTCTCTGAGATGGCGGACCAATTGATCACCCATCCGCACTTGGACGAGATGATAAGTCAACTGTCATCGGTCATGGGATCGATCCACGCTTCCGATCCAGCGGCGTTTCGCCAGCGGGCTCTCTCGGCGCTCGAGGCTGGTGCAGTGCATGTAATCCATGCCTCAGCGAACAATCTTCGCGTATTCGCGGATGCCACCGAACAGGACATCGCTGTAATCCAGTCCTACGGGGGCTACCCGGATCCCGTAGCAAAACGTGGAGCTATCCACGCGATTGCTTACATGGGAAAGTTCACGGAGCTCCGTCAGAGTCTCAAAGAAGCCGCTCTGTCGATTCACGCGGAAGGAGATAAAGTCATCGCCACGGACCTTGTGGATGCCTTTGGGATCTACGGGGTCCCGTTGACCAGCCTGACCCGCGAGGAAGCGGCAGCGGTGGCGACGGAGTTTCTCCCGGTAGAAGACTGGGATTATGATCAGGCTGCCATTCCAAGATTCCTCAGTATCTTCGTGAACCTGTTTCCGGACGAAACCTATGACCTGTTGCTCAACCGGATCGAGAAGTCCATCCAATCGCGGGTCACGGGTTGGACTCGTTACCGCACCTTTGATCTGGTTCGCGGGAGCATCTCCTTCGGTGGGGTCCCCACCGTGAAGCGTGCTCTACTTGCCAAGAACTGTATCGACCGGGTCATGACCAGCGAATCGGCGGAGGAATTGGCTGGGCTCTATTGGGCTGTCGCCGGATATGATGCTGCTGCCTACGATCTGATCCTCGCCGCAACTTCGAACATTACCGACCAAGGCATGCGCAACCTGGTTGTCCTGATCGATAAAGCAATCCCCAACGTCGTCTTCACCAACCCGGCATTTGCAAAAGATCTTGTCAGATCGTTCGCGGGCGAACGGAGACAGCTCGTTGTGGATGCGCTTGCCAATCAGGCAGGCCACTTTGGAGCGAGCGTCTACGCGGGAAGCCCAGAAGACTTCATGCAGAACAGGCACAAGCGACTCAAGGACGGGGTCGCTGCCTTCCCGGACGAGCCTGGCTTTGAGGATCTTACGCGGGCGCTCAGACGCTTCGTATAAATGCGCGATCGAATGTTGGGCAGGCCAGCTTCGGAAGAAAATCATCAAATGTCACTTTCCGCCGAAACTCGCCGCGATCACGCGCTTGCATTGCTCAATTGCAAGGGAAACAATGAGCAAGCGATATGCCGATCGAGCCAAGCAGTGGTCAATTTCGCTGTATGTCGGCTCAATTGAGGATTACAAGTCACTTATCGAGCTGGTTTTGCGCCGTGAATCTGGAATAGGTCCCCTGAAACGCCCTAGCGTCTGGAAGCTTCACGGGGTGGATTTCAAAGAGGGGCCTATCCGGCCGAACTCATGCGCGCTTACCCGGTCAGCGACCGGTGGGGAACGCGCGGAACAACGATCCGGGATTATTGGAGCCGGTGAGCTGAGGGAGATCGATCAGACATGCGGTTCAACTCTCCCTAAAGCCGCAAAGGTACTCTTTTTCACGCGGGCGTGGCGGCTGAGGAGCCCCACGCCCAACCCAATCGCCGGCGCTACTTCCGCCCGGGTGCCTGCAAGTTCCGAATCCTTTCCAACAATACGTAGAAATCGCTTCCCTCCCCCTCACGCTTCTCCACCCGCCAGCCGGGCATGCGCTCGAGCAGGTAGGCAAGAGGCGTGTGTTCAGGGAAAAGGACATGGTCGATCCCGTAGCGGTCCAGCACTTCCAGCGGCTGCTGAATCCGCATGGCTTCGAGGTAGTCTTTCAAAACACCGTGATGCTCGAAAGTGTCCAGCCGGGAATCGATATAGCTGCTTTTGGACTCAAAGGCCATAACCCCGCCCAAGTTCGCGGAATTGAACGTGCGCCAGGATGGGTCAAGAGAAGCGATCATTTGACGTGGAAACAGCCTTGCCACATCGTTCTGCAACTCCACATCTGAAGGAATGATGTGCATCATCATCCATAAAGCACAGGCCCCCGCCAACGCGTTCATCACTGGAATGGTCTTGGCATTCGCATGGGCGCAGAAACCTCGAACCATGTCCGCGGCCAGGAAAGGAGTTATGATGACGGCCGCAAGGAATGCGAAGCGGACGTGGTCGAAGGCGGCATACCAGGCGAAGATGATGAAGACGATCTCGTAAAGTCTCCACTTTCGCCCGCGTAGGAAATTGGCAAGCACCATCAGGAGAATCGCCGCCAATGCCGCTTTGCCCACAAACCAGTCCAGATGCAGCGGCTGCCACTCCTCGGCGTTGGCAATGTTGAGCTTTTGGTTCAGCATCATGTCGAAAGGGTTCCAGATCAGTCGCCAGCCGTAGGGATTGAGCACGAGCGCAATCAGGCTCGCGAAGAGCGCGTAGACAAGCCGCTTCTGATCCTTCGACGAGCGCGCCGTTTGTTCAAAGACTCCCATTGAGAAGCCGAACGCCCCGCACAGGGTATACAGCACAAGCAGGCCGATACCAATCACCCAGCTCCCGTGGAGATTGATCCAGATGCAGAAGAGCGGCGGAAGAAGCCATGCTAAGCGGGCCTTTCCTCGCTCAATTGCCTCCAGGATTGCCAATTCGGCCGATAGCGCCAGGTATGCGAAGAGGATGGTCCGTGGGCCGCTGTTCACCGTCATCAACGCGAAGCCGAGGCAGGCTGCCCAAAACGCAGCGCCGGCGTGGCCAGTCTTCCAATATCCACGCCAGTACAGGAACATCAGGTTGGCGACCAATGCGAGCCAGGTCACAAGGTAGACTCCGCTCCAGTGAAATGCCGCGTATCCGAGCCAATACGGAATCTCGGAGAGCCATTCGGGGTTTACCCAACGCTGTCCGCTCACGGTAAATGAGTAGGGCTCGACGTGGATAAAGTGATGCGTCGTACACAATATGCGGGCATCCGCCAAGTGCCACCACACGTCAGGATCCCGAAGAAGTTCGATTGGCTGGCGCAAAGGCTGAGCGAAAATCAACGGCACCACGAGAAGAATGGCTGCGTTCAGGAAGTGCCGGGAAAACAGCTTGGCGAAAATACACGCGAGCGGGCCGGCAGCCTCGGTGGAGTTGGGAACGGGTAAAGAAGCTTCTTGAGTTACGAGCGTGGTATCCATGCCGATGAAATTACCCTCCGAAAAATCGAGGGACAACGTTCAAGTCAGCATTTTTTGAAGCTCTCCTTGCCGTTCTGCCAAAAAATTGGTCCTTACGCATTTTTGTGCTCGCGTAGACTTGGCCCTCATCCGTCACCGTGTTAAACCTCAGGCTGAGCATGTCGGAAGAGACTCATTTTTCGATTCGAATGCGAAGGGCCAATCTGGAGTCGGCGCTTAGGTCGGCACAGACCTGTGTTGCGAGCCGGCCAGCCGTGCCCGTCCTTGGCTTTGTCCTCTTGGAGACACAGGGGAATAGTCTCTCCATCCGCTCTACCGATTTGAGTCAGTCCCTGCGCGTATCCATCCCCTGTGCGGTCGAGAAGCCAGGTGCCGTGGCCCTGCGGGCAAGACGTTTTCTGGATCTCATCATCTCGCTAGCCGACGGGGACATCAACCTTTCGGCAAAAGGCAACTCCTTCGCGGCCATCTCAATTCGCGGCTTGAAAGCGTCAATGCCTGGGTTGCCGGCAGCCAATTTCCCAGCGTCCTTTAAACCATGCACTGAGTGGATGGCACGCTTTCAGCCTGGCGCTCTGGCCGGCCTCATAGGTCGCGTTCTGCCGACATTGGGAGATGAAATCGAAGAGCCTGGCCTGTCGTTGGGATGTGCCTTGCTGCGGCTCACCCCTGCCGGCGTCCTTATGGTTGCTACTGACCGCTACCGAATGGCTCGTGCAGAAATGCGGACGAGCACACCGTCTCCCGAGGACAGAGAAGTATTGCTCCCACGCCGTCTGCTGCGAACGCTACAGTCGCTCTTCCCGGGAATCGGCGATGCACCGGTCGATTTTGGCATTACCGGGGAAGCTATCTTCTTTCGTGGCGGCAACTACCTGCTGGGAGCACGCCGGATAGCGGGGCGATTCCCCGCGTTTGAATCTGTAATCCCTACTTGGAAGCACGAAGTTATTGTCTCAACCACGGACATGCTCGCAGCCGTTGATCGGCTCAAGGGATTCGACGACAACCCGGTGGGAGTGATTCTTTTCGATATCCAGGGGCAGACCTTGGAGCTCCGGGCACAGACACCTGGAGCCTATGAGGCGGTCGAACAGCTCCCTGTTCAGTGGTCGGGCCCCGACACGCGCTTTTGTTTGCGCACACGCTCCCTTTTGAGCTGCCTCCCCCCCATCCGGAGCGCCAAACAGGTGTTCTTCGGAGTTCCCGACCAATCCGCGGGCGAACAGAGGAAAAAAGTGCCTGTAGCCCTTACGGCAAAAGCCGGAGATCCCTACAATTCGCTTTATTTGCTGATGCCCACCGCAGTCACCCGCGGCGCAGAAGAAAGGAAACAAACTCTTGCAACGTCTTAACGCGGTGCTCGTTTTGTTGATTGCGGTTCCTGTTGTGGCCGCTCAGTCGCCCAGCTTTTCTCCGGGAACCGGCTCTCCCGGGCAGGGCGCATCTTCGCAGTCAGGCAGCTCCGCGCAAGGGCGGAATCCGGCAGACAACATCTCCGCAATCGCGCCGCCATTCGACGTGGACGACGTGCTGCGCATGCACCGCGTAGGGCTGCAGGACGAGGTAATCATCAACGCGCTGCGCGCCCGCTACCATCCGCTGAAGCTATCGGATAGCGATCGGGTGCTGCTTGTGAAGAATTCCGTGAGCGCCGCGGTCATCGCTGCGATGGAGAATCCGTTGGACGCGGATACCGTCGATCATGCTGCACCGCCCACCGCTCCAGCGTCGCCAGTGCCTGATCCAGCCAAGGCCGTTGCCGCCTCGGGGCCCACTCCGAGCAAGCCCTTGCCGGACGCCAGGGACGAGCATCCGAATGCCAAGGTGGTTGAATCATCAGCTAAGCCGGTCGCTTCGGCGTCGAGCGCTGTTGCAGCTTCGGGACCAGCAGGTGACAAGCCCACGCTGACAGAAAAGGACAAGCACCCGAATACTGAAGCGGCTTCCACTTCCACGCAGACTGCCCCCGTAGGGATTCCTCCCCTGCGCATTCCGATTCCTCCGGCCGGCAAGGTGGACTCCGCCAAGGCCGAGCCACTTTCAGATGCGGAGACGCCGAAGACTCCTGGGATCTATCGTCGCATCAACGGAGCGGGATGGGGAGAAGTGAC
>PLXP01000086.1:6447-11451 GCA_003151435.1 Acidobacteriaceae bacterium
GGAGAGGCTTTCGGTGGAGACCGCAACTCCGAGGTCGTCACCTACAACCCACAAAGGCTTGGCTCATCAGTTTGGCTTGTCTCGCTCCACGATTTGCCACAGGGCGACTACGGCTTCCTGCCTCCAGTAGTCGGCGCGTTGCATAGCACCACCGGCTTTTCCAAAGCAATCTACACGTTCCACGTCTTCTGATCGTCGCGGTTCCACGCGATGCGAAATCGGGAGCAACGGCCAGGTCTCACATGGAAGTCGCGACATACGCAAATCGGATTGCTACTCAAGTCCTCGGCCGCCCTCAGTTGCCGGGGGTCGGGCCGGGGCATCTGGGTGATGACAGATGTCTCGGCCCTGTCCTGCTATCCACGGAGTCGGAAGTTGGAAATTGAACTCCAAGAGAATTCGTCGATTGCAACAAGCTGCAATTCGAGCGAGGTCCGCAGGGCTCTCTCGCGGTTTCGCCGCTTGGCAGTGCCGTGTCTTGTCGCCGGCGCCTTCGCCTCAGTGCTCATCTTCCTGCTCCGCCAACCAGCCATTTCGTCAGGCGACGGGCCGGTTCACCTCTATTACTCGGCAGTCATTCGGGCGCTCCTGATTGGCGACCCGTGGTATGGCCACTGGTACGCCTTCCGCCATCTCATTCAGCCCTACAGCCTGTACTATCTCCTGCTGGCCCTGATGCAAGAGATAGCTTCCCCTGCCGCCGCGGAGAAAACTCTCGTTACGCTCACGGTCCTTGTGTGTTGGACCGGACTCCTTCGAGCCATCCGCGCGTTTCGCCCCGAGACAACCGCGATGTATGCGTGGATTCTTCCGTTGATTCTCACGTGGTCTTTGGCGGGCGGCTTTTACAACTTCTGTCTGGCATCCGGCTTCCTCTTTCATGCAATCGCCTCGTGGGTTTCGCTCCGGCGATCCGGCGCCTGGCCTGCGCTGGTCACTCTCAGTGCATGTCTTGTACTGCTGGTTCTCTCTCACCCAGTTCCGCTGCTGCTCCTTGCCGGATACCTGGTCCTAGAAACGCTCTTCAGTCGGTGGATGCCGGCACCGGCCAACCGGCACCTCCAGTTCATAGCGCGCTTTGCCGTTCTGGCTGCCCTCGTGACGCCGGCTCTGGTCTATGATCGCTCACGCCTGGGAAGCGAAATCTCGCTTGCGTTCCATAAAATGACTGCACTCTTCGTGTACACCGGGCAGTGCGTGGACTTCTTTACCTTTGCGGGCATCCACGTTCCCTACAGGGTTGCGCTGCTTGGGTTCCCTCTCTTCGCTCTGGCTCATGTGCTCTCGGGAATCTTCGCTCGCCTGAGGAGTCGTGCAGTTGACGAAGGTGACGTTTTGGCTCTAACCGCGATGGTCTTGCTCTTCACCTGCAGTTTTCTGCCAACTCAAATCAATGGTGCCCTGAATGCTGAGCGGCGGCTGGCCGCCCTCGCGTGGCCAGTGCTCTTGATCGCCCTGGCGTCCCGGTCCTTACAGGACAAGATGGGACGGCGCATCTTCACAGCTACCGGCTGCGCCATGACGCTGGCGGCTGCCGTCGCATTGCCAGGAAGCCTGACGCCGGACGCGCAACTGATGGCGGACCTCGACCGCGCACCGTTGCCGGTGTTCCGAGTTGGAATCTTTCTCGAGTCAAATGCAGGACTCAATTCCACCCCGGCCACCGGATACGGGCTTGCCTACTGGGCGGGCGTGCACAGCTTCGCTGCGCGACACGACATTCTGTTGAACAGCCCCTGGCTGAACGAGACGCACATCCCGCTGCGGGAACAAACCGGCAGCGCGTTTCTTGAGGACATTATTGACCGCAAGACGATCAATACCCCTGTCAGGTTCTACGATGCCCTTACTTCTTCGGACTCGCTGCGCACGGAGATCAGCCGCAGGATCGACTTTGCGGTCTTCGTGGATCCGGGCAACTCCCCAGCTGAGGGCTTGCGCGCGGCACTTGATCCACATTTTTCTTGGTCGTGCTCCTCTCGAGAAGGGTACGCAGTTTGCACGAAGAACCAGCTTTGAGCAGGTAAAAAGGGACCCGATGAACCAGGTCGAATTAACCCCGGCTCCTCAATCCGCTATCCACATGTCCGGCCAGAGTGCGGTAGACGACCACGCGCCTTTCCCAGGTACCGAAGTCGAAATGTTGGCTGGGCCAGAGACGCCGCAAGCAAATGAGAGCGATTGCCAGCAGAAGACCCGTGCATCTGCACTCCATTTGGTACACCGCTCAGCCAACCGACCGGCGAGCGTGCGAGTGGTTGCATCCTGGGACCAGAGTCTCCCGAATGACCTGCGGCAACTGGTGATTCAGGCAGACAAGCGCAGTCACGTTTGTCTCACGTCTGATGCGATTCGTTCGCTCGTGCTGCGAATTGCCATAGCGGAGGCTGCGACTGCAGAAGAGTTGGACCCGGTGAGCTGTACACGCGGTCCACTCCTGTTCTTTTCCAGAGAACAGATGGGCTTCATTGTGGATGGGCTGATTGCGCTTCGCGGGAATCTGCTTGAACGGATACCTGCATCCAAACGATCGACAATACACGTCTCAGTTGAGCAGGTCACTTCATTGCTTTCGACGATAGCAAGGTTCTTTGGCGGTTGCAAAGACACCGGCTAGAACACATTCGCTCTATGCGTTCACACAAGAGGAATGATCGGATGCTTTGACGATCGCAACAAATCTACCCTCACGGCTCTTAGAGGAATGCCGTTGAGGCAGATCCACTGGATCCGCCTCAATGCGCATTAGACGCTGGCTGGCATAGGATGTTTGGAATTGGTAGAAGCCGCGGGACGTTTCTTGGCTCGGCCGGCGCGGCGAAGTTGAGCTTCCGGCCTGACGCGCGGGCCTTCACCGGCATAGCACATTGCTTCGGCAATCCAGTTCAGACCGAACCTTGTTTCGATTGTGCAGACCGCCTCCTGCAGGTCGCGTTCGGTGAGCAGCCAAGGGCGGCTGTTGCTCAGTTTGCGCACAACGAGCGCCGCGAATTCCCTTGCAAGACGGCGGGCCCGATGCTCGTCTCCCAGAAAATCGCGGAGCAGCACCATCGCCAACTGACGGTCCCTTGTAAAAACCCGGGAAGGCCGTATCGTGATCATCACGCCCTCGGACGGGTCGACACTCGGTCGATGCCGTCGCACTTCCTGGTTGGGCATACCGGCATAAATGACGGGATCGGATTCGACCGGCTCTGGTTCCCTGTTGCGGTCCGCGAGCAGAGTATCGAGCAGATCGGAGGGTATGGCAGCATACTTGGCCGCTTCTACAAGAATGATTTCGGGGATGCTCACTACGCCGTCGGAACCGAGGCTGCCCATGCCATTGCCAAGCCAGCGCTTCAGATGAACCTCGCCACGGTCGTCCGGGACACGCACCTGCAAAAAGTAGCTATCCAGCAGCGCGTCGTACCCGACGTCCACTCTGGAACCTTCATTGATTGAATTGAGAGAATAACGACTCATCTTTCACCCGGGCCACTCCTTCAGTCCCCGATCGATTATGACCGGCGCAGAAGCCGCATGACGCTGCAAAAGATTGAAAAATGAGTTTTCGCATCAAACTTTGTTCCCTCGACCAGCCTGCATCACAGATTCACGGATCAGGACGCCCCTATACTTCTTTCTTTAGTGTTCCAGGGTTGCAAGGGCAACCAGAACATACCACCGCGGGAGCGGTAAAAAAGAAAGGAAACTCGGGACCCATTCTTATGCCGTACTTCGTCCATACACCACGGAGATTTACCAGGCTGTTGTTCGCAGTCTCACTGCTCATCGCATTAGCGCAGCTTCATGCGCAACGCGCGCGCATCATTCAACCAGTCGACGATACTGCCCGGGTTACTCTGCGAGGCAGCCTCCACCCTCTTGCTCAAGCGGAGTTCGACCGAGGCCAGGTCTCCGACTCGGACTCTACCGGTACTCTGCTGTTGGTACTCGGCCGAAGCGCAGAACAGCAGGCTGCGCTTGACAGCTATGTGAAATCCGCCAGTATGCCGGGCACAGCGCTCTACCGCCAGTGGCTCCTGCCAACCGAGTACGGTATCCGCTTTGGCGCTAGGCCAGACGACATTGCCACGGTGAAGACCTGGCTTGAATCCAACGGCTTCACCATCGAGCAGGTCTCGCCGGCCGCCAATGTGATTCGTTTCTCCGGCAATATGGGAGCAGTGCGCGCCGCCTTCCATACAGATATTCACCGGTACGAGGTCAACGGCAAACTGCATCTGGCAAACGGCAGCGCGCCGTCGATTCCAGCGGCGCTGGCGCCGGTAGTCCGCGGGATTGCCGCGCTCAACGATTTTTACCCGAAGCCGCATGTCATCCGCGGCGGACACGCCAGCACTACCACTAAGCCGGGTGCTGTCNNGGCGTGACGATCGGCATCGTCGGAGACTCGAACCTGAGCGCGTCGGCGATCGCCGATGTCGCCAACTACCGATCGATGTTTCTGAACGAACCTCTTGCGACGGCCGTCACCGATGCGCAACTGCCGAGTGTGGTGGTCGACGGCAACGATCCGGGCGCAACGAGCGACGAACTTGAGGCCCTGGTGGATGTCGAGATGGCTGAGGCCTTCGCGCCAAAGGCGCTCACTACTCTCTATACCTCGGCCAATACCGACCTGCAGTATGGGCTGTTTCTCGCCATGCAACGGGCCGTCGACGACAACACGGTATCCATCCTTAACATCAGCTTCGGCGCATGCGAACAGGACCTGGGCGCCGGGGGAAACGCCTTCATCAACGAGATTTACGAGCAGGCCGCCGCCCAGGGCATATCGATCACCGTTTCTTCAGGCGACTCCGGATCGGCGGGTTGCGATTCCAGCTGGGTAAGCTTCAGCGCAGCGGCTTCCTCGGGTCTGGCCGTGAATGGTTTTGCATCTACTCCCTGGAACGTCGCCGTTGGTGGCACAGACTTCGATGTGCTGTACTCGACCAGTCTTTCGAGCGTCGAACAGTACATCCAGGCTCCGTCCACTACCGCGACACTTCTTGGCAA